>JAVKSM010000154.1:0-5244 GCA_039583705.1 Pseudonocardiaceae bacterium
CCGTCACCGACGGCGGGCTCGCGCGCATCCGGCTGGACATCGCCTACGACGGCACCGACTTCTCCGGTTGGGCGCGGCAGCCCAGCCGGCGCACGGTGTGTGGCGTGCTCGAGGAGGCACTGGGCCTCGTGCTGCGGGCCACGGTCGTGCTCACCGTGGCGGGGCGGACCGACGCCGGGGTGCATGCCAGCGGGCAGGTGGCGCATGCCGACGTGCCGGCCACCGCCGATGTGAACGCCCTGGTGGGGCGGTTGGCCCGGTTGCTGCCCCCGGACGTCCGGGTGCTCGCCGCCGCGCTCGCGCCGGCCGGGTTCGACGCCCGGTTCTCCGCGCTCCGCAGGCACTACCGCTATCGGCTGACCACGGCCTCGCACGGCGCAGATCCGCTGCGGGCCCGGGACACCGTCGCGTGGCCCCGCCTGCTGGACGTCCCGGCGATGCGGCGGGCCGGCGCCGGGTTGCTCGGCGAGCACGACTTTGCGGCGTTCTGCAAGCAGCGTGCCGGTGCCACGACAGTACGGGAACTGCAGCGTCTGGAGTGGTCCGAGGCCGGCGACGGGCTGGCGGTCGCGACGGTGAGCGCGGACGCCTTCTGCCACGGCATGGTCCGCAGCCTGGTCGGGGCGCTGTTGGCGGTCGGGGAGGGCCGCCGCGACGTCGGGTGGCCGGCGCGGGTGCTCGCCGGCGGAGTGCGCCCCAGCGACGTCACGGTCGCCCCGGCCCACGGCCTCACCCTCATCGGCGTCGACTACCCTCGGGACGAGGAGTTCGCCGCCCGCGCCGCAGTGACCCGCCGGCTGCGCGCGACGACCCGAGGCATCACATCGACTCCGACGGTGGTCGTGGAAGCACGGCGTCCCACCCCCGGCCACTCAGCGTAAAGCCCCGGGGGAACCGAACCGGGTGGAGTATACTTCTCTCCGGCAGGCAGCTCGGCAGAGTGGTTGGGGGAGCCGTTGAGTGGCCATCTCAAGGTAGATCTGGCCAACGAGCTGACAAAGCACTCCTCGCCCGGTGGGGGGAGGAAAGCCTCGTGACCCGGCGGCCGACTGATTGGTCGCCGTTGGCGGGTTCTGATCCGGTTCCGGGTGATCCTGACGAGGTCGAGCGGGTGGCCAGGTCGTTGTCGGACATGGCTGATGAGATCACTCGCCAGGCGGGGAACCTGCGGAGGTTGGCGACGGCGCAGGGGTGGGACGCTGATGCGGGGCGGACGTTCGCGGCTTCGGCTGGTGATCTGGCGGGGCGGTTGGACAAGGCTCATGGCCGGTATGCCACGACGGGGGGTGCGTTGCGGGGTTATGCCCCGGAGTTGCGGTATGCCCAGTCGGTCGCTGATGCCGCGCTGGCTGAGGCGAAGGCGGCGCAGGGCACGATAGACGCCAACCGGCCGCCGGCCAACCCGCCGGCCAACCCCACCCCGGAGCAGGTCGCCGCGGAACGCAACCGGCACAGCGGTTACGACGACGGTGTCAGTGCCCTGAATGCCGCTCGCCGCAAGCTCGCCGAGGCCACCAGCTACCGTGATGAGCACGCCGGCCGGGCCGCGCGAGTGATCAACGACAGCATTGACCACGACGGGTTGAAGGATTCCTGGTGGAATCAGTTCACGAACTGGGTCCACGAGCACGCCGACATCCTCAAGGCCATCGCCAATATCGCCGAGCAGGTCGCCAGTGTGTTGGGCACGATCGCGCTGCTGATCTCCTGGATCCCCGGGCTGGATGTCCTGTCCCCGATCCTGCTCGGCTTGGCGGCGGTGGCCTCGGCGGTGGCCCTGGTGTGCAACCTGATGTTGGCTCTGGCCGGGGAGGGTTCCTGGCTCAACGTCGCGGTGGATTTGTTCTCGGTGGTCACTCTCGGCTTCGGTGCCAAGGCCGGCCTGGCGCTGCGGGCCGGGGAGGCGGTCGAGGGCGAGGCGGCAGGGGTGGGCCGGCAGGCCGAGGACCTGGTCGAGTGCGGGGATCCGGTCGATGTGGCGACCGGGCGGGTGGTCTTGGGCCAGACCGATGTGGAGTTGGGCGGGGTGTTGGCGCTGGTGGTGTCCCGCACCCACTACTCGTCCTATCGGGTGGGTGGCTGGTTCGGTCACTCGTGGGCCTCGACGCTGGACCAACGCCTGGAAATTGAGGACAGCGGGGTGTATTACGCCGGCGAGGACGGCATGCTGCTGGCCTACCCCGTCCCCCCGGTGGATGGGACCGCGGTGCTGGCTGGGGAGGGGCCGCGTTGGCCGTTGCGCCGCGTCGAGGGCGGCGGCTACACCGTCACCGACCCGCAGCGTGGCCGGACCTTGCATTTCGCCCCGGTCGGCCCGTCGTGGCGCAAGGCTCTGCCGTTGCGGGCGGTCAGTGACCGCAACGGCAGACGCATCGACCTGGTCCACGACCGGGGCGGCGTGCTCACCGAGATCCGTCACAGCGGGGGTTACCGCATCGGTGTGCAGACCTGTGGTGGGCGGGTCACCGCGCTGCGCCTGCTCGCCGCCGACGGTGCCAGTGGTGGTGAGGCTGATGTGGTGCTGGTGCGCTACGGCTACGACGGGCGTGGGCTGCTCACCGAGGTGGTCAACTCTTCGGGTGTGCCGTTGCGGTTTGACTATGACGCGGTGGGGCGGTTGGTGGGGTGGCGGGATCGCAATGGGGTGGTCTACCGCTACGTCTATGACGAAGCCGGCCGCTGTGTGCGCACCGTGGGTCCCGGCGGCTGTATGACCAGCACGCTCGCCTACGACCGGGACAACCGGGTCACGACCTTCACTGACTCCCTGGGGCAAACGACGACGTTCCACCTCGATGAGCGGGGCCAGGTGGTGCGGGAGGTCGACCCGCTGGGCCAGATGACGGTCTCAGTGTGGGACCGCTACGACCGGTTGCTGGTGCGCACCGACCCGCTGGGGCGGACCACCCGCTACAGCTACGACGAGGTGGGCAACCTGGTCGCGGTCACCCGGCCGGACGGCAGCCAAGCCCGCGCCGAGTACCACGACCTGGGACTGCCGGTGACGGTCGTCGACCCGGTCGGGTCGGTGTGGCGGCAGAGCTGGGACGGGCGGGGCAACCTCACCGCGCTGACCGACCCGCTGGGTGCCACGACCAGTTATGGCTACGACGACCAGGGACACCTGGCCTCGGTCACCGATGCCTTGGGCCACACCAGCCGGCTGGAGACCAACGCTGCCGGCTTGGTCATCGCTGTCACCGACCCGGCTGGGGCTATCACTTGGTATACCCGTGACGGCTTCGGTCGGGTGGTCGCGGTCACCGACCCGGTGGGTGGGGTGACGCGGCTGAGTTGGACGATTGAGGGCAAACCAACTTCGCGGACCCTGCCGGGCGGGGCGAGCGAGCATTGGCGCTATGACGGGGAGGGCAACCTGCTCGAACACGTCGACGCGGCCGGGCAGGTCGCTCGCACCGAGGTCGGCCCCTTCGACCTACCCGCCGCCGAGATCGGGCCGGACGGGGCGCGGCTGGAGTTCGGCTACGACACCGAGCTGCGCCTGGTCGCCGTCACCAACCCGCGGGGCCTGGTGTGGCGCTATGACTACGACCCGGCTGGCAACCTGGTCTGCGAGACCGACGTCAACGGCCGGGTGCTGCGCTACGCCTACGACGGCGCCGGACAGCTCGTGCAGCGCACCAACGGCGCCGGGCAGACCACCGACTACGTTCGGGATCTGCTCGGTAACGTGGTCGAGCAGCACTCCGGCGACACCATCACGACGTTCGACCACGACGCGGCCGGCCGGCTGGTGCGCGCGGTCAATGCTGATGCCGAGGTCGCCTTCGAGCGTGACGCGTTGGGCCGGGTCGTCGCTGAGAGCTGTCATGGTCGCACCCTCACCGCCACCTACGACCTGCTGGGTCGGCGGACCCACCGGCGCACCCCCTCCGGGGTGGAAAGCGTGTGGGAGTACGGCCCGGGTGCGGCGCCGGTCGTCGTGCACACCGCCGGACGCACGGTGCGCTTCGGATACGACGGCGCCGGGCGGGAGGTCGAGCGCCGCATCGGCGCCGGTGTACTGCTCGCCCAATCCTGGGACGCCAACCACCGGCTGGTCTCCCAGACCCTCACCGCCGGAGAGCCCGTTGTCGGCTCGGCGGCTTCGGCGCGGGAATCGCCGGCTTCGGCGCGGCAGGCGAGGTTGGTGCAGCGGCGCTCCTACGGCTACCGGCCCGACGGGTATCTGACCACCGTGAAGGACCACATCGCCGGCGCCCGCCGGTTCGACCTCGATCCGGCCGGACGAGTCACCGCGGTGCACGGGGCTGGGTGGGCCGAGCGCTACGCCTACGACCCGGCCGGCAACCTCACCGACGCGGCCTGGCCCACCCCACCCCACAGTGCCGAAGGTCTGGAGGGCGATGCGCGGGGGGAGCGGGAGTACGCCGGCACCCTGCTCCGCCGCGCCGGCACCCTGCGCTATCAGCACGACGCCCAGGGCCGGGTGATCCTGCGCCAGCACAAGCGGCTGTCGGCCAAGCCCGCCACCTGGCACTACACCTGGGACGGCGAGGACCGCCTGGTCGGGGTCACCACCCCCGACGGAACCCGCTGGCGCTACCGCTACGACCCCCTGGGCCGGCGCACCGCCAAACAACGCCTCGCCGCGGATGGGACGAGCGTCGCCGAACAGGTTGACTTCACCTGGGACGGCCTCGTGCTCGCCGAACAAACCCACACCACCGGTTGCCCCGACGACCCCGCCCGCACCACCACCTGGAACTGGGAACCCGACACCTTCCGCCCCCTGACCCAAACCGAACGCACCCCGCTGCGCGACGCCCCCCAGGAATGGGTCGACGAGCGGTTCTACGCGATCGTCACCGACCTGATCGGCACCCCCACCGACATGGTCGACCCCGACGGCACCCTGGTCTGGCACCCCCACACCACCCTGTGGGGCACCACCGTCGACGCCAGCACCGGCAGCACCGCCGGCGTCGCCTGCCCGCTACGCTTCCCCGGCCAATACCACGACCCCGAAACCGGCCTCAACTACAACTACCACCGCTACTACGACCCGGCGGCCAGCCGATACCACGCAACCGACCCGCTCGGCTTGGCGGCCGGACACAACCCTCACACCTACGTGCCCAACCCCACCACCTGGCTGGACCCACTCGGGCTCACACCCTGCATTGAGAACGCAAACTTCGCTCAGAAGACTTATCGAGAGACCTTCTCGGCGGGGGGACGATTTTCCGGCAAGACGATCGACGAGGTGGCTGGAGAGCTTAG
>JAVKSM010000155.1:0-5219 GCA_039583705.1 Pseudonocardiaceae bacterium
CTCCGGGAGATCATCACCTACCCGTACTGCACCCAGGTCGTTGACCGTACCTCCTCCGACATGGTCCTCGGCAAAGGCAAAGCCGCCCAAGGCGCCGATGCCTCCATCCTCTCCGAAGACCACAAAGGCGTCGGCGTCCTGGTCACCGGACCCGGATCCTTCGAGATCGTCCGCTGCGATTACATGGACCTCCCCGCGTTCGCGGAGATCTGTGCCCACGGCCGAGCCCTGCGGATCGCCGCCGGAACCCTGACCGGGAACGCCGCCGCGGAAGCCGTGGCCGCCGCCGAAGCCGCCGGGGTGCAGATCCCCGCCGTGTTGGCCGACGTGCTGTACGCCATGCACGGCGTGGACCGCATGCACACCACCACTCTGCTGGCCCGGCTGGTCAACACCGACGAAGGCGCCTACGGCGAGTTCAGCCCCGAACGCCTCGCCGAGGAACTCAGAACGCGTCGGCGTCCGACGCTCCGGCCGGCAAGTCAAAGTCGAGGGGGTCAACCTCGCCGGATACCGCCGCGCTGACCTCGAAGCCGCCGTCCCTGCCTGCGCCACCCTCCCCCACCCACGCCAAATATTCACGGAAAGTAATCAGTAGCGGGGAACGTCCACACCGCCCCGCCGTCCGGGACCCCGCTACCCACACCCAGCGAGCACCGAGCCGGTAGCGGGGGCCCGCTACCGAGGTAGAGCCCCCCGGGTAACGGGCAGCGACCAGCGCGGTAGCGGGGGGTAGACCCCCACGAAGCCGCCGATCCCGGTGCCCGTTCCCGGCCACAACCTCGTCACACCATGCCCTCCGCGCCGACCCTGGCACACCCTTGTCTGACCACGCACAGTGAGCAGAAGGGCGCCACCCACGTGACTGCCCCCGACGACCCTCCCCTGACACACCCCCCGCCACCCGACCGGGCAGCTCGACCCGCCGCGAGCGTCGACAGGTACCGCGCGAGGCCGACCAGTCGAGCGGTGTCACGCCACGCGCGGCTGGACGGTCCGAACCCCGGAACCACGGAACCGGGATGACGTCGTCTCACCAGCTCCAACGGGACGCCGTACGCGAGTTCGTCGCTCGGACGCGTGCTGAGCAGGGGTTGCCGCCGACGATCGAGGATCCCACCGCGCTCAACCAGATCGCGGCGGTGTTCCTGCTGGTCAAGGCACCGAACGCTCGTGCTGATGAACCGAACCCTAGTGCTGAGTGACTGACGGATCACCCGATGGGGCACTCATGTGAACACCCGTGCCGCCCAGTCCGCAGTACCCGTTCGCGTTGCGGGCGAGGTACTGCTGGTGGTAGTCCTCGGCGTAGTGGAAGGCATGCAGCGGCGCAATCTCAGTGGTGATCTCGCCGTGTCGGGACGCGCTGAGCGCACGCTGGTAAGCTGTGCGGCTCGACTCGGCGGCTTTGCGTTGGGCCTCGTCGACGTAGTAGACGGCCGAGCGGTACTGAGTACCGACGTCGGCGCCTTGGCGCATCCCCTGCGTCGGGTCGTGGCCTTCCCAGAACACCGTGAGCAGGCTCTCGTAGGAGACCTGCGCCGGGTCGAACACGACGAGCACGACCTCGGCGTGTCCGGTGAGCCCGGAGCAGACCTCCTGGTAGGTCGGGTTCGGTGTGTAGCCGCCGGCGTAGCCCACCGCGGTGGAGTAGACCCCGGGCTTCTGCCAGAAGGCTCGCTCGGCGCCCCAGAAGCAGCCCATGCCGAACACCGCGGTCGCGAGCCCTTCGGGGAACGGCGGCTGGATCCGGCGCTGGTTGACCTCGTGCGTCTCCGGCACCCGCAGCGGCGTCGGACGGCCTGGCAGCGCGTCCCGCTCGCTGACCATCGTCCGCTTGTCCCGACCGAACCAGCCCATGGCACCGAGGCTACCCTCGGCCCGTCCCGCCGGGAGGGATCAGCCCGGCCCCCGCAGGTGACGCCGGGGGTGCGGCCGGGGGGATCAGAGCCCGGCGAGCAGGTCGGTCTCGGTGATGCCGGGGCCCTGCCCGTCCCGGATGAACCACTCGGTGCCGAACGCATAGCCGAAAACGTCCCTGGGCATCGTCAGGAAGAAAGAGTGCTCGCCGATCTGGCTGGCGTGCGCCCGCATGGCGCCGCGCTTGTGGTCCAGGTACGGCGATACGTCCACGGCCGCGGTGATCACCGACTCAGGTTTGCCGAAACCTTCGTCAGCAGCGAGGTCCGGTACCTCGACGCCGGCGGCTCGCGCCTGCTCGCTGTAGGCCGCCAAACCCCGGAGGAGGTGGTCGCGGTTGATCGTGTGCTGGTAGACCCGCGGGGTGTCGGCCAGCTCAGCGGCCCGCTTCCCCACCCGGTGCACCTGGATGTGGTCCGGGTGGCCGTAACCACCGTTGTCGTCGTAGCAGGTCAGCACGTCGGCGCGCTCCTCGCGCAGGATCGCGGCCAGCTTCTCGGCGGCCTCCTCGACCGGAGCGGTCCAGAAGGAACCCGGTGCGTCGTTGGCGGGCGTTCCCATCATCCCGGAATCGACGTAGCCGAGGAACTCCACGCGCGCCACCCCGAGAATGCCGGCCGAGGCCTGGGTCTCGGCGACCCGGCGCTGCCAGAGCTGCTCACCCGGCGCGAGGACGCCGTCCGGCACCTCACCGTGCTCACCGCGGGTGGCGACGACGAGCACGACGCGGTGTCCCTCCTCGAATGCCCGGCGCATCACGCCACCACACCCGATGCACTCGTCGTCGGGGTGGGCGTGAAAGGACACCAGTGTGGCCACTCGGCGACGGTACCCGCACCTCCCGGCGACGAGCCGCGACGTACCGCACGCCGACGACGGGCCCGACAGTGCTACGGCCGCACCGGGGGCGCCGTCAGGTGTTCGCAGGCAAGGCCCCAAGCTGGGCCGCGAGGATCCGGAGGAACGCGGCAGCCGCGGCGTTGAGGTCGGTGCCCGAGAACTCGACGCGCACGAGCAGGTTGCCCGAAGCGTAGAACGCGCGGGCCAGCACCTTGCCAGGCTGCACCGGCAGCATCTCGATCGGCACGCCGGGCGGGGAGCCGGGAGCCGGCTGCAGGCCGGAGGCGAGTTGCAGCGCGGTGAGTCGGTCGCGTGCGGCGAGGGCCTGGTCCGGGCTGGCGACGGCGACGAGCGCGACGACCGCCCTGCCCATGGGGAAGTCCGCGACAGCGAGCCGGGCGGCACCCGGCTGGGCCGCCTGGTAGGCGGCCACCTCGCCGGGCGTGAGGATCCCGGCCCGCGCCAGTCCCGCGAAGTCCGTGACGTCGGTGACCTCCTCCTGGCCGCCGAGCGGGGCGGGCGCCAGTCGGTCCGGACGCGACAAGGCGGGGGCCGGCCGGGGGGTGGCGGCCGGCCGTGCCGTGACGGCAGACCCCGGGGCGGGAGTCGACTGGGGGGCGGGGGCCGGGACCGAGGAGACCGGGGCGGCGGGAGCGGCGGTGGCGGCCGGGGAGACCGGGAGGACCGGGGAGGCGGTGGCCAGGGGGACGATCGGCGTCCGCGCGGCGGACGACCCGCCGCCTGACATGCGTCCGAGGAGCAGGTAGGCGCTGACGGCGAGACCGAGTAGCACCACCACCGCGGTCGCCGCTGCCACGCTCTTGCCGACGCCCTGCCTCCTGAGCGGCGCGAAGATCTTCGCGGCCGGCCGGGGGTGCGGCCGGAGGCGGCCCGCGCCGCCGTGCGGCACCGGCGGGAACCGCGGATCGCCCCACGGCGGCGCGCTCCCTTCGCCCGCCCCGTCCAGGTCCGGGCCTGGCCAGGCCCCGTGGCCCAGGGGGGTTCCGGGGCCCAACGGGACTCCGGGCTGACGGGCACCGGGACCCGACCCGACCCCGCAGTGGTCGGGCTCCTCATGCAACGCCGCTGGCCGGGGTATCAGGTCGGTGTCGAGCTCGCCGAGATGATCCTCGCGGAGATCCTCCCCGACCACCTCCGTCGTCTCCTCGGCTGGCTCGTCGGATCTGACGTCGGGCGCTGCGGGAGCGGGCGCCGGGGTGGCTGCGGGCGCCGGGATCCCGGGTGCCGGGGTGGCGGGCGCCGCGGGCCGCCACGAGAAAGGCGGCGGGAACGGATCCTTCACCCGGCGGCTCCCTGCCCGATCTGGCGGGCGGCACGATCCTCGCCGGGCCGCCGCAGCTCGTCCTGCCAGGTCAACTCGACACCCCCTCCACCGAGCCAGCCGCGCGACCCGGACCGCGCCGCGCCTGGCGGACAGGAGACATTAGCGTCCCTCTGATTGATCTCCGCGGGAGGGCCGACCAGGTGCTGGTCACCCAGCTCGACGTGACCGACGGCGACCGGATCCTCGAGATCGGCACCGGCACCGGCTACAACGCCGCGTTGCTCTGCCACCGGCTCGGCGACGCCGCGGTGACCACCGTCGACGGCGACGACGACCCAAGCCGCCGGTAGCGGCAGCTACAGGTCGCCGGCGTAGGGGACGGCGAGCACGCCGTCCGACGACATCCAGCGGCGCAGCGTGAGCGTCGCGAGCACGTCGTCCTCGTTGTAGACCAGCAACCGCCGCCGCTGCCCCTCGTCCGGCTCCGCCCCGTCGAGGCCGACCGCGTCGCGGTACCACCGCATCGAGTTCTCGCCGCCGGCCTCGGCGTCCCGCCACGCGAACCCGGCCACCGGCGCGACCCGCTTGAGACCCTTGCCCTGGGCGCAGAGGAACTGCCGGTCGATGGCGGCGTACAGGTCGACCCACTGCGCGGAGCCGATGAACTCCCGCACCTCGCCACGGCCGGGTATCCCCGGCATGCCCGCGAAACGCTCCGCCGAGGACAACAGCCACCGGTTCTCGGCCTGCTCGTTGTAGCAGTACGCCCGGAACGACAGCCCGCGCGCCGCGGCCGTCGCCCGCACGCCGGTGAGCCAGGTCCAGAACGCGGCGAACGAGCGGGCCTCGTCGGCGGTGGGCAGCGGATCCCAGGTGGCGAAGGCCCGGTAGCCGGCCGACTCTCCCACGTCCGCCCCGGACAGCCAGCACCCCCACAGGTAGGCGCCGGACTCGCCGAAGCTCTCCATGTCGACGTCGACCTCGACGTCGGCGCGCGGCACCGTGACCCCGCGCGCCCGGCGCACCAGCCGCAGCCCGCGCTGCCAGGCCCGGGCAAGCGGCACCGAGTCGACGAAGGACACCCCTGCCAGCGGCGCCGGCTCCGGGCCGAACCGGTCCAGCGCCGCAAGGTCATCCACAGTGGACACCCCCACCGCCCGCAGCGCCCCCGCGT
>JAVKSM010000156.1:0-5208 GCA_039583705.1 Pseudonocardiaceae bacterium
CGAGCGGACCGGCTCCTGGCGGTGGGGGACGGCCAGCCCGCCCGAGGTTACGGCGGCACCGCCGACGTGGTGGGCCACGCCCGGGCGGCTCGGCATTCCCGTCACCGTGGTGTGGCCACCAGGGGCGACCCGCGACTGACCCGACCATCCGTCTGGCGCCGGCCAGTGGCGGTCCACCTGGTTTCACTCGGGCATGGGGTGGTAGAGGTTGCCCGGGCCGGGGGCCGCCCGGGACCGGCGGAACGCGGCGACGTTCATCACGGTGGGGACGACGCGAGCGTAGAGGCCGGGCGCGAGCGCGTGTCCGACTTCGAGGAAGCGGCCGAACAGGCCGACGGTGCGTTGCCTGCGGGGGTGCTCGACGGAGCGGAGGATCGCGCGCACCACGCGCGCCGGGGCGAGGGTGGGCGGCACCGGCCGCGGGGTGCGCCCGGTGTAGTTGCCGGCGTGTCGGAAGATCGGGGTGTCCACGGACTGCGGCAGGATCGTGCAGACGTGGATCCGGTGGGTCCGTCGGTCCAGGCGCAACGCTTCCTGCAAGCACTCCGAGAAGGCGCGGACCCCGAACCTGGAGACCACGTAGGAGCTGACGTAGGGGGAGGTCACGCTGCCCCAGACGGAGGCGACGTTGACCAGCACGCCGCTGGCCTGCTCCCGGAAGCGCCCTGCCGATCCCGCTGGAGGCGCCGGTGACGACGACCGTGGACTCCCCCGATGCTGTGTGGCACCCCGCGTGGCTCCGTCGGTTGAGGTCGGTTGAGAAGCGGTCAGGCCCCTGGCCGCAGCACGACCTTGATGCAACCGTCCCGCTTCTGCTGGAAGATCTCGTAGCCGTGGGGTGCCTGCTCCAGGGGTAGGTGGTGGGTGGCCAGGTCCTCGGTGCCCAGTGGGTCGGCGTCGTCGAGGAGCAGCGGCATGATGTCGTCGATCCAGCGTTTCACGTGGCACTGGCCCATGCGGAGCTGGATGCCCTTGTCGAACATCTCCATCATCGGCATCGGGTCGAGCGCCCCGCCGTAGACGCCGACGATCGAGACCGTGCCGCCGCGCCGGACCGTGGAGATCGAGTCGGTGAGCGCGCCGAGCCGGTCGATGCCGAACTTCTCGGCGAGCGGCGCTCCGACGGAGTCGGGCAGCAACGCCGCCATCTGCTGGCCGAGTCGCTCGAACGGGTTGCCGTGGGACTCCATGCCGACGGCGTCGATCACGCCGTCCGGGCCCCGCCCCCCGGTCTGCTCGATGATGGCGGCCGGGACGTCGTCGACGTCGTTGGCGTCGATCACCTCGATGCCGTGACGGCGGGCCAGGTCGAGCCGCTCCGGCACCAAGTCGACGCCGAAGACCCGCTCGGCGCCCTGGTGGCGGGCGATGCGGGCGCAGACCTGGCCAATCGCCCCCAGCCCGTAGATCGCGGCGGAGCCACCCTTGGGGATGTTCGCGTAGGCGACCGCCTGCCAGGAGGTGGGCAGGACGTCGGAAAGATAGGAGAAACGGTCGTCGGGGGGCCCTTCCGGCACCTGGATGGGGCCGAACTGGGCCTGCGGGACCCGCAGGTACTCGGCCTGGGCGCCGGGCACCTGACCGTAGAGCGTGGTGTAGCCGAACAGCGCCGCGCCCTTGCCCTGGTCGCGGACCTGCGTGGTCTCGCACTGGGCGAACAGTTGGCGTTCACACATCCAACAGCGTCCGCAGGAGATGTTGAACGGGATCACCACCCGGTCGCCGGGCCGGACGTGGTCGGCCGCCTCCGGGCCGACCTCCTCGACGATTCCCATCGGCTCGTGACCCAGGATGTCGCCGGGCTCCAGGAACGCCCCGAGCACCTCGTACAGGTGCAGGTCGGAGCCGCAGATGTTGGTGCTGGTGAGACGGACGATCGCATCGGTCGGCTGCTGGATCGTCGGGTCCGGCACGGTCTCCACCCGGACCTCCCGCTTGCCCTGCCATGTCAACGCCCGCACCGGGACACCTCCACGTCGTCTGCTCGCACCACCGGCGGAACCTCCGGCCGCCGGGCATCCGCTCCCTCGCCCGGTGGGCGTTCCCGCGGCGCTGGGGCATAAACCCTCGGCAGCGGATCACCACCGGCGACCCGTCGGCCTCCCACGGCAGCCGAGGAGCCCTCGCCAGTAGGTGACGAGCTGGACGAGCAATGTGAGCTGCCGCACACCTTCGGGTGGGTTTGCTGCTCACCACAGCCGGCAAGCCGCGCTGTAGCAGGACGTTCGCGTGAGGTGAGCGGGGCTTGCCGGCGGGGCCGAGGGCAGGGAGGCTGTCATGGAAGGGACCTTCGCCGACCGGCGCTCACCGAGGCGATCAGATACCCGGCAAGCACGCCGGACTTGAGGGGTCAGCCGATAGCACCGACGCATCGGCGCATCTGGAGGTCGAGGGTGATGAACAAAGGTCCAGGTCTCCTGTCCCGCGTGCAGCGCACGCCCGAGGGCTTGCCGATGCTGGAATGGGGGTCGCACCGCAGTCCGAACGAGGGCGCGTGCCTCATGGAATACGTCTCCGTGCTCGCCGGCCTTCGCTTCAGCGACAACCCCCGCTGCACGCACCCGGCGCTGGCCCAGTTGGCCCGCCACGTGAACGATCACGTCGTGAGCCAGCAGGTGCGCTGCCGGCTGGCCGGCTTCGCCCCGGATCTGATCGGCACAGCCAGCCGGGATCCTCGCGTCCCCCTCACGGTGGTGGCGGCCTGCCTGCGGGCCGCGCTGGCCACGCGCCCGGAGGGCCGCTACCTCAGGCACATGCTCGAGAGGGTCACCGTCCGCCTGGCCCGGCTGGACGATCCCCGGGGCAGCCGACGCGCGCGCTGCCGGGACGTGCTTCGGGAACCGGCGGCGGCGGCGGTCTCCTCGGCTTTCCGCCTGGCCCGCGACCACACCCACGACTTCGCCGGGCCCGGCCACGACCAGCAGTTGTGTGACATGCTCGGTCAGGCCATCGCCGACTGCCGGCACCTGCTGGCCGTGGACCGCGAGTCGGCCGACGGCACCGTGGCACCGACCCGACGCTGAGCCACGTCGACCACCGCGATCAGGGCTCTCCCCGGCGCGCCTCGCCGGGGGGCTTCGCGCAGTGGCCCCGGTCGCGGTCCCGGGGGCCGTCGCGGCTGATGGCGAGCAGCCGGTCGGGGGCGTGGTCGGCCTGCAGGGTGGTGTGGGTGATGCCGTGCTGCTCGTGCAGCAGGGTTTCCAGGTCGACACGGGCAGCGTGGCAGTCCCCGCCGGCACGGACCAGCACGTGCGCCGACAGCGCGGGCTGGCCGGAGGTGATGGTCCAGACGTGCAGGTCGTGGACCTCGACGACGTCGGGGTGGGCGGCGAGCTGGGCACCCAGCGCCGCCGGGTCGACCCCGGCGGGAGCGGCCTCCAGGAAGATGCGCCCGGACTCGCGCACCAGCCCGGCGCCGGCCCGCAGCATGAGGGCGACGACGACCAGGGAGGCGATCGCGTCGGCCGGGGCAAACCCGGTGGTCAGGATGACCACCCCGGCGGCGGCGGTGGCGAGGAAGGCGAACAGGTCGTTGCGGACGTGCGCGAAGGCGCCCCGCACGTTCAGGCTGCTCTGGTCCGCGCGGGCCAGACACCAGTTCGCGGCCAGGTTGACCAGCACCCCGACCAGCGCGGCGCCCAGCACAAGCGTGCCCGTCACCGGCGGTGGGCTCAGCAGCCGACGGATCGCCTCGTAGCCCAACCACACCGCCAACACCAGCAGCGTGATGCCGTTGGCCTGCGCGGAGAGGATCTCGGCCCGTTTCAGCCCATAGGTGTAAGCCCCGGACACGGGCCGAGCGGCCAGGCGCACGGCCACCAGCGCCAGGGCGAGGGCGGCGGCATCGGTGAGCATGTGCGCGGCGTCCGAGAGCAGCGCCAACGAACCGGCCACGAACCCGACGACGACCTCGCCTGCCAGGAACACCACGATCAACCCCAGGGCGGTCCCCAGCCAGCGCCGATCCGCGTCGCTCGACACCCCGTGACCGTGACCGTGACCGTGACCCTGGCCCTGGCCGCGACCATGACCCCGGTCGGCATCGCCGCTGGCCGCGCCCGGCTGGTACCCCACCGCACCACCATTACCCTCGCCCGCCCTGATGACCCATCCTATTCACAGTTCACTATGTAACTCAACGTGAACACGACACCCGGTGCCGTCCGCAGCGCAATCCGCAGGTCATTACGCTGCGCCCATGGCGGCGATCGCGGCCTGGCTGCGGGCCCGAACCGGGGTGCGGCTGCGCTCGGCGCTGGCCGCGGCGGTCGTGGTCGCCGTCGCGCTCTCGGCCGCGACGGCCGGTCTGGTGCTGGTGCTGAACCACTCGCTGCGCAGCTCGCTGCGGGCACAGGCGCAGCAGCAGGCCAGCGAGATCGCGGCGCGGCTGGCCGCCGACCGGCGCGGCGACACCGAGAACGACGCGCTGCGGGTCACCAGTCCCGACCGCACCGGCGTCGTTCAGGTGCTCGATGCCGACGGCCGCCTGCTCGCCGCGTCTCCGCCATTGGTGGGGCAGCCGCCGCTGGTGGCCGCCCGTCCGCCTCCTGGCGTAAGCGTGTCCGGTCCCAGCGCCGGTCCCAGCGTCAACGTGGCGGACGGCGACGATCCGCGTTTCGAGGTGGCCGCGGTGGGAGTGGCCACGCTCGGTGGCCACCTGGTGGTGCTGGTCGGTGTGCCGCGCCAGCCGGTCGACGCCGCTGTCGGCACCGCGTTGCGGCTGGTGCTCGTCGGCTGCCCGCTGCTTGTCCTCGTCGCAGGGCTGGCGACCTACGGCTTCGCCGGCCGGGCACTACGGCCGGTCGAGGCGATCCGGGCCAGGGTGGTCGAGCTGACCGAGCACCGCGACCTCGCCCGCCGGGTACCAGTGCCGGCGGCGCGCGACGAAGTGGGCCGGCTGGCCGAGACGATGAACGAGATGCTCGCCCGGTTGGAGGTGGGCCAGGCCGAACAGCGCCGCTTCGTGGCCGACGCCAGCCACGAGCTGCGCAGCCCGTTGGCCACGCTCACCGCCGGACTGGACCTGGCGCAACGGCCAGGCGGGCTGACGGACGGGGCGGTCGCGGCCCTGCAGGCGCGGTCGGCAACGGCGCCCGACCACTCGGCGGCCCCGGCCAGCCGATCACCCGTACAGCGTCCGGCAGGATGGGGCGACCGCTGAACTCGTTGCTCGGTTCGAGAACCATGTAGCCGGTCCGCGCCAGCGGC
>JAVKSM010000157.1:0-5138 GCA_039583705.1 Pseudonocardiaceae bacterium
CGCGCTGTGACTGTTGTGGGCCCGCAGATAGACATGCTCGCGGTCATCCCGGCAGCGGGGGTGGTTGATCTCGACCAGTCGCGCGTCCACGGATCCCCGACCTTGACCTCATAGCCGGGACGCGGCCACGCATCCCCGGCCTTCGCCTTGTTGATCCGGACGTAGGTGGTGCCGTCGCCGTAGCCGGCCGCGCTCGACGGCACCTCCCGCACCGCCAGCCTCCACCCGCTCACCGCCGGCCTCCCCGCCACCAGACCGGCTGCGGGTACAGGCCCGGTCGGTGACGACCTCGGCGACGATGGGCCCGGATGACACGACGAACGGCGACGGTGAACACCTCACCGAGCGTGCCGACCCGCTCACCGTCCGGCCTTGTAGGGCTGACAACCGCTCCGGGTGATCCCTACACCGGCAGGCCGGCGCGGTAGGCCATCCCCCGAACCTCCCGGCTCATCGCGTCGTCGCGCCTAGCATGGGCAAGCAGCTCGACCAGCGTCTCCCGCGCCGCCGGGTTGCGCTGCACGACATGCGGCAGGATCGTCTCGGCGCGGCGCAGCGCCCGCACCGCCTCATCCCGCCGGCCCCGCACCCGGACCAGCGCCCGCGCGTACTGCTCCCAGTACCCGGCACGACCCATGATATCGGCGTGCGCATCAATGTTGAGACCTGCTGCGATGGTCACCGCGCGCTCGGGATCCCCGGACTCGCGGGCCACGGCTATCCGCCACACCCCGACGTTCGTCGGCCCGGACGCCAGCCAGTAGGCGTCACCCTCGCCGGTACGCTCGGCCAGCTCGGCAGCGTGCGTCAGCGCCGCGTCAGCCTCAGCGGCACGGCCATCCGCAGCGGCGACGAACGACCGCTTCAGCGCGATCACACCCGCGAGCTGCGTTGACTCGGGGCTGGTCATTGGCACGCTCAGCGCGTCGAGTTCGACTTGCGCGAGGCCGAACGCCCCAGCGGCGAGCGCCACGTCGAGACTGCTCTTCAGGGCGAGTCCTACCGTGGTCGGGGTGTCGCGGCGCTCGGCGACGTGGCGGGCCAGTAGCACGGCGTGCTCGCGCAACTCCAGCGGCGCGCCCGCAAGGCGTAACCATGGCTCGGTGAGCTGAGCATGCAGCAGGACCGCCAGGTCCAGCAGCTCGGCGACGTCCCGCCCGGCGCCGATGCTGGTGTGGATGTCGCGGATCAGGCCGGGCAGCGCGGCGCCGACCTCGCGGACCCGGCCCTGGTGGCAGCGAGCGTCGAGCACCGCGCTCACCCGATCCTGCAGCGCCTCGACGGGGAGCACGTCGCCGCCCGGATGGTCGCGGTTGACTGCCATGATCACGCGGCTCACCGCCGCGATGGCGGAGTCCATGCCCCCGTTACCGGGTGCGGGCACCGGCAACCGGGTCAATTCCGAGGGGGCGATCTCCAGGGCGTCCGCCAGCTTGACGATCAATGACAGCCGATCCAGGGAGCACTCGCCGCGTTCCAGCCGCGACAGCTGGGACTTGTCGATCCCGACCAGCCCGGCGACCACGTCCAGGCTCTTGCCGCGCGAGCGCCGGATCATCCGCGCCCGCTGGCCGATGGTCGCGGGGTCGATCGGCTCGATCGGCTCCGTCTCGTTCGTCACGGCGTATCCCAACCTCCCGGTCCCGGTTGCGGTCTCCCTCACGGTAGACCAGCCTTCCGGGTGCGTTGTCCGGCCACCTAGGGTCACGGGGAGTCACGGTGCGTGAGGTGTTGCAGCCTCGCCCGGGCGGTAGCGGTGGGAACGGCCACGTGCGGATGGGTTGGTGGTCATCTCCTCGCGTCGGCGGGCCTTGGGCTTCAGCGCCGGTTCTGCCGGGGTGCAAGGGCCGGGCTTGGTAGGTGACCCGACAACCTTCGACGGAGCTGGTACCCGCTGCGCGAGCGGCTCGGTCTCGGCGAGACGCGGTTTCACGACCTGAGACACACCGCCGTCTCGTTGCTACTCGACCTCGGCACACCGCCGCACGTCGTCCGAGAGATCGTCGGCCACTCCGACCTGGGCGTGACCACGACCATCTATGCGCACACCTCGCTCGACGAGAAGCGGGCCGCGCTCGCCAAGCTGGAGGGGAGGCTTCGGTGAGGTTGCCGTCACGGTTGCCGTCAACGACAGTGGCTATGCGACGACAACCTGTCATCACGACTGGCCAACAGGGGTGGCCAGGGGCGGGGTCGAACCGCCGACCTTCCGCTTTTCAGGGCCTCGTAAGGCCATTCATTCTCGTCCGCGGAGTGCGTCAGTCCAAGAGCTGAGCCAGCGCCGTAACGCGCCGGACGCCCCCGAACGACTGCGAACGACTGCGAACGACTGCGAACGACTGCGAACGACTGCGAACGAGACCACAACTGAGACCGGCGATAGATCGTCTCATCGTCTTTTTAGCCGCCGTCGTGCCCACCGGCCGGGCGCATGGAAACTCCGACGACCACACGCCGGCTCGGTCGCGGCGGTGGTGCTCGTGATGCCGGGACAGCTCCTCTGTCGGCGGCGCCGTACCGGACCGGCGGCGGCCGGCCGGCCGAGGCCGGTCGGGGCGCGCCGGAGGCTGGCGTCACGGCCGTGCCGTGGGCCGGGCCGGCCCGCTCGACGGGACCGGGGCGCCGCCGCCCGGCGGTGGGCTTCCCATGTGCCATATCTGTCCGCGATCACCAGCAGCGAACCGACGCGAACGATCCCGGACTGTGGCGACCGGCGTTTCCCACGCCCGAGCTGGTGCACACCGCCGCCGACCTGCTCCCCGCCGTCACCGAGACGGGCGGTCGGGGTGCGGTGCTGGGCGAGGGGCCGCGATGGGAGATCGTCGTCAGCCCCGGCGTCATCCGCGTCCGCACGAGGGACTACGCGAGGGCCGAGCGCAGCGCGGAGCGCCAACAGCGTCGCGACCGCGCGGAGGCGGACATCGCCGCCACCGTCCTGGCCAACGGCGAGGACGTGCCCGAGCTGGTGGCGACCCGCGGCACGATCGTCGCCTGGTCCGCGCGCTCCCGCGCGGATGGTCGCCCGGCTCTCCGACCTGGACTACACCCGCCTGTACGGCCGCTACCGGGTCTGCACGACGTGTGGGGAGGACTTCACCGAGCTGCTCGACACGTGCCCAACCTGCCGCTCGCCCGACTCGACGCTGGTGGACCGCACGGGGCGGCTGCCGGCGATGCTCACCCTGACCTACCCCGGGGACTGGCTCACCGTCGCCCTTTGCACCCCGGGAGAACCGGCGCTGAGGCCCAAGGCCCGCCGACGCGACGAGATGACCACCAACCCACCCGCACGCACGCGGCCGCACCCCACCTCTACCGCCCCCGGGGCAAGGCTGCAGCGATCCCACGCCCTGTAACTCCCCGTGACCCTCAGTGTTCGGAAACTGCACCCGGACGGCTGGTCTACCGTGAGCGAGGACGGCAACCGGGGATTGGGTAGAGAGGTGCGCCGTGGTGAACGAGAGTGAGCCGGTCGAGACCGACCCGGTGACGATCGGCCGGCGGGCGCGCAGGATCCGGCGGTCCCGGGGCAAAAGCCTCGACGTGATCGCCGGGCAACTCGGGATCAGCGCGGTGCAGTTGTCGCGGCTGGAGACCGGGCAACGCTCCCTAGACCGACTGGGGTTAATCGTCAAGCTGGCGGAGGTCTTGGAGGTCGCCCCGTCCGAACTGATCCGACTTCCGATGCCGGCGCCCGGCAACGGGCACACTGACTCCGCCATCGATGCGGTCCGCCGCGCGCTGGTTGCGGTTGACCTTGGCAGGCCGGGCGGACAGGTGCTCCCACTTGAGGAATTGCGGACCAAGGTGGCCCGGCTTCAGGAGATGCGGCGCCGCTGCCGGTTCGCCGAGGTCGCCACCGATCTCCCGGGTCTGATCCGGGACGTGCATACGAGCATCGGCGCCGGCCGGGACGTAGCCGACCTGTTGCCGCTGGCCGTGGCGCTGCACGTCCAGGTCACCAACATGTGGCTTCAGGACGCGGGAGCCCCGGTTGATCTACGTTCGCAAGTCGCATCCCTCGCGCGGCACATGGCCCGGGACCATGACGAGGTGAGCACGCTCGCCGTGGCCGCGCTCGCCACGAACCGTCAACTGCTCGCCGATGGTGCATTCGATCTGGCACGGGCTGAGTTGGAGGCCGTGACGTTGCCCGCGACCACGCCCCAGACTGCCGGTGTTGTGGGCGGGCTCATGATGCGGCACGCGGCGGTCGCCATGGCCGACCAGCGGCCCGGTGACGTGGCCGCGCCGATGGAAGCAGCCGCCGAACTGGCTGTGCAGTTCGGGGAAGGCGGTGAGGATGACCTGCTCGGGTTCGCGTTCGGGCCGACTGAAGTCGGGATGCGGCGCGTGGCACTGGCGCTGGAAGCTCACGAGCCCGATCGCGCGGTGAGCATCGCGCGCGACGTGCATCCGGAGCGGCACCCATTTATTACCCGTCAGGCGTCCTACTGGGTCGACTACGGTCGCGGGCTGGCCCGGTTGCGGGGCCGGCGAGATGATGCTGTGCGCGCGTTCCGTCAAGCCGAAGATCTCTACCCCGTTGGGGTATACCGCAACCCATTCGCCCGGGAGACGCTCGTCGAGCTGCTTGCCCACGTCAAGCGTGACGATGCGGTGAGCCGGGAGCTGCGGAGGATGGCCTACCGCGCCGGTCTGCCGGTATAGGGGTCACTCGGCACCGCTACCGTTTTGGTAGGAACGGTCGGTGAGCGGTCGGCACGCTCGGTGAGGTGATAACCGCCGCCGTTCGTCGTGTCATCCGGGCTCGTCGCCGAGGTCGTTACCGACCCGGCCTGCACCCTCAACCGCTGTGGTGGCGGGGGGGTCGGCGGTGATCAGCGGGGGGCCGAGGGTACTGGTGGTGCCGTCCGACTTAGCCGGCTACGGGGACGGACCGGTGTACGTCCAGATCAACAAGGCGAAGGCCGGGGATGCGTGGCCGCGGCCCGGCTATGAGGTCAAGGTCGGGGATCCGTGGAGCCGCGACGGTGAGCACGACTACCTGCCGGCGCACAACTCGCACAGCGCCTACGTGTACACCCGCTGGCTGCGCATGGACGGGGTTCCGGCCTCGGCGCTGAGCGTGGTTCGGCTGGACCGGGGCCGGCTGTGAGGGCGCCGGAGCGCCGCGG
>JAVKSM010000158.1:0-5082 GCA_039583705.1 Pseudonocardiaceae bacterium
CCGCCAGGGAGGTGGACGCGCCGGCCGTGCTCGCGCGCCCGGTCCCTGCCGGCGACCCGGCGAGGTCGTACGTGCTCGCCGCGCTGGCCGCGCTGGCCCGCTCCGTCATCGACGTGCTGCCCGACCTCACCGTGATCGGGATCACCGGCTCGTCCGGCAAGACCTCGACGAAGGATCTGGTGGCCGCCCTGCTCGCGCCGTCGGGCCCGACGGTCGCCCCGCCCGGATCGTTCAACAACGAGCTCGGCCACCCCTGGACCGCGCTGCGGTGCGACGGCGCGACGCGCCACCTCGTGCTCGAGCTGTCGGCCCGTGGGCCCGGCCATGTCGCGGCGCTGTGCGCCACGGCACCGCCACGGATCGGGGTGGTGCTCAACGTCGGGTCGGCGCACCTGGGCGAGTTCGGCTCCCGAGCCGCGATCGCGGCGGCCAAGGGCGAGCTGGTGGCGGCGTTGCCGCACGCGGCGTCCGGCGGTGTGGCGGTGCTCAACGCGGACGACCCGGCTGTGGCGGCGATGGCCACCCGCACCGCCGCCCGGGTGGTGACGGTCGGGCGGTGCCACGGCGCCGACGTCCGGGCGGCGGCGGTGACACTGGACGCTGCGGGCCGACCCCGATTCCGGCTGCTCACCCCGCTCGGCGCGGTAGCGGTCGCGCTGCGCGGGCACGGCGAGCACTGGGTCGGCAACGCACTGGCAGCCGCGGCCGTGGCGCTGGAGTGCGGCGTCGGCTTCGATGCGGTCGCCGCGGGACTGGCCGCCGCGGTGCCCACGTCCCGCTGGCGGATGGAGGTCAGCGACCGGCCCGACGGGGTTCGGGTGGTCAACGACGCCTACAACGCCAACCCGGAGTCCGTGCGGGCCGCGCTGGGGGCGCTGCGGAGGATGAGCGCAGCGGGGACCTCGCGGGGCCGCCGGAGCTGGGCTGTGCTGGGCGAGATGGGTGAGCTGGGCGACTTCGCTCCCGCCGCCCACGCCGAGATCGGGCGGCTGGCCGCCGAATCCGGGGTGGACCACCTGGTCGTCGTCGGTGAGGGCGCCCGCCCACTGCACGACGCCGCGCTGTCGGCCGGTAGCCGGGACAGCGTGCTGGTCGCCGACGTCAGGGCGGCGGTCGCGCTGCTGTCCGAGGCGGTGCGCCCCGGCGACATCGTCCTGGTCAAGGCGTCCCGGGCGGTGGGGCTGGAGCGGGTGGCGCAGGCGTTGCTCGACGTCGGCACTGACCGCGCTGAGCATGGGAGCGGCTCGTGAAGAACATCCTCGTCGCCGCCGGCATCGCGTTGGCCGTCTCCATCCTGCTCACCCCCCTGGTCATCCGGCTGTTCGTCCGGCAGGGCTTCGGCCAGGAGATTCGTGAGGAAGGGCCGCGCAGCCACCGCAGCAAGCGGGGCACCCCGACGATGGGCGGGGTGGCGATCGTGCTCGCGGTGTGGGCGGGCTACCTCGGGACGCATGTGGTGGCCGCGCGCGGGCTCGGGCCGCCCACGGCCTCCGCGCTGCTCGTGCTGCTGCTGTTCACCGCGCTTGGCGCGGTGGGGTTCCTCGACGACTTCATCAAGATCCGCCGGCAGCGCAACCTCGGGCTCAACAAGACCTCGAAGCTGGTCGGCCAGTTCGTCACCGCGGTGGTTTTCGCGGTGCTCGCCGTGCGGTTCGCCAACGACTCCGCCGACACGATGGTCAAGCTGTCCTTCGTGCGCGCCATCGACGTGATCTCCTTCGGCGTGATCGGATTCGTGCTGTTCTGCTACCTGCTGGTCAGCGCCTGGTCGAATGCGGTCAACCTCACCGACGGCCTCGACGGGCTGGCGGCGGGCACCGCCGCGATGGTGCTGGCGACCTACGTCATCGTGGCATTCTGGCAGTACCGCAACGCCTGCGACATGTTCACCGCACCGGGCTGCTACCAGGTCCGGGATCCCCTCGACGTGGCCGTTGTGGCGGCCACGTCGGTGGGCGCCTGCGTCGGGTTCCTCTGGTGGAACGCGGCACCGGCCCGGATCTTCATGGGCGACACCGGGTCGCTGGCCCTCGGCGGCCTGGTCGCCGGGCTCTCGGTGGTCAGCCACACCGAGCTGCTGCTCGTCGTGATCGGCGGGGTGTTCGTCGTCGAGGCGCTCTCGGTGACGCTGCAGATCATCGTCTTCCGCACCACCCACCGACGGCTGTTCCGGATGGCGCCGTTCCACCACCACTTCGAGCTGGCGGGCTGGGCCGAGACGACCGTGATCATCCGGTTCTGGCTGCTCGCCGCGATCTGCTGCGCGCTCGGCCTGGGCATCTTCTACAGCGAATGGCTCACCGCGTCGGCTGGTGGGACGTAGGGGGTGTAGCCGTGGACCTGGCCGGCCGTCACGTGCTCGTCGCCGGTGCCCGCCGTACCGGGGCGGCGGTCGCCGACGCGCTGGTGGCCGCCGGAGCCAGGGTGACGGTCGCCGACTCCGACCCGGTACAGCTCGCCGCCCTGGAGCCGCTCCTCGAGCGCGGCGTACGGCTGGAGCTCGGGATCGCCACGCCGCCCCCGGACATCAGCCTGGTGGTGACCAGCCCGGGGTGGCGGCCCGACGCGCCGCTGCTCGTCGCGGCCGCCGCCGCCGGCGTCGAGGTCGTCGGCGAGCCCGAACTCGCGTGGCGCCTCGGCGCGCAGGCGCCGGGTGGTGCGCCGGTGTGGCTGGCCGTGACCGGCACCAACGGCAAGACGACGACGGTGGGAATGCTCGCGTCGGTGCTGCGCGCCGCCGGCCTGGACGCCGTGGCGTGCGGCAACGTCGGGCTCCCTGTCGTTACCGCCGTGCGGAGGGGGCACCGGGTGCTGGCCGTGGAGCTGTCCAGCTTCCAGCTGCACTGGTCGCCGTCGCTGCGTCCGGCGGTGGGCGCGGTGCTCAACGTCGCCGAGGACCACCTCGACTGGCACGGCGGCATGCTCGCCTACACCGCCGCGAAGGCCCGGCTGCTCACCGGCCCGGTGGCGGTCGCGGGGCTGGACGACGCGGTGGCGGCCGCGCTGCTGGCGGCGTCGCCGGCGCCGCGGCGGGTCGGTTTCACCGCCGGGGAACCGCGACCCGGTCAGCTCGGGGTGGTCGGCGACACCCTGGTGGACCGGGCGTTCCCGCACCCGACCGGCGATGCCCTGGCGCTGGCCGAGGTCGCCGACGTCGCGCCACCTGGCCTGCCCGGGCTGCTCGACGCGCTGGCTGCCGCCGCGCTGGCCCGGGCGTACGGGGTGGCCCCCGCGGCGGTGCGCGTCGGGTTGCGGGCCTTCACCCCAGGGGCGCACCGCGGTGCTGTGGTCGCCGAGGTCGGTGCGGTCCGTTTCGTCGACGACTCCAAGGCGACGAACCCACACGCCGCGACCGCCTCCCTCGCCGCGCACCGGCGCGTCGTCTGGGTCGCCGGCGGGCTGCTCAAGGGGGCCGCCGTCGACACCCTCGTCGCCGAGCACGCCCAGCGTCTGGCAGGGGCGGTGCTGCTGGGCGCGGACCGGGCCGAGTTGGCCGCGGCGCTGGCGCGACACGCGCCGAAGGTGCCGGTCGTCGAGGTCGCCGCGGGAGACGATGGGGCCATGACCGAGGCGGTGCGGACGGCTGCGGCCATGGCCCGTGCGGGAGACGTGGTCCTGCTCGCGCCCGCGGCGGCGTCCACGGACATGTTCAGCGACTATGCCCACCGCGGGCGGGCGTTCGCCGACGCGGCGCGCGCGCTCGCCGAGCACCAGGGCCGGCGGTGACCCGGTTGCCCGGCCGCAGGCTGTCCCGGGACCTGGACCCGGCCCGGCGGATCGCGACGACGCGGGCGGCGGTGTCCGCCTGGCTGGGACGTCCGATGACCTCGCTGCACCTGCTGCTCGGCGTGTTCGGACTGCTCACCACGCTGGGGCTGGTCATGGTCCTCTCGGCGTCCAGCGCCGAGTCCTACACCAGGGACGGTTCGACCTACACCGTGTTCGGCAAGCAGTTGGTCTTCTGTGGTCTCGGCCTGGTGCTGTTCTGGGTGGGCCTGCGGGTCTCGCCCCGGCGGCTGCGGGCGCTGAGCCCGGCGCTCGTCGTGGGCGCGGTGGCCGCGCTGATCGCGGTCCTGATCCCGGGGGTGGGTGCGGACGTCAACGGCTCCCGCGCCTGGTTCGCCGTCGGCGGCCTGTCCTTCCAACCCTCGGAGCCGACGAAGGTGGCGTTGGCCCTGTGGGGGGCGTCGGTGTTGTGCGAGCGGCGGCGGATGCTGCACCGCTGGCGGTTCGCGCTGGTCCCGGTCCTGCCGGTCGCCCTGGTCATGTTCACG
This sequence comes from Pseudonocardiaceae bacterium, assembly GCA_039583705.1. Taxonomy (GTDB): domain Bacteria; phylum Actinomycetota; class Actinomycetes; order Mycobacteriales; family Pseudonocardiaceae; genus JAVKSM01. The sequence continues at coordinate 4,275 of JAVKSM010000158.1, forward strand.
CTCGTGGTGTTGGAGCCCGACCTCGGCGACACGATCTCGATGGCGATCGTGCTCGTCGCGCTGCTGTGGTTCGCGGGTGCGCCGCTGCGCCTGCTCGGCACGATCGGCGTCGGGGGGCTGGCGGGAGCCGTCGTGCTCAGCCTGAGCGCCGGCTACCGACAGAGCCGCGTCATGGCGTTCCTGCATCCCGCGGCCACCGACCCGCTGGGCGCGGCATACCAGGCCCGACAGGCGCTGTACTCGCTGGCCGACGGCGGCCTGTTCGGCGTGGGGCTCGGCCAGGGACGAGCCAAGTGGAGCTACCTCCCGAACGCCTACAACGACTTCATCTTCGCGATCGTCGGTGAGGAGCTCGGGTTCCTCGGGGCGTTCGCGGTGCTCGCGCTGTTCGCCACCCTGGCCTACACCGGGTTGCGGATAGCCGCCCGCAACGCCGACCCGTGGATCAAGCTCACCGCCGCGACGCTGACCCTCTGGCTGGTCGGCCAGGCGGCGATCAACATCGGCTACGTCGTCGGGTTGCTGCCGGTCACCGGCATCACGCTGCCACTGGTGTCCTCGGGTGGGACGTCGCTGGTGCTGACGATGTTCGTGTTCGGGCTGCTCGCCAACTTCGCCCGCCACGAGCCGGAGGCGATCGCCGCGTTGCGTCACCCCGAACCGGGCGGTTCCCGACGGCACGCTCCCGGGCCGGGACGGCTCGCCCGGCTGCTGTGGCTGCCGCTTCCGCAGCCCTACCGCGCCCCGCCGCCCCGGCCCCGTCCCGGCCCGGGGGATCACCACACTCCGCCCGCGCTCACCGCCGAAG
>JAVKSM010000159.1:0-5074 GCA_039583705.1 Pseudonocardiaceae bacterium
TACATCAGCGTCAACGCCACGTTCCTCGGGGAGATGGCGCCGGTCGTCGAGTTGCTCACCGGAAGGTGACCAGACTGCGGTCACGCGCTCACCGCGGTCCTGACGCATCAGCGTGCCAGAGGGTTGCGGCCGTCCCAGGTGCCGGTGGCGCCGACCGGCTGGAACCGGGCGAAGAGCTCCTCGCCGTACCAGCCCTGCTCCCGGGTGCGACGGACGACCTCCGCGTGCCGGGGGTGCCGGTAGGCGAAGGACGACAGGGTCGCCGCGTCGCGCCACAGGCTGAACGTCGCCTGCCGGCCCACCGGCGCCTCCCCCATCCCGACCACGGCGAGCAGCCCGTCGGCGGTGTTGACCTCGGCGCTGACCGGCCGGGCGGCCCGGGCGAACCGCCCCCAGTGCCGGAGCTTGACCTCGGCCCGGGTGAGCACCGCGACCGGGCCGCCGGGCGTCCCCCGCATCAGCCCGTCCAGGACGTCGCAACCCTGCCAGCGGCCGTGCCCTCCCAGCAGGCGCAGCCGCACGTGCCACGACTCGACCGCCTTCGCGCGCCGCCGCGCGAAGGCGGTCAGGGCGAGGAAGTCCGCCAACGCATCCGGTTCCTCCCAGACCGCGAACAGTGCGGTGCGCGCAGCGGAGATGCCACCGACCGAGGTCGACGAGCCGCGCCCGGTGCCCAGCACCTGGAAGAACCGCAACCCGTCCACCCGGGACAGCCGCCATCGGTCGCCGACGAGGCGGCCCAGCGCCACCGGCGCCCGCCATGCGGGTTCCCTGAGCAGGTGGAAAGAGGCCAGCCGGGACACCTGTCGATCTAACCGCGCGTCGGCGCCGTCACCGTGGCGAGGCACACCGCGAACCGCTCGCCCGTGTCGGTCCACCACTCGTCGAGCCGGAAGCCGGCTGCCGCGAGCTCGCTCTCCAACCCGGCCCGGCGGAACTTCGCGGACACTTCGGTCCGCAGCTCCTCGCCGGGGGCGAACTCGACGACGAGGCCGACGACGGGCAGCCGCACCGTCATCGCCCGCCGCGCCCGCAGCCGCATCTCGATCCACTCCGCGTCGGCGTCCCACACCGCGACGTGGGAGAAGGCGGCGAGGTCGAAGTCAGCGCCGAGCTCCCGGTTGAGCACCCGCAGCACGTTGCGGTTGAACTCCGCGGTCACCCCGGCGACGTCGTCGTAGGCGCGCACCAGGGTCGACGGGTCCTTGACGAGGTCGGCGCCCAGCAGCAGCCACTCCCCCGGTTCCAGGGCGTCCGCGACCGCGGCCAGGAACTCGGCGCGCTCGGGCGGCAGCAGGTTGCCGATCGTGCCGCCGAGGAAGGCCACCATCCGCCGCCCGCCGACCGGCAGCAGATCCAGGTGGCGGGTGAAGTCCCCGACGACGCCGCGTACCTCCAGGTCGGGGTAGTCGGCCAGGATCGCCGTCGCCGCCTCCCGCAGCGCCGGCTCGGAGACGTCCAGGGGCACGTAGCGGCGCAGCGTGCCGGCCTCGTCCATGGCGTCGAGCAGCAGCCGGGTCTTCTCCGAGGACCCCGAGCCCAGCTCGACGAGGGTGTCGGCGGCGGCGCGGGCGATGTCGGCGGCGTGCGCGGCGAGCACCTCCCGCTCGGCGCGGAACGGGTAGTACTCGGGCAGCTCGGTGATCCGCTCGAACAGCTCACTGCCCCGTGCGTCGTAGAACCACTTGGGCGGCAGCCACTTGGGTTCGGCACACAGCCCGGCGCGGACGTCGCTGCGCAGCGCAGCGCTGGCGTCGTCGTCGGTGAGGTGAACCTCGAGCACGGGAACGGTCATCGGGTTCCTGTCCCTCGCAGCGACAGCGGACGGGTCGCCGCGCGGCCTCGGACGGCGGTGAGCAGGTGCCCGTCGGGCACCGCCACCCACCCCGGCAGCTCGTCGAGCGGCTCGGAGGCGACCGTGACGGCGTCCGGCTCGGTGCGCACCGACAGCGAGTGCGTCCAGGCCGTGGCGACGATCTGCTCACCATCGGTGAGCAGCAGGTTGAGCCGTGACCCGGGGGCCGCGGCGGCGACTGCGCCCAGCACCGCGGCCACGGCGTCGGCCGCGTCGGCGCCGGCCCGCAGCCGGTGCTGCAGCAATGCCCACAGCAGGGCGGCGTCGGTGGCGGCGTCCAGGGTGAGCAGATCGGTCACCGGGAGCTCGGCTGCCAGGGCCGCGACCGACCCCGGCCAGCCGGTCACCCGGCCGTTGAGGCTGAACAGCCAGCGGCCGCCGGTGAACGGGGCGCACGCGGTCGTCATTACCGGCATGCCGACACTCGCCGAGCGGACCGCGGCCAGCACCGCCCCGGAATCCGTGGTCGCGGCCAGCGCCGGGAACGACGCATCGGTCCACATCGGCCGGTCGGTGCGGTAGCGCACCGGTTCGCGCCGACCCGGGACGTACCAGCCGGCGCCGAACCCGTCGGCGTTGACCATGCCACCGCCCCGCATGTCCAGCGGCGCCCAGCTCTGCCGCAGCAGCGAGTGCGCCGGCTCCAGCAGCAGCGCCGCCAGCGGGACCGGCGGGCCGAGGTAGGCCAGGTGCCGGCACACGCTCAGCCCACCGGTCCCGTCGCGCACTCCTGGACAGCGCCGCACTCCTGCTCCTGCGCAGTGGCGTCCCGGGCGCACCGGAACCCGGCGAAGATCTGCCGGCGGATGGGGTGGTCCCAGTTTCGGAAGCTGCCCCGGACGGCGGTCGGGTCGGTGCCGAAGGAGCCGCCACGCAGCACGCGGTAGTCGCCGCCGAAGAACACCTCGGAGTACTCCCGGTACGGGAAGGCGCTGAAGCCGGGGTAGGGCGCCCACCCGGAGGAGGTCCACTCCCATACGTCGCCGATGAGCTGGTACACGCCGAGCGGGGACGCACCGGCCGGGTAGGCACCCACCGGCGCCGGCTGCAGGTGCCGCTGGCCGAGGTTGGCGTGCTCGGGGGTGGGGTCGGCGTCGCCCCACGGGTAGCGGCGGGAGCGGCCGGTCGCCGGGTCGTGGCGCGCCGCCTTCTCCCACTCCGCCTCGGTCGGCAGCCGCTTGCCTGCCCAGCGGGCGTAGGCGTCGGCCTCGTGGGCACACACGTGCACCACCGGCTCGTCGGGCGGCACCGGCTCCGTGACCCCGAAGCGGGTGCGCCACCAACTGCCGTCGGCGTCGCGCTCCCAGAACTGCGGCGCGGACAGCCGGGCCCGCTGGCGGTGCCGCCAGCCCGGCTCGCTCCACCACCGCGGCTGCTCGTAGCCGCCGGCCTCGACGAACTCGCGGTAGGCGGCGTTGGTGACCGGCGTGGCGTCGATGACGAACGCCGCGACGTCAATCGGGTGCGCCGGGCGCTCGTTGTCCAGCGCCCACGGCTCGGTGGAGGTCCCCATGGTGAACGCGCCCCCGGGGACGAGGACCTCGGCGGGCAGGCCAGACGGGTTCGGCGCCGGTGGCTCCGGTGGCTCCGGTGGCGGCGGGGCGTGCAGCACGGGCGCACCCACCCGGAGCTGGTGGGTGGCCAGCATCGTCTCGTCGTGCTGCTGCTCGTGCTGCACGATCATGCCGAAGGCGAAGCCCTGCTCGACGAGCCGCCGGCCTCGCAGCGGCGAGCGCTCCAGGGCGTCCAACGCCTTCTCTCGCACGGTGGCGACGTAGCTGCGGGTTTCCTTCGGACCGAGCAACGGCAGCGCGGGCCGGTCCCGGCGCGGGTGTTGGAAGGCGTCGTAGAGCGAGTCGATGTCGGTCCGCACCGGCTCCCGGCCGCCGACGTCGCGGACCAGCCACTGCTCCTCCTGGTTCCCGACGTGGGCGAGGTCCCAGACCAGCGGCGACATCAACGGGGAATGCTGGTGGACGAGGTCGGCGTCGTCGACCGAGTCGGTGAGCAGCGCGCTTCGGGCGCGGGCGCGCTCCAACTGAGCAGCCAGCAGCGCCCGAAGCGGTTCCTGATCCATCGTCGTCAGGTCGCTCACCGGCGCTGTCCTCCGCGGTGGGGATGGGGTACCAGACGGGACGGCGTGCCTGGTGCGCGGCCGTCGGTGAGGCGGGCGGGGTCGTCGGCGGGGCAGCGTCCGCGGAGCACCCGCTGCTCGGTGATCCGCTCCAGCAGCCGGTGTACCCACGGCGGTGCCGCGATGTCGGGCAGGGCGCGGCAGCCCAGCTCGAACACCCGCGCGGCGCACCGCGCCAGGACGCGGTCGGCGAGGCCGTGGCGGGCGGCCGTCGACCATCGGCCGCGGCCTGGTTCGCAGACCTCGATGGCACGCTCGGTACTACCGGAGGTGGCCAACAACGCGGCCAGCAACGCGACCGGCGCCGCCCACTCGGCGACCGGCTGCGCGTCGAGGTAGCGCACCTCGATGTGCCCGTGCGGACGTACCGGCGGGAACAATGTGGTGAGGTGGTAGTCGAGGTCAGCGGTCGTCGGAGGAACCGGCAGCGCGCCGTCCGCCCAGTCGCCGAAGCTCAAGCCGGGCGGGGCGTCCCAGCGGCTGCCGGGGCGGCGCAGGCACAGCAGCGGGGTCTGCACGGCACGCCGCGCCCATGCCAGCGCGGGGTCTCCGCTCACCTGGACGGGCGGCGCGGTCCGCACCGGGTCCAGCGCCAGCCAACTCGCCATCCGGCTCGACTTCCACCCGGTGGACCGGCCGTGTACGACGGGCGAGTTCGCGAACGCGGCCAGCAGCACCGGGCCCAGCAGGTGCAAGGCGGTCCAGCGGGTGGCGACGTCCGCACCGGCGCCGGCATCGACGCACACCTGCACCGCGGCGGTGGAGCACATCATGATGCGACCGTATGGTCCGACCCGGTCGAAGGCGGTCTCCATCGCTTGGTATCGGGGCAGGTCGAGGATCCTGCGGGGCGGTCGGAGAGGGTCCGCGGCGCGGTCCAACGGTCGCAGACCGGCGGCGGAGAGGCGCTGGTACAGGGTGGCCACGTCCGCCGAGACGGTGTCCACCAGGTCGGCCACCGAGGCGAGCGGAGGGCTGGCGATCTCGACCTGACCGCCGGGCTCGACCGTGACGGTGGAGCCCCGGGGCAGTGGCCGGGAAGCTGAGCCGGGGAGCAGGGAAGACGGGGTATGGGGGCCGAGGGC
>JAVKSM010000160.1:0-5030 GCA_039583705.1 Pseudonocardiaceae bacterium
CCGGCCCGACATCCGGCTCGGCGGCCGGCCCGACATCCGGCTCGGCAGCCCGCTCTGCCACCGGCTCGGGCCGGGTGCCGAGCGAATCGGCCAGGCAGGAGGCGAACTGGCCCATGATCTTGTCGCTGACATCGCTGATGACGCCGCGACCGAACTGCGCCGGACGCCCGGTGATGGTCATGTCGGTGACGACCGTGATCTCGGTGGCGTCGCCGGCCGCCACGAGCGTCCCGGTGACCTTCGCCGACGCGGTGCCGTTGCCCCTGAGATCCCGCCCGGAGGCGTTGATCACCACCCGGTGCGCCGCCGCGTCACGCTCGACGAACTCTCCCTTTCCCTTGTAGGTCAGCGAGATCGGGCCGAGCTTCACCTTGACCGCTCCGGTGAACGCGTCCCCCGCCACCGACTCCAGCGTCGCTCCCGGCATGCACGGCGCGACGCGCTCAGGGTCGTTGAGCATCCTCCAGGCATGGTCCACGTCGACCGGAACGGTGAAGTTGTTCTCCAACTGCACGGGGACTGCCTCCTCCGATAGGCGTGAGCGGTGGCCCCGGTGGCCCCGGTGGCCCCGGAACGCCGGACCACCCGAGCGCCGCCGGAGCACCGGGCTCCTGACGAGGCCGCCGCCCACCCGTGGGTTCCGGCGGCTCAGCCGACGGCTGCGAGCAGCGCGCGACCGGTGAGCACCCTGGCAAGGTGCTCACGGTAGTCCGACGCGGCGTCGCCGTCGCTCGCCGGGCTCGTGCCCTCGGCGGCGTGCTGGGCCGCGGCGCGCACCGCGTCCGCCGTCGCGGGCGACCCGACCAGGGCCTGCTCCACCGACCGGGCGCGGACCGGCGTCGAGGCCATGTTCGTCAGGCCGACCCGGGCCTGCGCGATCGTGCCGCCCTCGACCTGCACCGCGGCCGCCACACCGACGATCGACCAGGCCTGTGCCACCCGGTGGAACTTCTCGTAGTGGCTTCCCCAGCCGGTGTAGCGGGGGAAGCGGACCTCGGTGAGGATCTCGTTCTCCTCCAGCGCCGTGGTGAAGAAGTCGACGAAAAAGTCCGCGGCCGGCACGCCGCGCGGCCCGTCAGGGCCGACGCACCCGAACTCCGCGTCCAGGGCCACCGCGACCGCCCCGAGGTCCCCGGCCGGGTCCGCGTGCGCCAGCGAGCCGCCGAGCGTCCCCCGGTGGCGGACCTGAGGGTCGGCCACCGTCCTGGTCGCCGTCGCGAGCAGCGCCACATGCCGGCGGACCGGTTCGGCGCGCAGGATGTCGTGGTGCGGGGTCATGGCACCGATGGCGATGGCGTCGCCGTCCTCGCGGATTCCGCGCAGCTCGGCGATGCCACCGAGGTCGACCAGCAGTGACGGGGCCGACAGCCGCAGCCGCAGCACCGGAAGCAGGCTCTGCCCGCCGGCGATCACCTTGGCATCCTCACCGCCGTCCTGCAGGGCCGCCACCGCCTCGTCCAGGGTGGCCGGACGGACGTAGTCGAAGCTGACCGGGATCACCGCGCGCCTCCCTGGTTCGGGTCGATCGAGCCGAGACCGCCGCCCGCGGCACCGACGTTCGCCTCGTCCGCGGCGGAGGCCGACCCCTGCCGCAGCGCCCGCCACACCCGGTGCGGGGTCAGGGGCATCTCGATGTCGCGCACGCCCAGGTGGCGCACCGCGTCGAGCACCGCGTTGACCACAGCCGGGGTGGAGGCGATCGTGCCGGCCTCGCCGACCCCCTTGACGCCCAGCGGGTTGCTCGTGGCCGGGGTCTCGGTGCGGTCGGTGGTGAAGCTGGGCAGGTCGGCCGCCGACGGGATCGTGTAGTCCACGAGCGTGCCGCTGGTCAAGGTGCCGGACTCGTCGTAGACAGCCTCCTCGAACAGCGCCTGGGCGATGCCCTGCGCCAGGCCGCCGTGCACCTGGCCTTCGACGATGAGCGGGTTGACCGCCTTGCCCACGTCGTCCACGCAGACGTAACGGCGGATCGTGGCCTCACCGGTCTCGGTGTCCACCTCGGCCGCGCACAGGTGGGTGCCGTGCGGGAAGGAGAAGTTCTCCGGGTCGAACGTGTAGTCCGCGTCGAGCGAGGGCTCGATATCCTCGGGGTAGTCGTGCGCGGCGAACACCGCGAGCGCGACGTCCTGGATCGTGGTGCCCTTCCCGGTGCCCCTGACCGAGAACCTGCCGGCCGTGAACTCGATGTCGTCCTCGGATGCCTCGAGCATGTGCGCGGCGACCTTCTTCGCTTTCGCCGCCACCTTCTCGGCGGCCTTGACGGCGGCGATGGCGCCGACCGACAACGATCGCGAACCGTAGGTGTCCATGCCCTTGTGAGCGGACTGGGTGTCACCGTGGATGACCTCGACGTCCTCGAACGGCACGCCGAGCTGGTCGGCGACGATCTGGCTCCACGCCGTCGCATGCCCTTGGCCGTGCGGTGAGGAGCCGGTGACCACCTCGACCTTGCCGGTGGGCAGCATCCGCACAGCCGAGTACTCCCAGCCCCCGGCGCCGTAGGACAGCGAGCCCAGCACCCGGGAGGGCGCCAGCCCGCACATCTCGGTGTAGGTCGAGATGCCGATGCCGAGCTGCACCGGGTCGTTGCGGCGTCGGCGCTCCTGCTGCTCCCGGCGCAGACCCGCGTAGTCGAACAGCTCCTCGGCCTTTGCGGTCGCCGCCTCGTAGTTGCCCGAGTCGTAGGTCAGGCCGCAGACGGTGGTGAACGGGAACTCCTCGTGGGTGATCCAGTTCTTGCGGCGCAGCTCCATCGGGTCGATCCCGAGCTCGACCGCGAGCTCGTCCATGATCCGCTCGATGGCGAAGGTGGCCTCCGGCCGCCCGGCGCCCCGGTAGGCGTCGGTCGGGGTCTTGGTGGTGAACACGTTCGTGCAGGCGAAGTGGTACGCCGGGATTTTGTAGATCGCGTTGTACATGAACGCGCCCAGGATCGGGATGCCCGGGGTGACCAACCGGAGGTAGGCGCCCATGTCGGCGAGCAGCTCGACTGTGAGGCCGGTGAGGGTGCCGTCGCGCTTGGCGGAGATCGTGACGTCCTGGATCTGGTCACGGCCGTGGTGGGCGGAGAGCAACGACTCCGAGCGGGTCTCGGTCCACTTGACCGGCTTGCCCATCCGCTGCGCGCACAGCAGTGTGAGCACCTCTTCCGGGGTGACCTGCAGCTTGCCGCCGAAGCCACCCCCCACGTCCGGCGCGATCACCCGCACCTTGTGCTCGGGCAGCCCGAGCGTGAGAGCGGTCATCGTCTTGAGGATGTGCGGGATCTGGGTCGCCGACCACATCGTGAGCTGCTCGCCGGTGGGGTCGACGACCACCGAGCGGGGCTCCATGAACGCCGGGATCAGCCGCTGCTGGCGGAACCGGCGCTTCACCACCACCGCCTCCGGGTCGGATTCGGCGGCGGAGATCGCCTTTGCGGCATCACCTCCGGTGCCGGCCTCGGCGGAGTCGAACACCCACCGGGCGCTCCGGTTGGTGCCCAGCTCGGGGTGGACGAGGGTGGCGCCCTCGCCCAGCGCCGCCGACATGTCCAGCACCGGCTCCAGGGGGTCGTAGTCGACCTCGACGGCGTCGGCGCCGTCCCTCGCGGCGGCCGGGGTGCGGCCCACGAGCACCGCCACCCCTTCTCCGGCGAAGTGCACGGTGTCCACCGCCAACGGAACGGCGGTCGGCGCCTTCTGGTCCGGGGTTATCGGCCATGCACAGGGCAGCCCGACGGTCTCGGTACCAAGGTCCGCGGCGGTGAACACCCCGAGCACCCCCGGCATCCGCCTCGCCGCGTCAGGGTTGATCCCGGTGATCCTGGCGTGGGCCAGCGGGCTGCGCACGACGCAGAGGTACGCCATCCCGGGGAGCGCGATGTTGTCCGTCCAGCGGGTGCGCCCGGTGATCAGGCGCAAGTCCTCCTTGCGTCGGCGGGCCTTCCCGAACTCGAGGCCGGGCTCTGCGGTGGTGGTCATCGGTCACCCCTTCCGGTGGCTCCGGCCGGCTCGACAGCCGGCCCCACAGCCGGGACGGCACCGGGCTTCATCCGGGCGGCGGCGTCCTGGATCGCCCGGACGATGTTCTGATAGCCCGTGCACCGGCAGAGGTTGCCCTCGATCCCCTCGCGGACAGCGCGCTCGTCGAGGTCGGGGTTGTCGCCGAGCAGGTCGACCGCCTGCATGATCATTCCTGGGGTGCAGAAACCGCACTGCAGCGCATGGTTGTCGTGGAAGGCCTGCTGCATCGGGTGCAGCACTCCGTCGCGCGCCAGACCCTCGATGGTGGTGACCTCACAGCCGTCGACCTGGACCGCGAGCACCGAGCACGACTTCACGCTCTGACCGTCGAGGTGGACCGTGCAGGCACCGCAGTTGCTGGTGTCACAGCCGATCACCGTGCCGGTCTTGCCGAGCCGTTCCCTGAGATAGTGCACGAGCAGCATGCGGGGCTCGACGTCATCGTCGTAGCCGACACCGTCGACCGTGACCCGGATGCGTGCCATGTTGCCTCACTCCTTGCGCAGCCGGGGCACGCCGACCGCTGGATGGGTGGGCCGCGGCGTGACGGATGTCCGCAACGGTGCCGCGCACCGCATTGTGGCGGCATTCACATCACATCGCGCGGACGGTGATGGCGCAACTGGGCGGGGGTGCCGCAACGGGCCGACCCGGGGAAGGAGCGGGGCCAGGGTGCGGTGCCGCGCCGCGCCCCGCCACAGCCCGGCGCCGTAGGCGAGGTCGTCGAGCCGGTGCACCAGCAGGTGGCGCAGCGGACCCGGGCCACCCGGCGCCGCGCGGCGGTGCCGGGCCCAGTCCGCGACGCCCTCGATGAGCGCGGCCGCCAGAGCCGCCCGCCGCGCCCGCCCGGAGACGGAGGCGGCCACCACGGTGACCGGCCACCAGTGCCGGGTGAGCCCGGACGTCGCCTGGGCGAGCGCGTCGGCGAGGCCCCGGGACGCGAGCAGCACGGCCGTGCGACCCGGGTGCTCGACGCGGCCCAGCCGGCGGGCCAGCCGGGCCGTGGGGGGCGGGGGCACCCCCGGG
>JAVKSM010000161.1:0-4986 GCA_039583705.1 Pseudonocardiaceae bacterium
CCCGTGAGCGGCGCTGCTGTGCCCGATGGTTCGCTCGCTCCGCTCGCTCACGGCGCCGTTCCCTGCGGGGTGAGCAGGGCGCGGGCCTCGGCACGCAGCGCCTCGAGCTGCGACAGTTGGCCGCGGAGCTCCCGGATCCGCTGCGCTCGCCCGGACGTCTCGGTGTTCGCGGCCTGCTGCGCGGCCTGCATCGACTCGGTGAGCGAGCGCTGCAGCTCCGTCGCGACCTCGTTGAAGTGGTCCCGCAGCAGTCGCTGCACCTGCCGCAGCCGGTCCCGGCACTCCTTGCCGACCTGGAAGGCGACGTCGTCGACCTGGCGCCGCACGAGCGCCTGGGCCTCGGCCTGCTGCCGCCGCCGCCGCATCTTCTTGTCCTCGTGCAGCGTCTTGCCGCCGAGCAGCAGCCCCGCGCCGATGGAGATCGGGTTGATCAGCACCATCCCGGCGAGCGTCGTGAGCATGCCGAACATGATCACACCGCCGTAGGAGCCGCGCATGCCGGTGAGGATCCTGCTGCTGAGCCCGGAGTTGTCGGTTGTGGGCGGTTCCAGTTCGGGTATCGACTCCAACGAGGTGGCGACCTCGCCCATCCGCAGGTCGGGGATCGCGTCGCCACCGTCTTCGGCGAAGTGGTCGGCGACCTGCTGGGCGACCCACTGCGCGCGCTGGTTTGCCCAGACGAAGTTCTCCGAGACCGCCGCCGCGATCTGCTGGGACAACGACTCGGTGAACTGCTCCCAGATCTTGGCCGGGTCGGCCTGTTCCAGTGCCGCCTCGGCCTCCCGGCTCACCTGGCGCAGCCGGTCACGCAGGTCGAACTCGATGTCGGCGTTCAGGTCGGCCACGCCGTCGTTGAGGGTCTGCGACCAGCGCGCGCTGCGCTGCTGGAGCCGCTCGGCGCGGGCCTTGGCGGCCTCCAGCTCGGCGATGACCGCGGGGGTGTCCTGGGGGTTCTCCTGCGCCGCCAGCTCGGCGCGCAGCGAGAGCGCGAGGTGGTCGGTGACGGTGAAGATGTCGTGGACGAGCGACCGGCGGGAGAGCCGGTCGGCCGAGGCCACGGCGCCGAGCAGGTAGCCGACCAGGCACGGGAAGCCGGACTCCTCGTGCAGCTCCTTGTCGTCGCTGCGGATGGCGTGCAGCCGCAGCGACGAGGACACCGGCAGCAGATCCGCCGCCACCTTGGCACCCGCCAGGTGCACCCGGTCGAGTTCGGCGATGCGCCGCCACTGCGGGTAGAGGTCGGTCTTGGTCAGCACGCAGGCGACGTTGGGACACAGCTTCATCGCCTGGCGCAGGAAGTCGATCTCGGGCTCGGAGTACTCCTGGGAGGCGTCGGACACCAGCAGCAGGGCGTCCGCGGTGGGCAGCGCGGCCAGCGTGGCCGCGGTGTGCACCGGAGACAGCCCCCCGACGCCGGTGGTGTCGACGAGCACCAGCCCGCCGGCGAGGAGCTGGCGCGGGATGCCGACCTCGGCGCGCAGCACACCCCGCCGGTTACCGGGGTTGCCCTGCTCGGAGACGTGGTCGGCGAGCTTCTCGATCGGTACCTCGACCCGCTCGGTGCCCTCGCCGGCGGGGTGCACCAGGGCCGCCCACGGTTGTTCGGCGTAGCGGACCTCGGTGGGGACGGCGGTGGCGACGTCGTCGTCCACCGGGCAGATCGGGACGCCGACCAGAGCGTTGACGAGCTGGCTCTTGCCCTGCTTGAACTCCCCGACGACGAGCACCCGCACGCTCGGGTCGAGCAGCCGGCGCCGGGTGTGCTCGAGCCGCTCGGCCAGGTCGGCGCGGTCGCAGTCCCGGGTGCAGCGGACCCCCCGGTCCACGAGCTCCAGACCCGGCGGCGGACCCTCCGCTGGTGCGCTCACTGCTGCCCTTCCTCCCGGTCCACACACGACCAGCTCCGCCGCCGCGGGAGGCGGCGGCGGAGCTGGTGGTCGTGCTCAGCTCACCGGCAGGTTACCCCGGCGAGCAGGTGCTCCCCCTGGTCGGCGGGGCGCCTCAGAGGTGCAGGTCGTGGGACAGCAGGTCCACGTTGTTGTGGGACACGTCGACGTTCGGGCTGACGTCGGCGTTGATGAGACCGTGCTGCTCGTTGGTGCTCACCTGCGAGTGGTCGACCTCGTTGTTCGAGTCGGTCACCGTGGTGTCGTGGTGCTCGATCGTGACCGTCTTGTCGTGCGAGTCGGTGGTGTTGTCCGAGTTCTGGGTGTTGTCCGAGTTCACGGTGTTGCCGGAGTTCTCGGTGAGGACCGTCTTGTCGTGCGAGTCGTGCGTCGAGTTGTCGATCGTGCCGCCGTCGGTGGCGACGTTGCTGTTGCTCGCGCCGGTGACGTTGCCCTGGTTTCCGTCGCCGGCCACGCCGTTGCCGGTGGCCAGGTTGTTGCCGTCGAAGGAGTGCGCGATGACCGTCTTGTCGCCGCCGACGTTGTCGTTGCCCGCGATGCTGTGGTCGCCGGTCGCCAGGTTGCCGTTGATGTCGTTACCGGCGGCCACCGAGCCGGCGCCGGAGGCGATGACCTGGTGGTTGTCGAAGGTCTGGTCCAGCTTGCCGAAGTTGACGACGTTCTCGCGCACCGAGTCGTCGACGGTGGTGGCGTGGCTGTCGGTGTAGGAGTAGTTGTTGGTGATGTACCTGAGCTGCTCGATGGCGCTCCCCTGGTGCTCCCCGCCCCAACTGCCGCCGCTGCTCCCCTGGTGCTCCCCGCCCCAGCTGCTGTCGTGGCTCACGCTGGGGTCGCGGTCGGTGACGTCCTGGTTGCCCACGTACGTCACCGGGTGGTACTCGGACACGTAGGACACGGCGTCGGACACGTCCTGCGCGCACACCCCGGACAGGCCGGCGTCGTTCAGCGCCTGCTGGGGGTCGGCCTGGAAGGCCGCCCTGGCGTCGCCGCCGCGCAGCAGCTCGAGGATGTAGTCCATCAGCGTCACGCTCATGATCGTCGATCTCCTTGAGAGGTCCCTGGCCGGGCGGTGTACCCGGCGTCGACGGCAACGCTAGGCATCGGCGGACGTCCTTCCATCGGGGATCACACCCAGTTCCCCTCACCCACCGTTAGGGGGTTGGGGACAGTGGCTGAGGGGGGCCGCTCCCCGGGACCCCATCCCCGCCTGACGGTAGGTCGCGACGCTAACGAAACAATGAACAATGGCGATAGGCGCACAAGCGGCGCTCGGGGGCGACGCGGCCGGGGGCCTTGCCGGACCGGCGGACCAGGGATAGCGGACCAGGGAGGTCCTACCGCATGAGCTACTGGCTCGGCATCGATGTGGGCACCACCGCTACCGCCGCGGCGATCTGCCGCGAGGAGGCAGGTCGACGGACGGGACCGGAGGTGGTCCCGCTGGGCAGCCGCACGGCGGCTGTTCCCTCGGTGGTCTACCTCGGGGAGGACGGGTCGGTGCTCGTCGGCGACGCCGCCGAGCGCCGTGCGGTCACCGACCCGGACCGGGTCGTCCGGGAGTTCAAGCGGCGCATCGGCGACGAGGTCCCGATGGTCGTCGGGGGCGTCCCGCACGCCCCGCAGGAGATCGCCGCGATGGTGGTCCGCTGGGTCGTCGACCAGGTCGCGGAGCGGGAGGGCGGTCCCGCAGCGGCGATCACCATGACCCATCCGGCCGCCTGGGGACCGTACAAGACCGACGTGCTGGCGCACGCGCTGCGCGCCGCCGGCCTGCCCCAGGTCAGCTTCCGCACCGAACCGGAGGCCGCGGCCGAAAGCTACTCCAGCCAGGAGCGCGTGGAGCCGGGCAGCACGATCGCGGTCTACGACCTCGGCGGCGGCACCTTCGACGCCGCCGTCGTGCGCACGACCGCGGACGCGGCGTTCACCGTGCTCGGGGTCCCCGAGGGTGTCGAGCGACTCGGCGGCGCGGACTTCGACGAGGCCGTGTTCCGCCACGTCGTCGCCAACGTCCCGGCCCTGGCCACGCTCGACCCGGAGGCGCCGGGCGTGCTCCCGGCGATCGCGCGGCTGCGGCGGGAGTGCACCGAGGCCAAAGAGGCGCTGTCCTCCGACACCGACGTGACGATCCCGGTGCTGCTGCCCGACACGACCACGCAGGTCCGGCTGGTCCGGGCCGAGTTCGAGGACATGATCCGCCCGCAGGTCGAAGAAACGGTCGAGGCAATGTGGCGGGCGATGCGCTCCGCGGCCGTCGAGCCCGCCGACCTGGACGCCGTCCTGCTGGTCGGGGGCTCCTCGCGGGTGCCGCTGGTCGCTCAGTTGGTGTCCGCGGAGCTGGGGCGACCGGTCGCCGTCGACGCCGACCCCAAGGCCGCCATCGCGCTCGGCGCGGCCCTGGCCGCGGCGCCGGCCGTCCCCCACGCGCCGGCCGTCCCCCATACCCGGCCGGTCCCCCACGCACGGCCGGTCCCCGGGGCCGCGGCGGTCCTCGGCATCCCGGTCAGGCCCCAGGTCGACACCGGGCCGCGACCCGTGCCACCTCCCCCGGCGCCGGTGCCGAGCCGGCCCCGGTTCACGCCCGCCCCGCTGCTGGTCGAGCCGCCCGGGGCGGAGCTGCGCCGGGCCCGGATCCGGCAGGCCGCGTGGATCGCCGCGGCCGGGGTGCTGGCCCTGGGAATCGTCGCAGCGGTCGCGTTCGTGTCGTTCCTGTCCAAACCCGGCGCCCCGAATCCGGCGGCCGCCGCCGCCACCCAGCCGTCGAGCTCCGTCGCCGCACCGGCCAGCGGCGGCACCAACGCCCCGGCCGCCGCCTCGAGTAATGCAGCGAAGGGTAGCGCACCGGCGAGCGGAGTCAGCTACCTCATCAAATCGCTGGATGTGCAGCTCGCGATGACCCATCCGCGCCAGTCAGCAGCGTCCCTGGCAAGCTGGCTGACAGCCACCGACAACCTGGCCACCTCGTTCAAGGCCACCATCAAAGAGGACGTCCTGACCCCGTGCGGGGACGCCACCCAGTCGCCGTCGAGCGCGGTGCGGCGCTTTACCAGCGGTCGCGCACCAACGGGTGACGGTCCCG
>JAVKSM010000162.1:0-4865 GCA_039583705.1 Pseudonocardiaceae bacterium
CCGCACACCCCAGCAGTGCGCCCACCGATCCCGCGTCGGCAGGCCCGCCCGAGTGCAGCAACGCGGCCCCCAGCACCCCGAGCACCGCGTGGCTGCCGGCGACGGTTGCCACGATCGGCCCGCCCGCCTGCGCCCGGCCGGGTGGGTCCCCCAGCCGGCGGACACCGCGGGAACAGGCGTGGGCGACGAGCAGCACGAGCCCGGCCGTGGGCAGCAGCGGCAGCGCGCTGAACGGGGCACCCGACAGGTGCAGCGGCACCTGGTGCGCTGCGAGCCACAGCGGTACGGCGGCGACAAGAGCCCCGCGCACCGACGGGTCACCGTCGGCCGCGGTCGCGGTGACGAGGGCGGCGAGCGCGACGGACCCGAGGTAGCTCGCCACGATCGGCCCGAGGGTGAGCCGCGCCATGACCCTGAGCCGGTACGACCGATCGCTGGCCTGATCCACCCGACGCTCGTCGAGCAGCGCGCTCACCCTGCCGCCTCGGTACCGGAGACCACACGGACCACCTTGACAGCCGGTCCCGCCCGATCGCGGTCAGGCGCGCCGGAACCGCGCCCCCTGATGGTTCACCGATCGCGTCAGGACTGCGCCGCGGACCCACCCGGAGCCTCACCCGGGGGCGACTCCGGCGGCAGCTCGAGGTGCTGGGTCGGCGCCGACTCATCGGGCGGCTGCCCGGGCTGGCCCTGTCCCTGGCCGGGATGCGGAGCATCCCCCGCCGGGACCGAGGTGCCTGCTCCCGCCGGCCCCGGCGGCGGACCGTAGGACGGCGGCGGTGAGCCGTAGGACGGCTGCGCGTAACCCGACGACTGCCCGTACCCCGGCGAGGGGCTGTAACCGGATGGCTGCCCGTGTCCCTGCGATGGGCCGTAGCCGGGTGGCTGCCCGTACCCGGCCGGGACATGGCCGGGCTGCCCGAAAGAGCCAGGGGGCGGGCCGTAGCCGGCGCCCGGCGGCGGCCCGTGGCCAGCGCCCGGGGAGCCGTAGCCGCTACCCGAAGGGCCGTAGCCGGCGCCCGGCGGCGACCCGTGGCCACCGGCAGCGGGCCGGCCACCCCGGTCGCCGAACACCCCGCCGGCGCCGATCCGGGCGCCCGACCCGACCACGCCGAGGTCGACGAGCAGCGCCACGACGCAAGCCGCGAGTTGGAGGAACCCGAGCACCACCACGACGACCAGGATGGTGGGGACCTGGACGTCGATGTCGCCGGCGAACCCGCCCAGGGACCTGACACCGGTCACGACCGGGAGCATCGCCAGGCAGGCGACCGCGGTGAGGATCGTGCCCGCGAGCAGCGCCCGGCCGGCCCTGGGCAGCACGGCCGCCGCGCCGGCGAGCATCCCGCCGGTCAGCAGCAGTTGCGGGGCGAGCACCAGGTAGAACACCGCCGCGGCGGAGAAGGTGCACAGGTAGCTGACGAGCGCGATGCCGGCGGCGACCAGCGCCAGCAGCCGGGGAAGGCCCGGTGCGAGCGGGCCGGCGTCGCGCACGCCGGCCGGTCGGTCCGGTTGCCTCACGGACTGGACCATCGTCGAACTCCTCGTCGTCCGGCGCGCCGGTCCGTCCCGGCACGCGCGACCCCCTACCGCCCGGGATCCCTGTGGCCACTGTATCGGCGCGCCGAGGGCCACTGTTTCGGCGCACCGAGGGCCACGTGGCGCCGCACGGTCAGCCCAGCGGCGTGACGATCTCCCGCATCAGCTCGGCCGTCGCGCTCGGCGTCCGCCCGACCCGCACCCCCGCGGCCTCCAGCGCCTCCTGTTTCGCCGCGGCGGTGCCGGCCGACCCGGAGACGATCGCGCCCGCGTGCCCCATCGTCTTGCCCTCTGGTGCTGTGAATCCGGCGACGTACCCGACGACCGGCTTGCTGATGTGGGCCTTGACGTACTCCGCGGCGCGCTCCTCGGCGTCGCCACCGATCTCGCCGATCATGACGACGGCGGCGGTGTCCGGGTCGTCCTCGAAAGCCTGCAGGCAGTCGATGTGCGTGGTGCCGATGACCGGGTCGCCGCCGATGCCCACACAGGTGGAGAAGCCGACGTCGCGCAGCTCGTACATCATCTGGTAGGTCAGCGTGCCCGACTTGGACACCAGCCCCAGCTTCCCACGGCAGGTGATGTCGGCCGGTATGATCCCCGCGTTCGACTGCCCTGGGCTGATCACCCCGGGACAGTTCGGGCCGACGATCCTGGTCTTGTTCCCGGTGGCGCAGGCGTGCGCCCAGAACGCGGCCGTGTCGTGCACCGGGATGCCCTCGGTGATGACCACGGCCAGCCCGATGCCGGCGTCGATGGCCTCGATGACCGCTGCCTTCGCGACGGCCGGCGGCACGAACACCACCGTCACGTCGGCACCGGTCTGCTCCATCGCCTCACCGACGGTCGCGAAGACCGGCAGGCTGATCCGCTGTCGGTCTTCGTGACCGCCGGTCCCCGGATGAGGATCGAAGCAGACGGTCTGGCCGGCCTTGCGCGGGTTGGTGCCGCCGACGACCGTGGTGCCCGCCCTGAGCATCCGCAAGGTGTGCCGGCGCCCCTCGGAGCCGGTCATTCCCTGCACGACGACCTTGGAGTCGGAGTTCAGGAAGATCGACACTGCGCCATCGCTCCTCGGTTCGCGGCGAGCAGGGCGGCCTTGTCGGCTGCGGCGTCCATGGTGTCCACCATCGTCACCAGCGGGTGCGCCGCCTCGGCGAGGATCCGGCGGCCCTCGTCGACGTTGTTGCCGTCCAGCCGGACCACCAGCGGCTTGGTGGCCGAGTCGCCGAGGCCCGAGCCGAGAAGCCGGAGCGCGGCCACGATGCCGGCGGCGACCTCGTCGCATGCGGTGATGCCGCCGAAGACGTTGACGAACACCGACGCGACGTCCGGGTCGCCGAGCACGATGCCCAGCCCGTCGGCCATGACCTTCGCGTTGGCGCCGCCGCCGATGTCGAGGAAGTTGGCCGGCTTCACTCCGCCGTGGCGCTCCCCCGCGTACGCCACGACGTCCAAAGTAGACATCACCAGACCGGCGCCGTTGCCGATGACGCCGACCTGACCGTCGAGCTTGACGTAGTTGAGGTCCCGCTCGGAGGCCTTGGCCTCCAACGGGTCCTGCGCGGCGGAATCCACCAGCGATGCGTGCTCCGGGTGCCGGAACGCGGCGTTGTCGTCGAGGGCGACCTTGGCGTCCAGGGCGATGATCCTGCCCGCCGGGTCCCGGACCAGTGGGTTGACCTCGATCAGCGTGGCGTCCTCGGCGACGAAGGCGTCCCAGAGCCGGACGGCGACTGCGGCGACGTCCGAGGCGACCTCGGCGGGAAACCCGGCGGCTGCGACGATCTCGCGGGCCCTGGCACCGTCGACGCCGACGACCGGGTCGATGGGCACCGTGGCCAGCGCCCCCGGCTTCCTCGCCGCGACCTGTTCGATGTCCATGCCGCCTTCGACGCTTGCCATCGCCAGGAAGGTGCGGTTGGCGCGGTCGAGGAGGAAGGCGACGTAGTACTCCTCGGCGATTTCCGAGGCGGGGGTGACGAGCACCCGGCGGACGGTGTGGCCCTTGATGTCCATGCCCAGGATGGCCTGCCCGCACCGCCGGGCCGCGTCCGGGCCCTCGGCGAGCCGGACGCCGCCCGCCTTCCCCCGGCCGCCGGTCTTCACCTGGGCCTTGACGACGACGGTGCCACCCAGCTCCGCCGCGACCTCGGCGACCTCGTCGGCGGTGGTTGCCACCAAGCCCGGCAGCACCGGGACGCCGTGGGCGGCGAAGAGATCTTTGGCCTGGTACTCGTACAGGTCCACAGCCGGTTCTCCCGATCGGTCGAGGGCGCGGAGCAGACCTTATCGATGCCCCACGACAGGCCGCGCGCCAGCCGAGGTGAGCCGCCTCGGTCAGGCCTCTTCGGCCCCGATGGCCTCGGCGACGTGCGAGTTCACCCAGTCCACGATCTCCTTCGTGGTGGCGCCCGGGGTGAACACCTTGGCGACGCCCAGCTCCGTGAGCTTGCCGATGTCGCTCTCCGGGATGATCCCGCCGCCGAAGACGACCACGTCGGACGCGTCGCGCTCGGCGAGCAGCTCGATGACCCTGGCGAACAGCGTCATGTGGGCGCCGGAGAGCACCGAGAGGCCGACGGCGTCCGCGTCCTCCTGCAGCGCGGTGTCCACGATCTGCTCCGGCGTCTGGTGCAGCCCGGTGTACACGACCTCCATGCCGGCATCCCGCAGCGCGCGGGCGACCACCTTGGCGCCGCGGTCGTGCCCGTCCAGCCCGGGCTTGGCGATGACCACGCGGATCCGGCCGCTCATGGCTGCGACAGTAGCGCTCCGGGACATCGCGGTGGGTAGGCGCCGGGGAGGCGCCGACCTTGGCCGACCCCTGACCCCCCTCACCCTCCCCTGGCTGCACGTTGACCGGCTTGCTGTAACTCCAACCCTGGCCCGCAAGGACCGGGGCGAGTGGGTCGATCAGGGTCTCCCGGTCCGCCACCACGGCGACCACGTGAGGTAAGGACGCCAGTTGTGCTCAGAAGCTGGTAGCCATCTCGACCCGTACGTTTTCCTGAGTCGCGCACGACCACGACAGATGACCTGTAGAGCTTTATTGAAAACTCCTGTCAAGTGCCTCCGGCGTGCCTGCCGGGCAATGCCCTCTCGGCCTGCTGTTCATGTGGTTGACCGCCATATGAGAGAGCAGGGAGAGGGCATTGCGGCTTCGTCGTACTACGGGCTTGGACGAGGGCGAGCTTGCGGGGTTGGTCGGGCGTGTGGGACAGCTTCGCGGCCAGCCGTGGGACAAGCCGGGACGGCGCAGGAAGCTGTCGTTGGCTGATGCCGTCGCGATCACCTGCGCGTATTCTCGGCAGAACATCATCCAG
>JAVKSM010000163.1:0-4807 GCA_039583705.1 Pseudonocardiaceae bacterium
GCTCGGCGTCGGGCAGCCCGCTGACCCTCCGCACGATGTCGCCGATGGCCAGCTCACGGATCAGCCGCTCGGTGGGGCCGCCCGGGGTCAGCCGGGCGACCAGCACCAGCTCGACGTCCCGTTCGGTGCGCAGTTTGGCCAGGGCTTCGAGCAGCGTGCGGACGCCCTTGAGCGGCGTGTCGGCGCTCGCCATCGCCACGATCCGCCCCGGCGTGCGGGGGCGGTCCGGCGGCCGGAACGTCGCGGTGTCGACACCCAGCGGGAGGACCCGCAGCCGCTCGGGGCGCACCCCGAAGTCGGAGACGATGTCCCGCGCCGAGGACCGCGACACCGTGATCAGCCCCGGCAGCCGGCGGGCGACCCTCGCCTGCATCCGCCGGAAGCCGTACCAGCGCCGCAGCGTGACCCGGCGCGACCCGCGGGCGGCGGCGAGGTCGAGCCGCCGGTCGGAGCTGATCGGGTGGTGCACCGTGCTCAGCACCGGCAAGCCGGCGCGGCGTAGCGCCAGGAGGCCGTACCCCAGGGACTGGTTGTCGTGCACCACGTCGAACTCGGCGGACCGGGCCCGCAGCAGCCGCGCGACCCGCAGGCTGAACGTGAGGGGCTCCGGGAAGCCCGCTGTCCACATGATCGCGACCTCGACCGCGTCGAGTGGATCGCGCAGCTCCCGCCAGTGCGGGGTGCGGAGCGGGTCCGGCTCCCGGTAGAGGTCCAGGCTCGGCACCTCGGTGAGCGCTACACCGGGGCACAACTCGGGGTAGGGCTGCCCGGAGAAGACCTCGACCCGGTGGCCGAGCGCGGCGAGCCCGAGGCTGAGGTGGCGGACGTAGACGCCTTGGCCGCCGCAGTGCGGCTTGCTCCGGTAGGACAGCAGCGCAACTCGCACCAACACCTCCATGGCCGGGACCCCAGGTGACGGGAACCCTCGAAGCGGAGAACGGCACACGTCCCGGTCGCCCGCCACGGCGATGCCCGCCTCAGTCTGATCAACGCAGTCGGTGGGAGCAACCGGGAACCGGAATGACACGAAACGCGCCCTGCCGTCAGGCCGTGACCGCGACGAGCAGATCCGCCAGGACGGCCTCTTCGTGCACCGCCACCCCGTGGTGGCGCATCGCCGCCCCGAGCTCGTCGTCCCAGACCGGATCCACCGGGCTCCCGACGAGCTGGAGCCGAGCTGACGGCCCGCCGTCGAGCACCCCGACGTAGTCCGCCGCGCTCATCCGCCAGGGCAGCACCCCGAGCCCGGCGACGAGACGGTTGGCGATCGCGATGCCGGGCCAGTCGAAGTCGCCGTGGTAGTGGAGCACGGCGCCGCCGTCCCGGAGCCGTCGCAACACCTCCAGCACCACGAGCGCCGGCTGCCCCGAGGTGCACACCACCGGCACCGCGCCGCCGTGGTGCTCCGCGACAGCCTCCAGCACCCGCGGGTTCTCGCAGACCAGAACCGGCCGGTGCGGGATCACCAGGTGGGCGGGGCGCCGCAGGTCCCACGGGGTGAGGTGGACCGGGTCGCCGGCCTCGACCGCGAGCCCCAGCCGGCGGGCCGTCCCGTCGCGCCCCACCCAGCCCAGCCCGAGGGTCAGGCAGGTCGTGGAGACCGCGTCGGCGAGCACCCCGAAGCGTTCCCACAGTCGTCGCCGCGCCTCCGCCGAGGTGGGCAGGGGCTCGCCGGACTCCGCCGCCAACGCCCGGAGCACGAGGTGGGCCAGCGGGGTGCCGTCGTCGAGCTCGTGGGCCCCGCCCGCCGCGCGTGCCGCCAACTCGGTGCGGGCCCGGCCGGGCTGGGTGTCGCCGGCGAGGAGGTCGGCCAGCACCCCGACCGCGACCGTCATCAGCGCCGCGGGGTCGCTCACCCGGCGCAGCAGCCCCGAGCGACGTACCCCGTCGAGCCACTCCACGACCCAGGCCCGTCCGGCCAGCGCGGGGTCCGCGGACACCGCGGCCCGGGCCGCGACGAACGGCGCGTCCCGCTCCGTCGCCTGGCCGACGCGCTCGGCGGGCCGGTCCCGCAACCGGGATCCGGTGACGACCTCGAGGACGGCGAGCAGCCCACCGACCCCGGATCGGGCCGCCAACCGCCCGTCCAGCTCGGCCAGGTCCACCGTGAGCGCGGTGACGGTGACCGGGTGGCCGACCAGCGCGGGCAGGGCGTGGCGCTCGGCGCGGGACAGGCCGGTGAACCGGACGCGCCCTCCTACCCGCAGCCCGCGGGCCTCCACCCGGTCACGCAGCAGCGCCCAGACGCGGGCGAGCGCCGGGTCGACCAGCCAGCCCGGCAGCACCGGCTCGGCGGTCATGCCCCCACGGCCTGCAGCCGGTGACCGTCCCAGATGTGGCGGTACTGCGCGATCCCGCGCTCGCTGGGGTCACGCAGCGCCTCGTAGATCGCCAGCGACGGCACCGTCGCGTGGTCGCCCCAGAGCCGCTCGCTGGTGACGACGAAGTCGAGGTCCAGTTGGACCAGCAGGCCGAACAGCAGTGGGTGGGTCCGAAGGTCGATCTTGGGAAAGGCGTCGTCGAGCAGCACGAACCGCGGCGAGTGCGGGGCGGCGCCAGCCAGGGAGCTGAAGTGAGCGGCCGCCGCGGCGAACAGCGGCAGGTAGCACACCACCTTCTGCTCACCCTGCGACAGCGGCGAGCGGCGGTGCAGGTCGTGCCAGGTGCCGGCGTTCTCCGGCCGGGTGTAGCGGATGCGGAAGGCGAACCAGCGCCGGTAGTCCAGCGCGCGGGCGAGGTGCTCGGTGTAGGAGTCCTCCGGCACATCCGCCCGGGACGCCTCGATCAGGCGGTGCAGCGCGTCGCGCAGCTCGTGGCGCTCAGCCGGCATCAGGGCGCCGACGGGCGCTCCGAGCAGGTCGACGGCCCGGCGCGCGTCGGGCGCGGTGTCCTCGCGCAGCTTCCAGCTCAGCTTCACCTCGATGCCCTGACTCGTCGTCACCCCGGAGAGCAGCTGGTTCATCCCGGCGACGAGCTCCTCGGCCTCCTGCCGGCGGCCCCGGAGCGACTCCCCGAGGTCGCCGAGGATGTGTTCCTCGAACAGCTTGCGCTCCCGGTCGGTCAGCAGGTCGGCGTCGCGGGCCACCGCGGCCGCCAGTCGCTCGCACAGCGTCCCGATGGGGTGCTCGCCGGCGTCGTCGCGCCCGATCACCGTCAGTGCGCCGGCCACCTCCTCGACGCGGGGCTCGGTGTCTCCGGCCGGGCCGCTGGCCGCGTCCTGCCAGGCGGCGTACACCACGGTCTCGGTGACCGCCCTCGCCGGTGCCGGGAGCGCGGCGAGCTCCCGCGCCAGGCCGACCACCGCCGGTGGCAGGCGGTGGCCGGGGGTGAAGCCGCGGGCCAGCTCGAAGGCGCCCGCACCACCGCCGGTGCCGGTCGGGCTCGTGCCGGCCGGGCTCGTGCCGACCGGAGCCGTGTTGGCCGGACCCGTGCCGGCCGGAGCCGTGCCGGCCGGAGCCGTGCCGGTGGGAGCCGTGTTGGCCGGAGCCGTGTTGGCCGGAGCCGTGCCGGAGCCCGACGCCAGCAGCCCCGGGGTGTCGACGACGGTCGCCAGCGCGCGCACCGCCGCGAGGAGCACCGGCTCCTGCTCCGTCAGCCGCGCGGCGGCGTCGATCCCCGCCTGCCGCGCCGCGCCGAGGTCGGTGAGCAGACCCGCGATCCGCCGGTCCAGGCCGGTGAGCCGGCCACGGTGCCGCTCCAGCCGGGCCGCCGTCGCGTCGATCCGCCGCTCGATCTCGCGGATCGACGCGCCGACCGTCGTCTCCAACTCGTCGGCTTCCGCCGCCGCGAGGGCGGCGGACTCCCGCTGGGTGGCGGCGACGGCAGCGGTGCGGTCGGCCTCGTCGCGCTCGGTGTGCCAGGCGGTGACGTCGTCCCGCCAGCGGTCCAGCCGGGCACTCAGCGGTGCCGTCGCGTCGGCGTGCCGGGCCAGTGCCGAGTCCAGCGTGCGAAGCTGCTCGCGGCGGGCGGCCAGCGCGTCGGCATCGGCCGGCAACCCGTGCGCGGCCGCCAGCCGGGTGAGCTCCTGGCGACGGGCCGCAACCACGGCCCGTGCCGCCGCGGCGGCCTCCTCGGCGGCCGTGCTGAGCCGGTCGGCGCGCTCGGCGGCGGCGGTCCGCTCGTCCAGCCTCGTCCAGGCCGTGAGCAACTGCCGGTGAGACGGTTCGGCCGCGAGCCAGGCATCGATCGCGGCCCGGGCCGCCCGCGCCGCCCGCTCCGCGGCGGCCGCCCGGTCCCGCTCCTGGAGCCTCGACGCGATCGTGGCGTCCAGTTCGGCCAACCGGCGCGCCCGCTCGGCGGCGCGGGCCGTCGCCCCGATGAACTGTGCCGCCGGCTTGGCGGCTCGGCCGGTCAGCGGGCCCAGGCGCCACGAGCCGTCCGGACCCACCGACGCGACCTCGTCAGCCTCGTCGATGCCGCCGAGCCCCTCAGCCCCGTCGGCCCCGTTGGCTCCGTCAGCCTCCTCAGCCCCGCCGGCCTCGTCGGCCTCGTCAGCCCCGTCAGTCTCGTCGACCCCGCTGGCCCCGCCGGCCGCCCACGCCGGGGCGTCGCTCCAGGCGATGCGAGCGAGCACGCCGTGCACCGTCGGCCCCGACACCGGACACTGCGGGGGCGGGTCGACCGTGAGCACGTCGACCAGGCTGGCGCCGGGCACCGTGGCGCCGGCCGGTAGCACGACGTCGAGGCCGTCGCGGTCGAGCACCGCGCCGTCGGCGCGGATCCAGGCGTCGAGCAGCCCGGAGGACTCCAGCGCCGCCTCCAACCCGGCCCGTTCCGGCTCGGCCAGCGACGGCGCGAAGTCCACCAG
>JAVKSM010000164.1:0-4785 GCA_039583705.1 Pseudonocardiaceae bacterium
GGGTGGTTTGGTGGTGGGGCGGGCGTCGGCGGTGTTGAGGTAGTGGACCAGTGCGGATTCCTCGCTGGCGACGTAGCGGCCGGGCACTGCCACCACGCGGGTGCGGATGGGGTCAAGCTCAACCCACCGTTTCTTAACCTCCTGGGAATCCCACAGGTTCCACAGATTCCCAGGAGCCGCACCGATTCCACGGATTCCCGAGAGCCCCACCCGGCACCGGGCGGCCGGTGGAACCGGGCGAGACGAGCGGACGAGGATGGCCGCGTGGGAGCAAGCGGGGCCTCGCCCGCCGGACGGCTCCGGCTGCTGCTGGTCGAGGACGAGCCGGAGCTCGCCACCATGCTCGCGAGAATCCTCGACGAGGACGGCTACGACGTCGACGTCGCGACTGACGGGCAACGCGGGCTGCACCTGGCGCTGACGCGGCGCTACGAGGTAGTGGTGCTCGACCGGAGACTTCCCGGGCTGGAGGGGCTCGACCTTCTCGGGAGGTTGCGCCGCCAGGGTGTGGCCACACCGGCGTTGGTGCTCTCCGCGTTGGGCAACCCCGCCGACAGGGTGGCCGGCCTCGACGCCGGAGCCGAGGACTACCTGGCCAAACCGTTCGACGTGGACGATCTGTTGGCCCGGCTACGCGCGCTGCGACGTCGGCACCTGGACTCGGCCCGGGTCCTCCCGCTGTCGGAAGGGCGACTCAACCTCGACAGTCGGGGAGTCACCAGCCCAAGGTTGCCGGTACGGCTGTCCGAGCGGGAGTGCGGGCTGCTGGCCGCGCTGGCCGCTCGGCCGGCCAAGGTGTCACCAGGGAGGAGCTGCTGACGCGGGTCTTCCCCGACGCCGAGAGCCCGGTCGCGGTGGACACCTACGTGCACTACCTGCGGCGCAAGCTCGGCCAGGGCATCGTGACGACGGTCCGCGGCCGCGGTTACCAACTCGGCCACTACCCGGGCTGATGAGACGGCGCCTGGTCGCCAGCGTGCGTCCCTCGGCCCGGTCCACGTTGACCGGCCCGGAAGCCACGCTGCTGCGCCGCACGTCGTTGCGGCTGGGCTTGCATGCCGCGCTCATCGCCCCCGCCGGCACCTGGCTGATCACGCGGACCCCCGGCGGCGCCGTGACCGCCACTCCCGGTCTCCCCCCCGGGCTGCCCGGCACCGCAGCGCTGAGCCGGACCGCCCGGACCGGCACGTCGGCGGCCTTCGACCTCGACATCGACGGTCGGGAATACCGGATCCAGACGGCGTGTCGCGCCAACGGCACGGCCGTGGAGGGTGTGCTGGACCTGCGGTCCGACCGGACCGAGCAGAACCACCTCGTCGCGGCGATGCTGGTCTGCGGCGGGCTCGGCCTGGCACTGGCCGTCGCCGCCGGGGCCTGGCTGGGCACCCGCGCCGTGCAGCCGCCGACTACGCTGCGCCGCGCGGTCACCGCTCTCACCGACAACGCGGTGCGGCACGCGCGGCGTTCGGTGACGGTGTCGGTGACGCGGCAAGGCCCATGGGTCTTCTTCGACGTCACCGATGACGGGGCCGGCATCAGCCCTGAGACGGCGCCACGGCTCCTCCAACGCTTCGTCTCCACCGGAGACCCACAACGGACGGCCCCCGCCATTACGGCCTGGGGCTCGCGCTGGTGAGCGAAATCGCCTCCGCGCATGGCGGGCGCATCGAGGTACGCCAGCCGCCCGGACCCGGCGCAGCCCTGCGCATCACCCTTCCCGGAGCCGACGCCTGATCAGACTCAACCTGGTTGCGCCGGTCAAACAGAAATTCCCCGGGTAGGCGGTGGGTAGGTAGGGGAGGTGGGTATGGTGGTCCCGGTATGAGCGAAGCGAATCGCGTGTGTCGCATCGCTCATACCGGAGCTGACGCTCGCGAGCACCCAGCAGGACGTCGAGACTGTCAAGGAGAGTGCGCACCGATGAGTTCCCCTTCCACCGATACAGCCCAGCGTGGTTCGGCACCTTCCGAGCCGGCGGAGCAGCAGGCAGAGGGCACGCAGGTCCACAGCGATCTTGTGGACACGCTCAGCACGCCGGCGGACAAGACCGATGCCGGGGGTCGGGTGACCGACAATGCCTGTCAGATCAAGGCGCAAGCGGTCGAGAAGGTCCAGCAGGCCCCACAGATGGTGCGGGACAGGCCGGCCGTCACCGCCGCGGTGGTGGCAGCAGTGCTGCTCATGGTGGTGTTGCTGGTCCGTGGCCTATGGAGGGCCAGGTGAGGAGGGGTGAGCCAGATCAGCCGTGTGTCGCTCCTGTGGGCTGATATGGAGGAGTTCGACGACACGGTCGCCGACGGTGGAGATACGGGGCCTCGGCTCACGATCGAAGAAGCTCTTCTTGCGGCGGCGTAGCAGTTCCTCCCCGTCGCGCTGCCAGGAGAAGCCGGGCTTGCGCAGGAGAATGCGGAAGACCGGATCGGCGCCTTCGGGGTGGCGCTGCGCCAGGCGGCGGATCGCCAGAGGGCCGACGGACTCAGCGTGCAGATACTCCCGGAGCAGCGCGAGGTACGTGCGGTCGCGGGCCAGTGACGGATCGGCGAACAGGGCATCCAACCGGCCGAAGTCCCGATAGTAGTTGAGCCCTTCGACCTCGTCGTAGACCAGCCCGATGCTGTCGGCCTCCCGCATCTCCTCTGGCAGCCGAGCCATCTCCTCGGGAGTCGGTCCGGTCGCCATGGCAAGCTTGGCGGCCTCGCCCTTGAGGTTGGCGGCCTTGTTCGCACGGCGGCGGTAATGCTCACACAGCTTGTCCCGGGCCTCATCTGGCGGTAGAATAACCAGGTCGGAGCCGAACAGGGCGATGAAGTCGGCGCGGTCCTCGGCCTGTATCTCCCAGGCACGCCGCAGGTTGTCCGGGTTACGGCCCAGCAGTTCCGGATGGGCGGTCAACGTGTGGAGGGCGGTCTGGGCGATCTGCCGCCCGGCGGACTCGGGGAAGGCGGTGAAGTACCCACTGATCAGCCACACATCGGTACCGGGGTGGACCGGCACGAGCCGGCCGATGACGAACATGCCCTTGCGTAACCGAGCGAACGTCTGGCCTCCCATGTTGGAGTAGGCACGGTAGACGAGGTCATCGATCAGGTTATGGAGCACGACGGCACCTCGATCGAGCTGACGAACCTCGAAGCACCCCTCGACGACGTCGCGCCAGCCGAGCAGCATCTCACGCTCGTCATCTGACAGCGGCGGCTGACGCTGCGCGACGAACCGCTCGAGGACGGTGCCGTCGTCGGGCAGCCGGTGCTGCAACGCGAAGTGATCGATCGTGCGCACGGCGCTGCCCTCGTCAAGGTTGCCGTAGCGATCGGCGGCGTTGCTGAGGCGGGCGGCCAGCCGGCTGGCGAAGCGAGGGCTTCGGGCGAATGCCACCAACTCGCCCTTGAGGTCCCCACTACGAGCGACCAGCTCCTCGATCGAGGCAGCTGGGGCGGCATCGGCCGAGGGCTTGACCTGCTTCAGCATCGTGGCTGTCCTGACTCGTGTGTGGCGTCGGTGCTCGTACCCTATCGGCCTCTGTCAGCGCAGTACCGGGCGGTCTCAGCGTTTCAGCGGGTGGAAGCAATTTGAGTTCGTGGGCGACGAGGTTGAGGTAGGTTTGGTCATCGCTGATTTCGCGGGGCGGTGTCAGCCGGACTTGTCGTAGAACGTGGCCGCTCGACAGTCGATCTCGGCGCTGGAGAGATCCTCGGTCCGCTGGCTGAGCATCCACTGCTGGCCGTAGGGATCACGGATCCTGCCCCCTCGGTCACCGTAGAAATGGTCGGCCAATGGGTAGACGACCTCAGCTCCGGCAGCGACGGCACGCTGCCACGCCGCGTCGACATCTGGCCAGTAGGTGGCCAGGATGGATGGGGCTTCTCGGTGTGGTCGGTCAAGGCAGGATCTCGACGTACCCGTCGGTTCCGTGCACGCGGATCCGCTGCCCGTCCCGGATCAGCCGGGTGGCCTGCTCCACGCCCACGACGGCCGGCAAGCCGTACTCCCGGGCGATCACTGCGCCATGGGTCATCAGGCCGCCCACCTCCGTCACCAGGCCCGCGATTCCGACGAACAGCGGCGACCAGCTGGGGTCCGTGAAGGTCGTGACCAGGATGTCGTCCGCTTCGAGATCGGCCTCCGCCATGTCAAGGATGACGCGGGCCCTTCCCTCGATGGTCCCGGCGGAAACCGGTAGGCCGATCAAGGCGCCGGCCGGCACGTCGTCGCGCCGGTACGCCCCGGTGACGGTCTCACCATCCGATGTGAGCACCCGGGGCGGTGTGAGCGCGTGGTACGACCGGAACGCGTCCTTGCGCTGCTGGATGAGCTGGTCATCCACCTGGTTCGAGCGCACGACGTCGTGGAGTTCCTGGAACGTGAGGTAGAAGATGTCCTCCTTCTCAGGAAGCACGTTGGCCTGCACGAGGCGCTCGGCCTCCTCCAGCAGGGCCTGCTTGTAGATGAAGTAGCGGCTGACGATGCCGTACTTCGGGTACTCCCGGTACCCGATGAAGGTTCTGACCCGGTCGATCATCCGCTTGGCCTCGTCGGCTTTCTGGTCCCCGTCCGGCAGGGCCCGCAAGCGTGACAGCACGTCCTGTTCCTTCTTCTGCGCCTTCTGCCGCCCTTGCTCGAAGCGCCGCTCGGCGGCGCCCGGCTCGAAGTTCCTGACGTTGTCGAGGATCATGGGCACGAGCGTGGTGGGGCGCTCGCGCCAACGTGGTCTCGTGATGTCGATCTCGCCGACGCAGCGCATGCCGTACCGGTCGAGGTAGGCCTCTATGGCGTCGCGCGCTTCGG
>JAVKSM010000165.1:0-4784 GCA_039583705.1 Pseudonocardiaceae bacterium
CTCCTCGGTCAGTGCAGTCAGGGTGCGTGGCCTCTGGGCAGGCATCGACGTGGTCGGCCGCTCGGGGCGGAGCGTCTGTGAGGGCCTGCTCGACCGCGGTGTCCTGGCCAAGGAGACCCACGCCCGGACGATCCGCCTGGCACCGCCTCTCGTGATCAGCGACGCTGACCTGATCTGGGGTCTGGACCAGCTCGCCGAGGAGCTCAGCGCCACCTTGTGACCTCCGCGCTGCCCGGGGGCGTCGGTTAGCGCGGATTTCCGCGCAGCTGGTTGACCGCAAGTCTGCCGGGACGGTCTGGTACTCCAGCGCGGGCGGTACTGCGGTGAGGCAGCGGTTTCGTGCCCGTTCCTCCTGCTGATGGGTTGTGCTGATCCTCCTGTTGAATGATAGGTATGTAGTTCTACCGATGGCGCGGGCCTGAGTGTCGCCGCTGGACGACCCTTATGGATTCGCCTCTCTGACAGGGCGATAGAGGCGACACGCCGCTGGACGCGCTTCAGTCAGACGAGAGGGCACTGCTGGTAGAACACTCATGTGACAGGCGGATCGCCACAAGCGCGGGTGCAGTGGTTCACCGAACCGGGACAGGTCAACCAGCGCCGCTACGAGGCGCTGCGCGCGTTCTACGTCGAGGGCCTGACCCACGCCCAGGCCGCCGAGCGGTTCGGCTACACCCGCTGGGGGATGGTCAACCTGGTCCGCGAGCACCGGGCCGGGCGGCTGGAACTGTTCGCCCGACCGCGCAAGCCCGGGCCGCCGCCTGGGACCGCGCCGGGCAAGGAGCGGGCCCGGGGCCGGGTGATCGCCCTGCGGCGGGCGGGGCTGTCCAGCTACGAGATCTCCACGGTGCTGGCCGGGGAGGGGACGCCGCTGAACCGCACCAGCGTGGCCGAGGTCCTCACCGAGGAGGGCTTCGGCCGGCTGCTGCGCCACCCCGAGCCGGAAGCGAGCATCAGCCCGGCCACCCCCGGCCGGGACACCCGCCTGGCCCGCACCGGCCGCCTGGACCTTTCCGGCTGGCCACACCGGGTGGAGACCGGTAAGGCCGGTCTGCTGCTGCTGATCCCCGACCTGCTCGCCCTCGACCTGCCGGCCCTGGTCCGGCAGGCCGGCTACCCCGGCACCCGCGTCGTGCCCGCCCTCTCCTGGGTTCTCTCGCTGCTGGCGCTGAAACTCACCCGCACCCGCCGCGTGTCCCACGTCGATGATCTGCTGTTGGCCGACCCGGCCGCGTCGCTGTTCGCGGGCCTGTCGAGCCTGCCGAAAAAGTCCGCGCTGACCGACTACTCCTACCGCACCAGCCACGCTCACCAGCGCCGGCTACTCGCCGCCCTGGACACCAACATGATCAAGCGGGGGTTGGCGACCGGCAGCGAGGCGATCTTCGACTTGGACTTCCACGCCGTCATGCACTGGGGGCAGGATCCGGTCCTGGAGAAGCACTACGTTCCCACCCGCTCCCAACGCGCCCGCAGCGTGCTGACGTTCTTCGCCCAGGACTCGGGCACCCACAACCTCATCTACGCCAACGCCGAGGTCTCCAAGGCCAGTCAGGCCCGGGAGGTCATCGCCTTCGCCGAGCACTGGAAGAACCTCTCCGGCGCCGACCCCGCCATGCTGATCATGGACCAGAAGGTCACCACCCACCCCGTGCTCAGCGAACTGAACGCCCGCGGGATCGCCTTCCTCACCCTGCGGATGCGCTCACCCGCCCTCGTCCAACAGATCAACGCGCTCGTCCCCGCCGACTTCAAGACCGTGACCCTGCACCGGCCCGGCCGGTTCAACCGGCCCCGCGTCAACGAGTCACTGACCCGGCTCAGTGGCTACGACGGCACCGTGCGCCAGCTCGTCATCACCGGCCTCGGCCGCGAAGCCCCCACCGTGATCATCACCAACAACGATCGGCTCTCCGCGAAGGCGCTCATCGAGCACTACGCCCGGCGCATGACCATCGAGGAACGCCTCGCCGAGATCATCCGTGCGTTCCACGCCGACGCCCTGTCCTCCACCGTCAACCTCAACGTCGACCTCGACATCACCCTGTGCGTCCTGGCCCAAGCACTCATCGCCGCGCTCCGCAACCGGCTACCCGGCTACGCGACCATCACCCCCGACGTGATCCAACGCCGCTTCCTGGAAACCCCCGGAACGATCATCGCCAGCTCCGAGGCGATCACCGTCCGACTCGACCGGCGCGCCTACACGCCCGTCCTGCGCACCGCCGCCCTACCCCAGGACACCACCGTCCCCTGGTGGAACAACCGCACCCTGCACTACGAACTCGCCTGAACGTTGTGCCGAACCACTTGCGTGGAAATCCGCGTTAGCCTCGATCCTTCATGCGGCGAGGAGACACGGGGCTTCTGGATCTTCCTGGGTCTGGCAAGCGATCCTGAGCGGGTGACCCCCTGGGAAAGGCCCGGCTGGTGGCCGGGTTGTGGTCTTGCAGGCTCCGGTCGTAGGGACGGGGTGGGGGTTTCAGGCGGGCCAGGGGGCCGTGCGTAGTCGGACGAACGCGGTTTCCAGGTGCCGGGCCCAGGGCCAGTCGGTGTCCAGGCGAAGCCGGAAAGACCGGCCGCTGCGGACCAGCCGGCCGGCGACCGAG
The DNA here is from genome assembly GCA_039583705.1 of Pseudonocardiaceae bacterium. Lineage (GTDB taxonomy): Bacteria > Actinomycetota > Actinomycetes > Mycobacteriales > Pseudonocardiaceae > JAVKSM01. The sequence continues at coordinate 2,610 of JAVKSM010000165.1, forward strand.
CAGACGCGGTAGCGAAACGTCGCTGGTTCACAGCGAGCGAGCTCGCCGGTGAAGCACAGGGCTTGGGCCCAGGTGAGCAGATCGGCGGCGGTCAGTGAGAGCTCGAGCCAGACGCGGTTGAGCGCGTAGTCCTTGCACGGGAAATTGCGCAACCCGGTTGCTTTCCCACACCGGATCCGGTCCTCCACCCTGGCGTGGGAGCGGTGACGGACCTCCAAGTCGGCGAGTCGGCCCCCGGCGGTGTCGGTGAGGAAGGCGGTGAAGCGGTGCCCGTCGACGTCGGTGAAGCGCAGCTGAGCCCCGGGGTGGGGCCGTTCCCGGCGGATGATGAGCCGGGAGCCAGTCGGCCAGGAGGCGAGGGACACCTGGCCGGTAAGTTCGGCGACCCAGGCACCCTCGCGCGGCTGCCCGTCGATGTCGTAGGCCGGCACCCAGTCCGCTTCGGCGACGCTGAGCACGGCTTCCTGCACGCTGGCATCGATAGTGAAGCCCAGGGAGTAGCCACAGCCTCGGTCCCGCAGCGCCTGGGCGAAGGTGTGGGTCGCGCCGGCAGCATCGGTACGGACCAGCACCCGGGTCGCCTTCGGATCACCCGGACGTGGGCGGGCGTGGGCCGGCAGGGCGGCCAACGCCATGTCGAGCACGCTGACGTGGTCGGCGGCGGTGTTGGATCCGGCATTGCCCGCCCGGAGCAGCCCGGCGAGGGCCTCCCCGCCGGCCACGTCCGGGCGATCAAGGTAGGCCAGCAGCGGGTGAAAACCGAAGGTCTTCTTCCAGGTCTTTGCAGCGTTGACCTTCTCGCTGTGCGCGATGGTGATCGTGGCATCCAAGTCGATGGTCAACCCGGCGCTCAGGTTGGGACCCGCACCAGCGGCCCAGGCCCGGGCCCGGGCCGCTACCCGCCCGGCCTGCAACAACGGTAGGTGGGCCTCGTCCACGCGTTCCACCGCCCGCCAGGCGGTCGCCTCCGAAGCCACCGTCCCGTACACCTTGCCTTGATCGCGCAGTGTGGCCAGATGGCTGAGCGCATCCCCACCGTCAGCGATCGCCACCGCCAGATCAGCCAGCACCCGCCCGGGTTGGTGCACTGTCGGGAAAGCCTTGTAGGTGTCCAGCAGCGCCACGGTCCACGCCTTCGCCAACCCCGTGTCCACCGTGAGCTCGCGGAGCAGCAGCGTGCCCGACCGCGACACGAGCCCGGTGCCATCCGCACTGACCTTGACCCGCTTCGACCGCCGGTTACTCTTCACCTACGGGGTGCCTTCCTGTCCGGTGAACTTTGGACCTTCGCAAGCCCAAGTTTCCCTTACGGGACAGGCACTTCCGTGCATTCACGCGCCGTGTCGCCCAGCTTCTCGTGAAAGAGGCAGGTTAGCAGGTGCCGCTCGCCCGTAGTCTCCCACTCGTAGTCACGGTAAGAGTCGGCGCGTCGACACGAGCTTCGCGCCGCCGTAGTTCTTGGTGGAGAACCGCACGACATCGTGGCCGAGGAGTTCGGCCTCCTGCTCCACCCGCTCGGCCAGCTGTCGGAGCGTCGCGCCGCCAGGCCCAACCCTGGTACTGGATTCCAACCCCGGACAACGGAAAGCCCGGGCCAGTCACGGCCCGGGCCCCTTCCACGAGGACCCCGGTTCGTATGGGGTCACATCATGTGGACCTGGGAGGACTTGAACCTCCGACCTCTTCCTTATCAGGGAAGCGCTCTAACCGACTGAGCTACAGGTCCGGGGGAACCGAGGCTACCCCAGAGTCAGTCCCTCTCGGAGAGCGTGACCTGCAGGCCGCCCACGAGGTCGGCGGTGACGTTGTAGATGAAGGCGCCGATGGTGGCGAGGGCCGTCAGCAGGACCACGTTGATCAGGCCCAGCACCGCGGCACCTCCGATGATGCCGCCGGGCGACAGGGGGAGGTGGATGTTCACAGCGGAGACGACGGTGTGCTGCACGCTGCTGAACACGCCGAGGGAGGCGAGGGCGGCGTAGAGGGCCGCCACCGCGACGATGCCCACCACGAGCAGGCACACGCCGAACACCGCGGCGGTCTTCATCACCGACCACGGATCGACGCGGCTGAGGGTGAGGTGCGCGCGGCGGGGTCCCGGGCGCGGCGCGGAGCCGCCCACCGGCCCGGCGGAGGCGCGGTAGGCCGCCGCGGCCCGGGCTGCGACCCCCGGAC
>JAVKSM010000166.1:0-4767 GCA_039583705.1 Pseudonocardiaceae bacterium
CCGCCAGCCCGAGTGCCACGGTGACCAGGCAGGAGATCTCCGTGGTGGCGGCCACCGGCGGCACTCCGGTCCGCACCTGATCGGCCGACGCGAGGAGCATCGCGGACAGGTCGCGCAGCGCGGCCGGCCCGGGCAGCACGCCGAGCACCCCGGTGCGGGTGAACACCACGGTGAGCAGGCACGCCAGCCCGGTGAGCTGGCCAAGGGCGACGAGGACCACGGGCGCCCTGGCTGCCCGCAGCAGCATGCCGCTGCCGGCCGCGACCGTGACCGCGACGATGACGAAGCCGAACCAGCGCAGGCCACTGATCACGCCGGCGAGCGACGTAGCGGCCAGCACCACGGATGCGGCAGCAGCCAGCGCCACCGCCCCCCCGGTTCCCCGTGCCGGGGTCCCCGCTGCCCCGGTCGTCGTCGGTGCCGCTGTCGAGGCCCGCGCCCCTGTCGTCGGCGGAGCGGGGTGGGTCGGTCGGGTGGGTGCGGTCATCGCGCCACCACCCCCGAGTCGGCTGCCGCTGCGCACAGCGTGGTCCACACCTCCGGCATCGGTGTCGTCGGCCCAGCCACGCTCACCCGCCACCCGGCTGCCGTCAGGGCGGCCGCAGTCGCGCCCGGGTCGGGTGCGGGATCCTCGCCGGGGGCGGCCCATGCGCCGACGTCCATGACGACCGCGAAGCGCCGCACCCCGGACGAGCAGGCGGCGAGCAACTGCTGCGCGACACCGGGGCCGGTGGCCCCGAGCAGTGCGATCAGGGTGCCCGAGGTGCCCGAGGTGCCCGTGACGGCGCGTGGGCGCAGCTCGCGGGCTGGGGAGTCCGCCACCTTCGCCAGACCGTCGAGCACGGCGTCCGGGTCGGATCCGGCGACGAGAACCGCGCCGTCCTCGGTGACGAGCCGGACCGGCTGGCCGTGCCCGAGCAGGTGTAGGCACACGCTCGCCGCCAGCCTCACGGCCCACTCGAGGCTGGCGGCCGGCCCGCTGCCTCGATGGCCCGCGGCGCGCCGGTCGAGCAGCACGGTGACACCGCAGCACCATGCCCGCTCCTCGGCCCTGACCATGAGCTCGCCGCGACGGGCGGTAGAGCGCCAGTGCACCCGCCGCCGGTCGTCACCGTCGCGGTAGCTCCGCACCACGGCGTCGTCCTCGCTGCGACCGCTGCGCATCAGGCCGGCTACCGGCACGCCGTCGCCAGGTCCGATGCCCCTCGGCAACCCGCGCAGCGGCACGGCGGCCGGCACCGCGAGCAGCCGGCTGCACCCGGCGAGATCCTCGCTGAACCGTGTCAGACCGAACGGGTCCGTCACCTCGGCGACCAGCGGGCCCACGACGTGGGCACCGCGCCGCCTCGGCGTGACGGAGTAACGCAGCGTCGTTCGGCTCCGCCGCGGCAGCCGCGCCACGACGAACCGCGGCGCGACGCCGAGCCCGGCGGGAACGGCGTCGGTGAGCCGGAGCTCGGCACCCGGGACCCGGCCCCGGGTGCGCAGCTCCACCGTCACCCGGGCGGGCACGCCGACGAGAAGCCGCGTCGGCGCCACCGTGCGGTGTGCCTGCATTGACACCCTGCCACCTGCGGTGACCGCGAGCGCGAGCAGGGGAAGAGCCGCGACGAACACGGCGGTCCGTAGCAGTTCCCGCTCGTCGAGCAGGATGGCGGACAGAGCGATCCCCACCGCCGTGGCGAGCAGCCACCGGCCGCGGGTCGTGAGCCCTGTCGACCCGGCCACTAGGCCAGCGGCCCGCAGGCGTGGCGGGGACGGGCGGTGTGGCCGGTCGGCGCCTGCGGCACCGGGAGCCTGCCCAGCAGGGCGCGGACGAGCTCGACCGGACTGTGGCGCCCTGCGGCCGCCTCGCCGGTGAGGACGAGACGGTGCGCCAGCACCGGGGCGGCCATCGCGTGCACGTCGTCCGGGACGACGTAGTTCCGGCCGGAGAGGGCCGCGTACGCCTTGGCGGTCCGGACGAGGTGCAGCGTCGCGCGCGGTGAGGCACCCAGGCGCACCTCAGCCAGCCGCCGGGTGGCTCCGGTCAGGTCGACGACGTAGCGCCGCACGTCCGGCGAGACGTGCACCGCCCGCACGGTGCTGGCCAGCGCGCGGACGGTCGCCGCGTCGGCCACCGGGCGCAGCGCCGCCAGCGGGTCGTCCGCGGCGTGCTCCGCGACCATCTCCAGTTCGGCGGCCGGTGCCGGGTAGCCCACGCTGAGGCGGACGGTGAACCGGTCGCGCTGTGACTCGGGCAGCGGGTAGGTGCCGTCCATCTCGACCGGGTTCTGGGTGGCGATCACCATGAACGGCCGCGCCAGCGGGTAGCTGATGCCGTCGACGGTGACCTGCCGTTCCTCCATGCATTCCAGCAACGCGGACTGGGTCTTGGGAGACGCCCGGTTGATCTCGTCGCCGATGACCACGTGGGCGAAGACCGGTCCCGGCCGGAACTCGAAGTCGGCGCGGTCGGGGTTGTAGATCGATACGCCGGTCAGGTCGCTGGGCAGCAGGTCCGGGGTGAACTGGATGCGGCTGACCGCGCAGTCCACGGACCGGGCCAGCGCCTTGGCGAGGGAGGTCTTGCCGACGCCCGGTACGTCCTCGACGAGCAGGTGGCCCTCTGCCAGCATCGTCACCAGCGCGGTACGGACCACCTCGGGCTTGCCGACGACGACCCGCTCGACGTTGCACAGGATGCGGGCTGCGACCTCGGCGAGCTCGGCCAGCCCCAGCGGCGCGGGGTCGCGGCCCGGGTCAGTGCCCACCCCCGCAACGGTGAGTCCCGCCACGCCCGACGCGCTGCTCGCCTGGGTCACTCGCCCCTCCCGGGTCCTGCCGTTGTTGCAGGGAGTCTGCCAAACAGTGGCGAGATCCTCGCTCGTTCGTGGCCGGATTGCCGTCCTCCGTATCGGACCCCGACTGACCTGGTGGGGGACCGACTGTGCCGGTGGGGGGCGGAAGAGGTTGCGTGTGGTGAAAAGTGGGGTACTGTGGAGATTAGTGGGGCCTCCGGTAAGCCACTTGGGCCCCCGAGGAGGTGGCGCCGGTGTTTCTCGGCACCACCACCCCGAAGTTGGACGACAAGGGGCGGCTCACACTGCCCGCCCGGTTCCGCGACGAGCTGGCAGGAGGACTGATGATCACGAAGGGTCAGGACCACTGCCTGTATGTCTTCCCTCGGGCAGAGTTCGAGCAGTGGGCGCGCAAGGTCGCCGAGGCACCGTTCACCAACGAGAACGTGCGGGCCTACCAGCGCTACCTGTTCGCGGGCACCGACGAGCAGCGGCCGGACTCGCAGGGCCGCATCCCCATCGCCCCCGACCTGCGCCGGTACGCCGGGCTCAGCAAGGACTGCGTCGTCATCGGCGCGATCAGCCGACTCGAGATCTGGGACAGCCAGGCCTGGCAGCGTTACCTCGACGAGCACGAGGACGGGTACGCCCAGGCCCAGCAGGAGGTGCTGCCCGGGGTCTTCTGACCGGGCCCGAGCAGCCCGCCCGGATGCCGCGAGGCCTCTCCTCCCTCGGTCGCGGCCCTGGCGCCCCTTCCCCGGCGCCAGGTCGGCAGCCAGGGGGCGGGGACCCCGCGGCATCCGGGCCGGGATCACCAGCACACGGAGGCGACGGTGGAGGGGCAGTTGAGCCGGGGGGGACCGCGGCACCTGCCGGTACTCGTGGACCGGGTGCTCGCGTTGCTGGCCCCGGTCGCCGCCGACGAGCCGGGCGCCGACAAGCCGGCTGTTGTCGTGGACGCCACGGTGGGCCTCGGCGGCCACGCCGCGGCGCTGCTCGCCGCCCATCCGCGGCTGCGCCTCGTGGGTCTGGACCGTGACCCGCAGGCGTTGGAGCTGGCCGGGCGCCGGCTGGCCGGCTATGGCGGGCGGGTCGAGCTGGTGCACACGAGCTACGACGCGATCCCGCGAGTGCTCGCCGACCTCGGGCTGGAACGGGTGCGGGGCGTCCTGTTCGACCTCGGGGTGTCCTCGCTGCAACTGGACGAGCCTCGGCGCGGTTTCGCCTATGCCCAGGACGTCCCGTTGGACATGCGGATGGACCCGGGATCCGGCCCGACCGCGGCCGACATCCTCAACACCTACCCGGTGGCCGACCTCGTCCGCGTCCTGTGGAGCTACGGCGAGGAACGGTTCGCCACCCGGATCGCGGCCGCGGTGGACCGACAGCGGGCGCGCTCGCCGCTGCGGACGAGCGGCGAGTTGGTCCGGCTGCTCTACGAGGCGGTGCCGGCGGCCACCCGACGCACCGGCGGCCACCCGGCGAAACGGACCTTCCAGGCACTGCGGATCGAGGTCAACGGCGAGCTGGACGCCTTGCGCGCGGCGGTCCCTGCCGCCGTCGATGCGCTGGCGGTCGGCGGTCGCGTCGTCGTGCTGGCCTACCACTCGCTGGAGGATCGGGTCGTCAAGCGGATCCTCGCCCAGCGTTCGGCGTCACGCACGCCGGTGGACCTGCCGGTCGAGCTGCCCGGACACGGTCCGGAGCTGCGGCTGCTCACCCGGGGAGCCGAAACGGCGTCGGAATCGGAGGTGGCAGCGAACCCGAGGGCCGCGTCGGCGCGGCTGCGGGCAGCGGAGCGGATCGGAGAGGCGGTCGCATGACGCAGCACGAGGCTGACCGGGTAAGGCGAGGCGATGACCTGCGTGGCCCCTCCGGGGTGCGGCCGTGACGGCCGGGACCATCGAGCGGCCCGGATCACGGACGCGGTCCCTGCCGCCGTCGACGCGCTGGCGGGTGGCGGCAACGGACGCGCCCACCGGTGGGC
>JAVKSM010000167.1:0-4736 GCA_039583705.1 Pseudonocardiaceae bacterium
CCTCGTCTCACCCGGTGAGACGAGGGCGCCGATCGGTCCTGGGTGCCGGGTCAGGACTCGGCGGGGATCTCCTCGGCGGTCGGGGTCTCGTTGGCCGGGGGCTCCTCGGCGGTCGGGAGCTCGGCGGTCGGCAGGCCCTGCACCGGAACCCTGGTCACCGCTGCGGTCGGCACGACCTCGTGCACCCGCAGCGTGAGCAGGCCGCCCTGGTAGGAAGCGTTCACCTGCTCGGCCGTGGTGCCGTGGGGCAGCCCGAAGGACCGGCGGAACGACCCGGAGCGGATCTCCCGCACGACCATGCCGCCCCGCTCGGCGGACTCGTCGGACCGGCGCTCGCCGGTGACGACCAGCCGGCCGTCGGCGATCTCGACCTGGACGTCGGACTCGGTCACACCGGGCAGCTCCAGCGTCACGACCAGGTCGTTCCCGTCACGCCGGACGTCGGCGGCCGGGACGAACCGGGGACGCGCCGGAGCCAGAGCGTCCGGCCCGAAGCCCCGATGCATCAGCGCGTCGAACTCGACGTCGAACTGCCGCATCAGGGAGCCGAACGGGTACCACCCGGTCCGGCGTACTGCGATAGCCATCGTGCATCTCCTCCTCGTTTAGCACTCGGCTGTCATGAGTGCCAACAGCGGACGGAGCGCCGTTGTTCCACCCAGCAGGTGTTCCACGCCACCGTTGTTCCGCCCAGCAGGTGTTCCACGCCACCGTTGTTCCGCCCAGCAGGTGTTCCACGCCGCAGGTCTGCCACAGGCAACAACCCCCGGAGCGCCGCCCCGGCCGCGCAAGCGGACCGGGACCGAGCTGGACGGGCTCGGGGCTCCGGGGGTCGGGTGACTGCCGTAAACTCGCCGGCCGCTTGCCCGTGTGGACGGGCCGGCTCCACGTCACCGATCGGCGGCCCTAGCGGACAGCCACCTCGCGTGTCCTATCGCTGTTCAACGCCGGACCACCTCCTTTCCTCGCGTACCCGGCACGCTAGGGGCGACCGGGGAGGCAGTCAACACAGATCAGGCGGCCCTGCAAGGCCGGTCACTCACAGCAGACCGAGCGCCGCGAGCTCGCCGGCCTGCCGGCCCGCGACCGTGGTGCCGTAGCCGGAGAACAGCGCCCGCACCGCCCCCACCGCCGCACCGTCCAGGCTGGACAGCTCCGCGGCCAGCGCCGGACCGTCGGTGGTGGCCAGCGCCGCGGGGACGTTGTCGCCGCCCAGCGACCGGGCAACGGCCGCCAGCAGGTTGAGGTAGCCGTGGTGGGCGTAGCCGGTGGCCTCGTCGACGTGGCGGACCGCCCGGCGCAGCCCCACGCCGGCCTTGAACGGGCGCCCGGCAGCGGTCACCACCGACAGGAACCCTGCCACCTCGTCGATGCCGGGGAAGGCGCCGGCGCGGTCGCCGCCGCAGCGCAGCTTCGGGCTGCAGCCCTGCTCGGCGACCCGGCGCACCGCGTCGAGCCAGCCTTGGCGGCCGGCCGGGTCCGGTCGCCGCGGCTCCACGACAGGGACGACGTCCTCAGGCACGAACTCACTCACCCGCTCCAGCCACACGTCGTCCACCTCCGACGGTGCCGGCATCTCCACGGTGCGCGCGGTGAGCAGCGTGCTGCGGGAGGCCACCAGCGAGAGCGCCTTGGGCACCTCGCCGATGCCGGTGTCGACGGCGAGCGAGACCTCCACCGGAGTGGCCGGCCGGGCCTTGACGAGCTCGGCCACCAGCTCGGCGAGTCGGGAGATCGGGCACACCAGCAGCCCGACCAGCGCGCCGAGCCGGGCCGCCCGCGCCGCCAGGTGGTCGCGTACGACCTCGGCCATCGCCGGCCGGCCGGCCGCTCCCCATGCGCTACCGCCCAGCAGCATCGCGTCGTCAACGAGCTGGGCGAACAATGGGGGAACCTCCGCGGCGGCGGTCCCGTTCGCCTCGGGCTCCGTGGACACGGGTGGCACGCTAGTGGCCCCGCCCACAGGTGGGGGATTCCCCAGCCAGGAGGACGCCACGCCCTACCACCGCAACCTCACCCACCGTCATCACCGGCGCCGAGACCGTCACCGAGAGCTGCCGCTCCCAGCAGCCGAACCGGCCCCTCGAGCCGCGACACTTCCGGACCGGCCAGCTCGAGCTCAGTCCCGACACCGACACCGACGTCAGAGGCCGTCGCCGTCACCGGCCGCAGGCTGCTTTTCAGCAACGCCGACGTCGCCGTCCGCTTTGCAGTCGCGACCGTACCGAGCCCGTTGTACCGCAACGCAACCGGGGACGAGGCCGCTACAGCCTGGGAGGATTCCGACTCCGCCTGGTCGTGGTCCCGCGCCCCGTCATGAAGCAGGTTCCGCACCCGTCACAAGGCCGGGAGTGGCTGACTCAGCGTGCACCATGCGCGTGACGCGGCGCTCGGCGACGAAGGAGAGGAACGGGATGGTGCCGGCCGCCGCGATGAGCAGGATCCGCACCGGGTGCCACCGCAGCTTGTAGGCCAGGTCGGCCACCAGCACGAGGTAGGCCATGTAGAGGAAGCCGTGCAGCGGGCCGACGATCGCCACGACCGTGTCGTCGTGGCCGAGGTACTGCAGGGGGACACCGACGAGCACGAGCACGAGCAGCCCGACGCCGACGACCCACGCCGCGATCCGGTAGCGCACCAGAGCCGATAGCACGGAACCCATGGTCTCACCGACGGCCACGGCCGCCACGGGCGGGCTTCTCGGCGTCCCTGGCGGCCAGCTCGGCCAGCATCCGGTTGTAGGCCGCCAGCCCGTCGTCCGGCTCGTCGCCGCGCGCGCCGTGTGGCGCCAGACCGGCCGGCTGGAACGCGAACGGGTCGATGCCGGGCCGGGGCGTCACCGTCGCCCGCCACAACCCCGGCTCCGGCTCCGGCCTCGGCTCCCGGTCGGGTTCGGGCTCCGGCTCGCGGTCCGGTTCGGGCTCCCGGTCCGGTCCTGACACCGGACCCGGCTCCGACGCCGGATCCAGCTCACCAGCCTCGGTGAGCGCCAACCGCAGCATCCGCCACCACAGGAAGCCGAAGAACACCGCGAACAACGGCCACTGGAGCGCGTAGCCGGCGTTCTGCAGCGTGCCGGACGGCGACTGCGCCCGGTCGAACTGCCAGATCCCGAGCCCGACACAGGTGGTGACGGTCAGCAGGGCCAGCAGCGTGATCGCGATCCACCGCGGGGAGAGCACGATCCGGCGCACGAGGCTCAGGCTAACCCTCTTTGGTTGTGTATTTGTGACCTGGGTGTTCTCTGCCAGGCTCGCTGTGCTCGCAACTGATGTCCCGCTGGGGGAGCGTCCATCCGGCCACCGTAGCGGGCTGCCGTGCCGGGCCGGTGCCCCTGCATGGTTCGGCTGTGATCCGCCAAGATGGGTCGGGTGATGCGCCTGTTGGTGCTCGGTGGGTCGTGGTTCCTGGGTCGCGCGGTCGTGGATGCGGCGTTGTCCCGTGGCTGGGAGGTGACGACGTTCCGGCGCGGGCGGTCGGGGAAGGACGTAGCGGGTGTGACCGCGGTGCGGGGTGATCGGACCAGGGCGGATGATCTTACTCGGCTGGCTGGTGCGGGCCCGTGGGATGCGGTCGTGGACACGTCAGGTTACGTGCCGCGTGAGGTGTTGGCGGTGGCGCGGGCGTTGGAGCCGGTGGCTGATCGTTATGTGTTTGTGTCGACGGTGTCGGTGTATGAGGGGTGGCCGGTCGAGCCGCTGACGGAGGACTCCCCGGTCCTGGACTGCCCGCCCGATGCCGGGCCGGACTTCGGGTACGACGGTGATCCTGGGCCGTCTGTGTACGGTTTCACCAAGGCGGGTTGCGAGCGGGCGGTGAGCAGTGTCTTCGGTTCCGAGCGGAGCGTGCGCCTGCGGCCTGGAGTGATCTTGGGTCCGCGTGAGTACGTGGGCCGGTTGCCGTGGTGGTTGCGGCGGGTGGAGCGCGGCGGCCGGGTGTTGGCGCCGGGCCGGCCCGGGCGCGTGATCCAACCGGTCGATGTGCGGGACGTGGCGCGGTTCGCGCTGCGCACCGCGACGGGGACGGTGGGCGTGTTCAACGTCACCGGGACCGGCGGGGAGACCATGGGGGACTTCTTGAACGCGTGCCGCAGGGTGAGCGGATCGAATGCGCGGTTCGAGTGGATCACGGATGAGCAATGGCTGGCGGCGCAAGGAGTTGCGGCGTGGGCAGAGCTGCCGTTGTGGCGGCCCTACGCTGGCGTGTGGGCGGTGGACTCAACCCGGGCGCAGGCGGCCGGTCTGATCACACGGCCGTTGTTCCAGACTGTGGCGGACACGTGGGCGTGGTTGCGATCCGGCGACGCATCGGTGGCTCATGAGCGGGCCAGTGAACAGGGCATATCACCGGAGAAAGAGGCGGCGATCCTCGGCGTATGGGATGCGCGGGAAGCTGACCGTTGCGGTGCATAGCAGGCGACCCTAGTGTGTCGTAATCTGACTAACGTTACGTGATCTTGCTTTCAGGATTTAATCCTCGCGTGGAGCTGACAGACGCGCAGCGCGTGGAGCTGGTGGGGCTGGTCAAGAATCGTCTGGTACCCGGAGGTGGCGCGGTGGGCGCAGATGATTCTCTGGGAGAGCCAGGGGATGGCGATCGGGAAGATCGCGGAGCTGGCGCAGGTCAGCCGCCCCACGTTGAACCTGTGGCGGAGCCGTTACCGAGCTGAGGGTGTGGCCGGCTTGGCTGATCGAGACCGGTCTGGAGGACGGCGGCGTGTCCCGCCGCAGGTGCAC
>JAVKSM010000168.1:0-4624 GCA_039583705.1 Pseudonocardiaceae bacterium
TCGGCCTGCTGGTGGTCCGACGGCGGATAGGGCTGCCCGGTGATCTCCGACGGGGCCACCCGCAGCGCGGTCGCCAGGGCTTCCAGCATGGAGCGCTTGTCCACCGGCCACAGGCCGCGCTCCAGGCGCGACAGGTGGATCGCGCTGATGCCCGCCAGCTCGGCGACCACCCGCAGCGACAGGCCCCGCCACGCCCGGATCTCGCGTAGCCGCTGGCCCGCTGTGGCCTCGCCCGCCCCGTCCACCGACGTACTCCTCCGACCGTCCGGCTTGCCCTCGTCGCACCCCACCGTAGACCCGCCCCCGCCGGGTGAGCTTGGCCGCCAGCCGGCCTTCAGGGCATGGTGCGGCGCTGGTCTGATCTTGACTGTCAGGTTGTGCCCCCCTGGCGCGGAAGGCAGTCCCACTCGGCGAGAACCTCCGCGAGCCTGGCGACCAGGGGGAGCGAGGCGAAGGTGGCGGCGTCGACGAACGCGACCTCCGTGGCGTCGTCGCCGGCCCGCAGCTCGCCACCGAGGGCGGTCGCCGCATAGTCGCGGATGTCGAAGGTGCGGCCGTCCGGGGCTTTCCGGCGCACCGTCCCGACCAGCGCCTTCGCGCGGACGGTGAGCCCGGTCTCCTCGCCCACCTCGCGGGCGAGCGCGGCCTCGTCCGTCTCGCCGGGCTCGACCCGGCCGCCGGGCAGGGACCAGCGCCCCCGGCCGGGCTCGTTTCTGCGCCGGACAAGCAGCAGCCGGCCGGACGCGTCGTGGACCACCGCCCCCACGCACGGCACCAGGGTTTCACCCGGAGTCACGACCACGCCTTGTAGTACCACCGCGCGTCGGATTCCGCTGGCGCCAGGCGTGCGGTACAAAAGCGGACGGACGGACGGGTAGGGCTACGAGCGGACGGAGCCGGGTCGGTGAACGGGAAGAAGCTCCTCACGCTGGCCGTCATAGCGTTCCTGGTGTACTTCGTGATAGCGCAGCCGCAGCGCTCCGCTGGTGTGGCACACGGCGTCCTCGCCGCGCTGCAGGGCGCCGGGTCGTCGCTCGCGTCCTTCCTCCAGTCGTTGTTCCGAGCCTAGGCTCTGGGTGTGCTGGCTCCACGCGAGGCCGACGAGTACGTGCTGCCGACAGAGCGGCGGGTGATCCGGCTGCGGCAGCACTGGGCGGTCGTGGTCAAGGACGTCTTCGAAGCGGCCGTGCTCGTCACGCTGCTGGTCGTCGCGGCAGAGTACCTGCCGCACAACGTCGTCCTGTCCAACCTCACCTTCTATGGCGCGCTGTTCGTCGTGCTGCGGTTCAGCTACCAGATCGGTCTGTGGTGGGCCGAACGCATCGTCGTCACCGACAAGCGGATCATGCTCAGCCAGGGCTTCATCACCAGCAGGATCGGGATGATGCCGCTGAGCAAGGTCACCGACCTGACCTATGAGCGCAGCGTGACCGGCCGGGCGCTGGGCTACGGCACCCTGGTCATCGAGTCGGCCGGCCAGATCCAGGCGCTCAACCGCATCAGCTACGTACCGCAGCCGGAGGAGTTCTACCGGGCTGTCTCGGAACTGGTCTTCGGGGAAAAACGCCAGACCCGTTCCAACCTGCTGAGCCGGCCGAAGCGTCGCTGACCGGCGGATCGGCCAGACTGCGGCGGTGCGCATCGACCTGCACACCCACAGCGGCGTCTCCGACGGCACCGACACGCCGGCCGAGCTGGTCACCGCCGCCGCGGCCGCCGGCCTCGACGTCGTCGCGCTCACCGACCACGACACGACCGCCGGCTGGGCGGCAGCGGCCGACGCGTTGCCACCCGGGCTCCGGCTCGTGCCAGGTGCGGAGTTCTCCTGCACCAGTCTGGACGGGCGGGGCCAGGAGGTGAACGTGCACCTGCTGGGCTACCTGTTCGACCCGCAGCACCCGGCGGTCGTCTCCGAGGCGGTCCGGCTGCGCCGGGAGCGTCGCCGTCGGCTGCGTCGGATGGCCGAGCTCCTGGCCGCGGACGGCTACCCGGTCGACGCCTCGACGCTGCTCGGCGCGCTGCCCCCGGACTGTCCCGTCGGGCGCCCGCACCTGGCCCGCGCACTGGTCGACGCGGGCGTCGTGAGCAGCATCGACGAGGCGTTCGCCCGGCTGCTGCACAGCGGCGGGCCGTACTACGTGCCCCGGGCGGACACTCCGGTGGCCGTCGCGATCGGCATGGTCCGCGACGCCGGCGGAGTGGCCGTGCTGGCGCACCCGTTCGCCGCTGCACGGGGCCCGGTCATCGACGCGTCCGTGCTCGGCGAGCTGGCGGTCCTCGGGCTTGCCGGCGTCGAGGTGGACCACCCCGACCACGACGCACCGAACCGCGCCCGGCTGCGCGGTCTGGCCGGCGAGCTCGGGCTGCTCGTCACCGGGTCGAGCGACTACCACGGCCGGAACAAGACCTCCCCGATCGGCGCGGAGACCACCGACCCGGCGGTGTTCGACGCGCTGGTCAGCCTCGCGGACGGGGCGCACGTCATCGCCGGTTGACGCCGCGGGCCGGGCTGTCCGGGGATGCCGCTAGCGTTGCGGGCGATGGAGGGGCAGTTGGGTCTTGACGGGATGCCGCGGCGTCTCGTGCGGGTCACGCCGTCGCGCCTCGCGAACTGGATCCAGTGCCCGCGTCGTTACCGGATGACCTACCTCGACCGCCCCGCACCGCCCCGGGGAGGCGCCTGGGCTCACAACACGCTCGGCGCGGTGGTGCACAACGCGCTACGCGCTTTCTTCGACCTGGCGCCGGCACATCGCTCCCCGGAGCGGGCCGGCGCACTGGTCGGCCGGTCGTGGTCCGACGAGGGGTTCCGGGACGCCGAGCAGGCAGCGGTGTACCGGCAGCGGGCCCGGGGCTGGGTCGCCGACTACGTGGCCGGCCTGGACACCGATGTGCAGCCGTTGGGCCTGGAGCGTTGGGTGTCGACACCGACGGCGCGCATGGTCGTCGAGGGCCGGGTGGACCGCATCGACGAGTGCGGCGGCGAACTCGTCGTCGTCGACTACAAGACCGGCCGGCACGGCCTGTCCGTCGACGATGCCCGGGGCTCGCAGGCCCTGGCGCTCTACGTGCTGGCGGTGCGGCGGACGTTGCGGCGGCCGTGTCGCCGGGTCGAGCTGCACCACCTGCCCACCCACACGATTGCCGCGTGGGAACACACCGAGGAGTCGCTGGCCCGCCACCTGCGCCGCGCCGAGGAGGCCGCCGACGAGCTGGCGCTGGCGGCTGACACCCTCGCCGCCGGCGGCGACCCGGAGCTGCTTTTCCCGCCGCGCACCGGCCGCTCCTGCTCGTGGTGCGACCTGCGACGGCACTGCGCCGAGGGCCGGGCCGCCGCCCCAGACCTCGACCCGTGGGCGTTGCTGGCCCCGTGACTGCAACCCGGCGACGACGCGGCGAGGACCGGCCAGCCGTCGTGGTGGTCGTGACCCGGATCCCGGGCGAGGGTCAGGCGGCCCTCGCGAGGGCGGCGCGCACGATCGGGCCGTGGCGCAGGTGTTCGGGCAGCCGCAGCGCGGCGGTGCGGAACGCGCGGACCCCCAGCGTCGCGGCCATGTCGGTGGTCCACACCCCCGGTAGGCCGTAGCGACGCCGCGCCCACGCCGGCAGCAGGGCGAAGCCCAAGCCGGCCAGGGAGCTCCAGGCCGGCCGGGCCGGGGTCGCCCAGGCCACCAGCGGCGGCATCGGGGGCAGCAGCAGGCGCAGCGCCGCGGCCCGGGTGGCGCGGGAGGCCCGCAACTGCGGGCGGACCTGCGCGAGGTAGGCGCTGACCTCGGCGGCGCTGGCCGGCACGTCGGTGGCGCCCACCAGCTGGGCGGCGATGACCTGTTCAGCGTAGAACCGGTCGACCTCCGCAGCCGACAGCACCTGGCCGCCCCGGCGTACCACCTCGACCAGCGAGGATGCCTCGGCGACGTGCACCCACCGCAGCAGCTCCGGATCATCCGCGGAGTAGGGCCTTCCGGTCACCGGGTCGATCCCGCGCACCCGCGCGTGCAGCCGGCGGACCCGGCTGACCAGCGTGTCGGCCTCTTCCCGGCTGCCGAAGGCCAGGATCGTGGTGTACTCCGCGGTGCGCCGCAGCCGCGGCCAGAACTCGTCGAGCAGCAACGTGGAGTGCTGGCTGACGCCAGCCATCGCCAGCGGGTGCAGGGCCTGGAGGAACAACGCCCGCAGCCCGCCCACGGTCACCGCCGGGTCGGCTACGACCTTCCATGTCACGCTGTCAGGCCCGAAGTAGCCTTCGTCCACGGCTCAAGCATCTACTCGGCGAGCCAGGTGCGCCACGTCGGCAGCAGCACGTCGAGCAACCCCGCAGGGTTCTCGGTGTTGGGACAGTGCCCGGCGCCGGGGACGGCGGCGAACTCCGC
This sequence comes from Pseudonocardiaceae bacterium, assembly GCA_039583705.1. Classification (GTDB taxonomy): domain Bacteria; phylum Actinomycetota; class Actinomycetes; order Mycobacteriales; family Pseudonocardiaceae; genus JAVKSM01. Next base: position 4,371 of record JAVKSM010000168.1, read on the forward strand.
GTCCAGTCGGTCGGCCATGGCGCGCTGCAGGCTCACCGGCCACGCGTCGTCGCCGGTGCCGCAGACCACCAGGCAGCCGACGTGCCGGGCGCGCAGGACGGCCAGCAGCTCGCCGACGCGGTCCGGCTCCTCCCGCAGGGCGCCGGCCATGCCGAGCAGCGCCGCGGGCGTGGAAGCCAGGAACCGGGCCTGCAGCAGCGCGGCGAGCGCCGCCGGGCGCTTCGCGGGTGCCGGGCCGCTCGTGGGTGCCGGGC
>JAVKSM010000169.1:0-4597 GCA_039583705.1 Pseudonocardiaceae bacterium
TCCCTGACCTGCTGCTCCGCCGCCAGGATTCGAACCTGGACCTTCGGAACCAAAATCCGAGGTGCTGCCGTTACACCACGGCGGATGGCGAGGCGCACCGCCATCGTGTCACGGCGTCGAAGGTGCCACAGGTGCAGCCGGTCGTGGCCGGGTTGGTCGTGAAGCCGCAGCGGACTGCGCTGAGGCCGCCGTGGACCCGGATCGTCGGTTACGGTTGGGTCTCCCGCCTCCGACCGAAGGTGATCGCGCCTCATGACGACTACTGAGTACGAGACCGCCGCCCCACTGCAGGAGCCTCCCGCCGCGAAGTCGGTGACCAGCGGCCGACGTGGCACGCCGGCTCACGTCACGGTCTACATCTTCATCCTGGTGCCGTTGCTGGCGCTGGCCGCCGCGGTGCCGGTGGCATGGGGCTGGGGCCTCGGCTGGCGGGACGTGATCCTCGCCGTCGTCTTCTACGAGATCTCCGGGCTGGGCGTGACGATCGGCTATCACCGCTACTTCACGCACCGTTCCTTCAAGGCGAAACCGTGGTTCCGGGTCCTGCTCGCGCTCTGCGGGTCGCTGGCGGTGCAGGGCGGCATCGTGCACTGGGTCGCCGACCACCGGCGCCACCACGCCTTCTCCGACAAGGAAGGTGATCCGCACTCGCCGTGGCGGTTCGGCACGGCGCCGGGCGCCGTCGCGAAGGGTTTCCTGTTCGCCCACATGGGCTGGCTGCTGGAGCGCGACGAGACCAACGCCGAGCGGTTCGCACCCGACCTCATGGCGGACCGGACGATCGTGCGCATCGACAAGATGTTCGCCCTCTGGCTCACGATCAGCCTGTTGGCACCGGCGGCGATCGGTGGCGCGGCGTCCGCGTCCTGGCAGGGTGCCGCGAGCGCGTTCTTCTGGGCAGGCCTGGTGCGGGTCGGCATCCTGCAGCACATCACCTGGTCGACCAACTCGGTGTGCCACATGGTCGGCGAGCGACCGTTCAACAGTCGCGACCACGCGACCAACGTCTGGCCGCTCGCCCTGCTCAGCTTCGGCGAGTCCTGGCACAACATGCACCACGCTGACCCGACCTCGGCCCGGCACGGAGCGCTGCGCGGCCAGCTCGACGAGTCCGCGCGGCTGATCTGGATCTTCGAGAAGTTCGGGTGGGTGCGGGACGTGCGCTGGCCCAGCCGTCAGCGCATCGAGCGGCTGTTGGCACGCCCGGCGCCCGGCTGAGCTACGGGAGCGGCAGCAATGCGCGGAAGGGGGGTGCGCGTATGGTGATCATGTTGCCGGATTGGCTGGCTTACTGTACGCGCTGAACCTGGTGGGGATTCAGATAACCTTCGTCGACAAGACCGACCCGGCGAACCGGATCACGTATCGACCCGGCGACAATGTCGGGACCAAGGTAGTTGGTAACCTCCGCTGATCCCAGCCCGTGCGGTTCCGGCTATTCGGCGGGAAGACGGGCGGAGTAGATGGAGTAGCCGTCGACGTAGCGGGCCACAGCGGTGGCCAGGGCGGTAGAGATGATCATGGGCACGATGAGGTGGAAGCCGTTGTGGGTGAGCTCAAGGATCAGGGCGAGCGCGGCCAGGGGGGCTTGCATGCCGGCGCCGATCATGGCGGCGGCCCCGATGATGGCATAGGCGCCGAGCGGGACGCCGGGCCAGGCCAGTGACCAGAGCAGCCCGAGCGCGCCGCCGAGCATGGCTCCGGTGCTCATGGTGGGGGTGAACAGCCCCCCGGTGGCGCCGCTGCCCAGGCACACAGCGGTGGCCAGGGGTTTGAGGACGAACAGGGCGGCGAGCAGGCCGAGTCCCCCGGCGCCGAGGAACACGTCGTGGGTCATGTCCTTGCCGTTGCCGAACAGTTGCGGGTAGCCCAGCCCGATCACGCCCAGCAGGGTGAACGCGGCCAGCGGGGTGAGTGGGGCCTTCCAGCCGGTGGGGCGGTGGAGCGAGACCCAGCCGATGAGCCGGATGTAGCCGACCGAGATCAGGCCGATGATCGGGCCCGCCAGCAGCGCCCACCCGATCTCGGGTGCGGCCAGTGGGTAGGCGGGGACGTCGGTGTAGGTGGCGTGGGTGGGCAGGTAGGTCCAGGCGGTCATGGTGGCGATCCCGGTGCAGGCCAGGGCGGGCAGGACCACCGGCAGGGTGATGGTGCCGTAGAGGATCTCGGCGGTGAACAGTGCTCCGCCGAGGGGCACGTTGTAGACCGCCGCGAGCCCGGCTCCGGCGCCGCAGGCCACCAGCAGCCGCCGCTGGGCCGGGGTCAGCCCGCCCCACCGCGCGAGCACGCTGCCCGACGCGGCGCCCAACAGTTTGGGTGCCGCCTCCCGGCCGAGGGAGGCACCGGCCCCGATGACGACCTCGGAGATCACCGAGGTGCCCAGGCTGCGGCGAAACGACAGCACACCGGTGCCGCGCCACAGCGCGTCGTCGACCTCGGACTTCTCATCGTGGGTGTAGCGGCGCAGCAGCCACCAGGCGATACCGCCGATCAACCCGGCCGCAGCGAGCGAGGCGACCCGACGCCACCCGGGGGCGTGCTCGACGCCGGCCAGGAAACCACCGGCCTGATACCCGAACGCCAGGTGCTGCACGGTGTGCAGGATCAGCATCATGGCGGCGCCGAACAGTCCGGCCGCGACGCCGGTGAGCACGACCATGACCCAGAAGCGGGCGGACAGCACAAGGTCGCCATCGCCGGTGGCATTGGGTTGCTCGGTCGCGCCCCGCCCCGACCCCAGCCGCCGCCGGATCAATGGCCGGGGCACCCGCACCCGGTCACTGGCCGGACCATCGTTGTCATCCAACGGAGACGATCGAGTTCAGCCTTTCTCGGTGGGCAGCTCGGCGTGGTTCCAGGCGGCCATACCGCCGGTCACGTTGAGCACGTCGGTGCGGCCCTGGCGGGCCAGCAGGCTGGCGGCGACCGAGGAACGGTACCCGCTGCCGCAGGTCACCGCGAGTGGCTTTCCGTCAGGTACCTCGTCGAGACGATCCGGGAGTTGCGCACCAGTGATATAGGTGGCGCCAGGTGCATGACCGGCAGCCCACTCAGCGGGTTGCCGCACATCCAGCAGATGCAGCTCGCCGCGCTCCAGGCGCTGGTGCAGGTCGCGCACGGTGATCTGCGGCGTGCTCGCGACGGGCCTGGTCGCCGTGCGCCAAGCTGTCATGCCGCCGGCCAGCCAGCCTAGTGCAGGTGGGTAGCCGATGCGCAGCAGATGCCAGATGGTCTCCCACAGATCGGCCGGCCGGTCCAGCACCAGTAGCACCCGCGCGTCGGCGGGGAGCACGGTGCCCGCCCAAGTGGGGAACGCCGCACCGAGCCCCACGTTGAGCGCACCAGGGATATGGGCGCCACCGAAGGCCTCCGGGCTGCGGACATCCAGCACGATCGCCCCTGCGTCGCGATGGCAGTCGAATCCGGCGACTCCCAGTGCGGGCGGCTCGGGCAGCGGGCCCAGCAGGGGCACCCCGGACAGGTTCTGGCTGCGCATGCGGCGCCAGTACGGCGGCACCGCCGGTAGGTTGTCCAACCGCAGGCATTCCCGCACGAACCCGTCTTTCGAGTCCACCTCGGCCAGGACCGCGTTGACGCGCCGTTCGTAACCGAGGGTGGTCGACAATCGGCTGGCGATGTTGCCGCCGCACAGCGAGCCCGCCACGTGGGTGGGAAACACCTGCACGTGGTCGGGCAGGGGCAGCAGCTTGGTCTGGATCGTGTCGCAGAACACCTCCGCGTGCCGGCGGGCCTCTTGCTCGCCCCCGAGCAGATCCGGGCGCGCCAGGTCCCCCACCAGCAGCGCCCCACCCGAGAGCAGCACAGCCGGGGTGTCCGCGCTCATCGCCCGGTCGAACACCAGCAGGCTGATGTGCTCGGGCGTGTGGCCCGGTGTGTACAACACCTGTACGCCCACGTCGCCGAACTCCACGGTTTCCCCGTCGCGCAGCGGTCGATGCTCGTATCCGAGCTCGCCGGCCGCCGACCCCCACGGCTGCGCTCCGGTGCGTTCGGCCAGCTCGGTCAGTCCCGACAGATAGTCGTTGTGGCCGTGCGAGTCGGCCGCATACGCTATCCGCAATCCCCGCTCCCGCGCCGCTTCGGCATAGACGCCCACGTCACGGCGGGGGTCGAACACCAACGCCTGTCCGGTCTTCTCATCCCCCACCAGGTAGGACGCGTGACCCAACGACCGGAAATAGAACTGTTCGAACAGCACCGCAACTGGACCTGCCTTCCCGCACGCGTCGTCGGCCATCCGGCCGGTGGTGGCCATCAGGGGCGGTGGGGGCCACCACCGCTCGCGTACCCACACCACGACGTCGCCAACCACACCACACCGGCGTGCCTCCCAGATTCCGGACACCGGATCCAACAGGGTCCGACCCGGAATGGAGGGATAGGAATGCGCGAACGGCGCAGGAAGTTGTCAGAAAAGCTGGTCGCTGACCAGCGACCGCAACTGTGAGAACAGCTCGTCGCGGGTCGTGACGTCCAGCCGTTGGCGTATCCGGGCCACGTGGTGCTCGACGGTCTTGGCCGAGATGAACAGCCGCTCGCCGATCTGGCGGTAGGTGAGCCCGACGAGGACGAGCTT
>JAVKSM010000170.1:0-4553 GCA_039583705.1 Pseudonocardiaceae bacterium
GGCGAAGATGACACCAAGGGAGCGGCGGAGATCCCTTGAGATCGCGTACTCCGCCTGCGAAGGTGTACTTCGCCCCTCAAGCTTCCGGCTCCGAGGCACGGCCGGCCGCGAGGGCTGCGCTCGCGGTCCGTCTCCCCCCGTCGGACCGTGGCCTGCGCCGTTCCCGGGTTCACCCCGGGGTCGGCGCGGGGAGTGGACGCGGGGCGGCCCGGGCGCGACTCCCCCTCTCTTCCGGGCCGCCCCGCGTCGCTCGTCCGTTTCTCATCCGGCCCTCACCCGGTACTCGTCCGTTTCTCACTCCGCTCTCACTCGGCTCTCACCTGTCAAAGGTGGCCGGCCCTTCGCCCTCCGCCGGCTGCACGAGGTGCCGGAACGCCTGCAGGTTCGCCAGGGACTCTCCCCGGGAGACCCGCCAGGCCCACTCCCGCTGGATCGAGGACGCGAAGCCGATCTCGAGGAGCGTGTCGAAGTCGTTGTCGGCCGCCTCGAGCACCTGGCCGAGCAGCCGGTCGAGCTCGTCGGGGGTCACGGCGTGCAGCCCGATCCGGCCGACGAGGTGGATGTCGCCGATGCCGTCCAGCGTGTAGTGCACGCCGTAGAGCCGGGCGTTGCGGCGCAGCAGCCAGCGGTAGACCGCCTCGTGCGCCTCGTCGGGCCGTCGACACACGAACGCCTCGACGAGCAGCGCGTGCGGGGTGAGCACCAGCCAGCAGTTGGTCTGCAGCTTCTTGGTCCCGGGCAACGTGACGAAGAAACGGCCCGGCCCGCGCCTGGTGTAGCTGACCTCACGCTCGTCCAGGGTCCTCGCGATCACCTCGTCGAGATCCGTCACACGGCGACCTCCGCCTCCCCGAGCGCGGCCCGGAACTCGGCGGCGGCGTCGGTGTAGCTGGCGAGCAGCGCGTCGGTGGTCCGCTCCCAGGAGAACCGCGCGGCGTGGCCGAGCGCGCCGGCGGACAGCCGGGCGTGGCGGGCAGGGTCCAGCGCGACCTGGGCGAGGGCGTCGGCCCAGGCACCCGGCTCGTGGTCGACCACGAGCAGCCCGGAGGCACCCTCGGCCACGGCCACCGGGAGGCCGCCGACCCGGGAGGCCACCACCGGCGTCCCGCAGGCCTGTGCCTCCAGCGCCACCAGGCCGAACGACTCGTTGTGGCTGGGCACCGCCACGACGTCGGCCGCCCGGTAGGTGGCGACGAGGTCGCGGCCGGCGCGGGGCGGGGCGAACCGGGTGACGTCGGCGATGCCCAGCTCGGCGGCGAGCTGCTGCAGCACCCTCGGCTCGGCCACGCCGCTGCCCGACGGCCCGCCGACGACGAGCACGACCAGCCGCTCCCGCAGCGACCGGCCGCTGGCGTCGTCAGCCCAGGCGGCGCGGCGCAGCAGCTCAGCCGCCGCCCGCAGGAGCACGTTCGGCCCCTTGAGCGGCTGGATCCGCCCGACGAAGGCGAGCACCACGTCCTGCTGGCGCAGCCCGAGGGCGGCCCGTGCCACCGCCCGCTCCCCTGGGCTGAAACGGTGCAGGTCGACGCCCGGCGGGATCGTCACGACGCGCTCCGGGTGCGCCCCGTAGAGGCCGACGAGCTGGGCGGCCTCTATGTCGGTGTTGGCCACCAGCCGGTCGGCCTCGGCCACCACCTGCTCCTCGCCGATCACTCTGACCCGCGGCTCCGGCGTGTCGCCGTCGGCGAGCGCCGCGTTCTTGACCTTTGCCAGGGTGTGCGCGCTGTGCACCAGCGGCACCCCCCACCGTTCCCGGGCCAGCCAGCCGACCTGCCCGGAGAGCCAGTAGTGGCTGTGCACCACGTCGTAGTACCCCGGCTCGTGGCGGGCCTCGGCCCGCAGCACGCCGGCGGTGAAGGCGCACAGTTGGCTGGGCAGGTCCTCCTTGCCCAAGCCCTCGAACGGGCCGGCGACGATGTGCCGGACCCTCACGCCGGGCGCCAGCTCGGCAACCGGCGGCAGGTCCGAGGAGGTGGACCGGGTGAACACCTCGACCTCGACGCCCCGGCGGGCCATCCGGGTGGCCGTCTGCACGATGTAGACGTTCATGCCGCCGGCGTCCCCGGTTCCGGGCTGTTCCAGCGGCGACGTGTGCACCGAGAGCACCGCGACCCGCCGCGGTCCCGACCGCATGGGTGAGATCACCCGGACAGCGTATGTGGCACGGGCACCCCGCTCATGACAACGCCGACATCGCCTGCCACGCCTCCCAGGGAACGGCCCAGTCGTAGATGTCGCCGTCGGCGGCCGAGAGCGGCACCGGGCTGTTCGTCACCTCGACCGGGTCACCGTAGATCGCCGTCGCGTAGTAGGCCTCGGCGTTGGCGGTGGACAGGTTGACGCAGCCGTGGGTGACGTTGCTGGAGCCCTGCACGCCCGTGGTCTCGGGATTGGCGTGGATGAACTCGCCGTTGTTGGAGATCCGCACCGCCCAGTGCTCCGGGACGTCGACGTAGCCGTAGGCGGGGTTGGACATGAGCACCGTCTGTGACTTGCTCATGACGACGTGGATGCCGTTGGTGGTGTTGCGCCTGGGGTCCGAGACCAGCCCGTAGCTGGCCGGAAGGTCCAGGATGACCTGCCCGTCGCGCACCACGACCAGCCGGTGGCTGGTCACGTCGGCTTTGACGATCTGCGAGCGCCCGATCGTGAAGTGTGTCGACAGGTCCTCCTTGCCGTAGGACCCGTCGCCGTAGGACAGGCCGTAGAGGTTGGCCAGGACGCTCACCTCGGTGCCCGGTTGCCAGTAGTCCTCCGGCCGCCAGTGCACGCGGGAGTCGCCATTGTCGTCAGGCAGCCAGGCCCAGGAGCCGGTGGTCGGCGGGGATGTCGTGACGCGCAGCGCCCGCTCCACCGCCACCTTGTCCGCGACGTGCCCGTCGAACTGCAGGATGATCGGGGCGGCGATGCCGACCACCGAGCCATCGTCGATGTTGAGCGTGGCACCCACCACCTGCTGCGGCGTCAGGGTCGTGAACGACCCGCTGACCAGCACCAGCCGGTTGTCGGCTCCGACGGCGCTGCCCTGCCAGGTGTAGGTCTTTCCGTAGCCGAGCGCCTCGGTGGTGTTCCAGACGTGACCATCCGGGCTCATCGCGGCGGAGACGATCGTGCCGGCGGCATTGGTGAGGGTCACCGCCAGGAGCCGCCCGTTGCTGGCGGCGAGGCTGACCGGCGCGTCGGGGTCGACTCCGGTGGCTCCGTCCGCCGGGGTGAACCTCACCTGCAGGGCAGGCGCGGCGCTCCGCTGCCCGGCGACCAAGCCAAGGGTGGCCGTCGACCCGCACGCGACGGCGCCGGCGACGAGCCCGACCACCAGGGCCAGGACGGCGAGGGTGCGGCGCATCAGCTTCCCCCCTCATCGACGGCTTCGTTCCCAGACCTCATCTCCGGCACAGGGGTACCCCGGTGGCTCCCGCGACCCGTGCTTCCCGTGACAGGGGTCACAGCGAACAACCGACGAGCACCGGCTCCGGCTGGAGCACGACGCCGAACGCCGCGCTCACCGCCTCCCGCACCGTCCTTGCCAACTCCAGCAGATCTTCGGTTGTTCCCGGGCCGCGGTTGGTCAGGGCCAGCGTGTGCTTGTGCGACACGGCCACCCGGCCACCCGGTCCGGGGTGGCCGCGGCGGACCCCGGCCCGCTCGATCAGCGCGGCGGCCGACAGCTTGGTGTATCCGGAGCCGGCGGACCAGCGCGGCACGCCGTCCGGTATCCCGTCGATACCGGCGTCGGGCAGCACCGGGTTGGTGAAGAACGAGCCGACGCTCCAGGTGTCGTGGTCGGCCGGGTCGAGCACCATGCCCTTACCCCGGCGCAGCGCCAGCACCGCCTCCCGGGCCCGCCCTGCCGGCACGCGCACCCCGGTCGGCACCCCGAGTGCGGCGGCCAACTCGGGGTAGCGCACCGGCGCCGACAGGCCGTCCGGGCGCAGCGCGAACCTGGCCCGCAGCACGATCGCGGCGTCGCCGCGCTTGAGCCGGCTGGTGCGGTAGCCGAGACCGAGCCCAGCGGCGCTGACCCGCCGCACCGTGGCGCTGGAGCGGTCGTAGAGATCGACGTCAACGAGCAGGTCGGCCACCTCGACGCCGTAGGCGCCGACGTTCTGCACCGGGGTCGCGCCGAGCCGGCCGGGAATGCCCGACAGGCACTCCAGGCCGCCGAGGCCGTCGGCAACGCAACCGGCGACCACGTCGTCCCAGTCCTCGCCGGCCTCGACGGTGAGCAGCACGGTGTCGGCGTCGAGCCGGTCGGGCCGGGACCCGGTGGTCGCGAGCAGCAGCGCGGTGCCGTCGAACCCGGCGTCGCCGACGACGACGTTGGAGCCGCCGCCGAGCACGAGCAGCGGCTCGCCGGCGGCGTCGGCCTCCCGGACCACCTCGACGACCTCCTCGGCGTGCCCCGCCGCCACCAGCAGGCGCGCCGGACCGCCGAGCCGCAGCGTCGTGTGGGGCGCGAGCAGCGTGAGGGGAGCTGTCCGGGTCGCGGGCACGGGACCGACGGTAGCCTCCGGCCATGACGCGCCGCATCGAGCACCACAACCGCTCGGAGC
>JAVKSM010000171.1:0-4547 GCA_039583705.1 Pseudonocardiaceae bacterium
CCTGGCAGCTACCTCGTCATCTCCCACGGCCTCACACAAGAGCCCCTCGACCAGGTTGTGGAGGAATATCAGCAGGCGGGACTGACGGGGGTGACGACGCGTAGCCGGGAGGCGATCCTGCGTTTCTTCGATGGCCTTGAGCTGGTCGAGCCCGGCCTGGTTTCCCTGCCCGGCTGGCGCCCCACCATCACGGCCTGCGACCCCACCTGGTTCGCCTCGCAGTACAACAGGTTCCCGACTTGGGTTCTTTGCGGGGTGGGCCGCAAGCCCTGACCGGGCGGCGGTACAGCGCTCGGCACCCCCGCGCTCCACGCCCGGAAACCCGTACTCCGCGGCCGGACGAGCGTTCAGCGGTCGGCGCGCAGCAAGTGGTGACGCGGAGTCGGGTGGATGCGCACCAGGTGCTGCGGCTCCGGTTGGTTCCGTCACGGCGAGGGGTCTGCTACAGGGGCAACGGCCAGCGCATCGACGCGTCGCCGTTGCTGTGCCAGGCGTGTTGGAGCTCGGCGTCGTCGGTGGCGGTGACGCGGAACTGGTCGATGCTGGGGCGGCCGAGCCGTTGCCATGCGGTGAACGTGGTCTCGACGGTGTCCCACAGCCGCTGCGGGCCGCCCTGCCGAACCGTGTACAGCGCGTCCATGTCGTCGTGGGTGACGGCCTCGTCGGGGACGCTGTGGACGTCGAACCAGCTCGCGTCGGTGCCGTGACCGGCGACCTCGCTGCCGTCGACGGTCGGCCCGAACCCCCGCAGCCGCCGACCGGCGAGGTGCAGTTGCAGCAGGAACCGCAACGACGGCTCGGTGGTGAGCAGGGCCGGGTCGAGGGCGGTCCGGCCGATGTGGGGGTTGCGCTTGTCGAGGCGCACCCGGTCCCAGTCCTCGCCGTCGCGGTGCGGGCTGTGCGGATGGGTCCGCATGGGCATGAACGCCCCCGGCAGGTCCACAAACGTCCCCTGCACGATGTCCTCACCGACCCGGATGAGGCGGACCAGTCCACCGGCGAGGCTGCCACGCAGGTCGACCACGATCGCCCCGCCCGGCGTGAGCTGGGAGATCCACGCGGGGGGGATGTGGTCGGCAGAGGCGGTCGCGATGATCCGGTCGAACGGCGCAGCGGCCGCGGCGCCGGCCGCACCGTCACCCACGTGCACCAAGGGGTGCAGCCCTGCCCGGGCCAGAGCCTGGCGGGCCAGGTCGGCGAGCCGGGGGTCGAGCTCGACGGTGGTGACGTTGTCGGCCCCAACCCGGTGGCACAGCAGCGCGGCGTTGTAGCCGGTGCCGGTGCCGATCTCGAGAACCCGGTGACCCGGCCGCAGGTCCAACGCCTCCAACATCCCGGCCATCACCGTGGGCATCGAACTCGAACTCGTCGGCACCCCACCGGCGTCCACGACGTCGGGGGCGGTGGTGCACTGAACCGTGAGGACCTCGTCGGAATACACCGCGCGCAGCCACTCGTCGTGCCGGCCCGCGACCGCCCCGTCCATCACGACCGTCTTCCTGCCGACCCGGCGGGAGAAGCGAGGCACGAAAACCTCCCGCGGTGTGGTCTCGAACGCCTCCCGCACCCACCCGCTGCGCACCATCCCGCTGGCGACCAGCGCCGCCACCAGGTCACGCCGGTAGCTCTCCGCTCTCGCAGTCGCCCTCACCCGGAGCCCACCAGCTCGTCGGCGATCGCCTCGGCGATCGGCAGCCCGGTCTCGGCGACCAGCCAGCCCCACTGCCCCGCCGGGTTGCACTCCAAAAACCACCAGCGACCCTCCGAGGTCACCGAGAAGTCGAACGCGCCGAACGTCAACCCGAACTCGCGCATGAAGCGCATGACGCCCTGCCGCACCGTCTGCGGGGTCTCGCAGACCTCGTAGCGCAGATCGTCGTAGCGCGAGCGCCAGTCCAGCGCAGCCTCCGCGCTCGCGGCGTGCACCGCGACCGCGAAACACCGCTGCCCGACCACCGTCAGCCGCACGTCGAACGCCTTGTCGATCCACTCCTGGAACAGGTGGCAGCACAACCCGATCGCGTCGTCGTCGAGGTCTTCGGCGGCCACCCGCGACGTGTAGACAATCTTCAACTGGTCCTGCTCGGTGACGACGCCGGTGGACATGGTCTTGTACACCAACCGGCCACCGACCTCCGCGGCGAACGCGCGGGCCTGCGCCCCGACGTTGGTCACCAGCGACCGCGGCACGCTCAACCCGCACGCGGCGGCCACCCGCAGCTGCCTGGGCTTGTAGGACGCATCCGCTACCGCGGCGGGGAAATCCACCCACCGCCACGGCTGGGCAGCCAGCACACCACCCAGCCCGAACACCGACTCCACCGTGGCGAAGCGCCGCTCCGGCCCCGACATTCCATCCGGGAACCCGAACTGGGCCGGACTCCGGCGATACACGCTGACCACGGCCCCCAGACCAACCCGTCGCCCTCGCAGCCACAGCCACCCCGGCCGATCCATGTCCGCCGGCCTCGCAGCCAGCGACAGCGCCCCCGGGAAGTCCGCGGTGTCCATCCGCGCCACGTCGACGCCACGGGCGCTCACCGCCGCAACGACCAGGTCAGCAGTGGAGTCCTGCTCCTGCGCAATCACCAGCACCGTCGGCGCGATCACTCCTCGTCCATCTCCACGTAGTGCACGGTGTCCGTCTTGTGGCCCACCACCCGCCCGTCGTCGGTGATCTGGGTCTGCTCGGTGCGGGTCTTGTTCGTCGGCCTCTTGCTGTGTTTGCCCATCTCCACGCCTGCCACCGGCTGGACTGCGAACCGCAACCCGAACGGCCGCGTCCCCGGCCCCGACGGCACCGCCGAACTCGACCACACCTGACCAGCCGACGACGAGAGCGGGAACCGGCTCGTCACCGGCACCAACGGATCCGATCCAGAAATCGACATACCGCCCCCGACCTCCTCACAACCCAGCCTGGCCGACCGAAATCGACCTCTCTCCGCAGACGGTAACGCGCGCCACAGCCCGGTGGCTCGCAGCAGGAAATCAGTCTCCAGACAGTGAACGGGAGCCCAGGTTCCCTGTCTGTGAACCCTCAGGCGGGCGGTGCGAGCCCGAAGCGGTTCTTGAGGCTGTCCAGCTCCCACACCCGCCGCCGGGCGCGTGCGTCGAGCTCGGCGAGCAGCTCGCGGGCCACCGGGACGTTGCGGACCCCCTGCGGGGCGGTCCGGTCGGCTAGGTCGAGGTGGCGCAGCGCTTCCGCGTCGCGTGCACCTTCGGCCTGTGCGTAGCCGCGGGCCAGGTTGAAGTGCAGTACACAGCGGCGGTTCTCTGAGCCGAGCGTGTCGAGCAACCGGGGCACCTGGTCACTGACTTTCTCGACGGCAGCCGGACCCCGCCCCAGCTCCACGGCGACTTCCACCCCCCACGCCGCCACGTGGGCCGGCCCGAAGTGCAGGTGCAGCGCGTTGCGTTCCCCGGTCCGCTCGGCCAGCTCCGCGGCGCGGGTGAGGTGGTCCTCGGCCTGCCCGGCCCTGTCCGCCTGCTGGGCGTGGTGCCACGCTGCGGTCAGGTGCAACATTCCGGCGGCCTCGGCGGGGCGGGTGTCGGTGGCGGTGGGGTCCGCAGTGGGAGTGATCGAGGCGAGCGCCTCGTCGAGGACAGCGGTGACCCGGCGACGTGCGCCGATCCAGCTCAGCCCCAGGGCGCGCTGCACGGCGAGCTGACCGCTCAGGGCGGGGTCGTCGAGGCGGCGTGCGGCGTCGTACCCGCGGCGTGCGGTCTGCACGGCCAACTCCGGGCGGCCCAGGTGGCGCGCGGTTGCGGTGGCGACCAGGCAGGCTTCGGCGAGCGCGGCCAGCGCAGCCCTGCGGGTGTCGGTGCTGCCGGTGGCGGCGACCACGTGCAGCTCGGCGATCACGGCACCAAGATCCCGGACAGCCAGCGAGAACCGCGCCTGGTCGAGGTGGGCGTTCGCCCGTGCCGCCAGGGACGCGAGCAGGCCAACCGGCCGGGCGGGCACGTCGGGCGGATCGTGCAGGTCGCAGTCGAAGACCGCGCACGCGATCCCCGGCAGAGCCGCCGCAGCATCGGCGGTGGCCCGGTCCACATGGAGATAGGGCTGCCCGGTCAGATCCGCGACGGAACAGCCCAGCGCGTCGGCCAGGTCGTTGAGCAGGCCGCGGCGGTTGAAGTGGCGCTGCCCGTTCTCCAGCAGCGACAGGTAGGGCTTGCTGATGCCGGCCAGCCCGGCGGCCACCTCCAGGCTCAGCCCGCGGCGGCGGCGGACCAGCCGCACCCGCGCACCGATCTCCGCGGGATCCGGGACGGTCACACAATCATCTCACAGGCTCGATGAGGGCTGCCGTCGTGTACTGAGGATCAGGGGAAACACCACCGGCACTGGACCGGCACTGCATGTGGTCAATTCGGCAGGACGGTCGCCAGCTTAAGCGTTTGCGCTTCGTGAACGATCTCCAGACGCCGAAGCGGTTCCTCAGGCTGTCCAGCTCCCACACCCGCCGCTTGGGGCCTGTATTTAAATTAAATACTTTAGTAGTGAGATCCAGGAGTGTCCGTTCCACCTGATTCGCGTATTACAG
>JAVKSM010000172.1:0-4533 GCA_039583705.1 Pseudonocardiaceae bacterium
CGGCTCGCTGGCGAGAGCATCGGCCAGCGCGGCCGCGGCGGCGGCGTCGGCGGCCCGCCACATTGCGCCAAACCCGGCGTCGCCGTCCAGTCGGCGCGGCAGGCCGCCGACCGCCAGCGCGGTCGCCGCGACATCCGTCCAGACCGGACGCTGTGCCGCCGCGTAGACCGCGACCTCGGGGTCGGCGAGCAGCCGCTGCACCGGTCGGTGCAGGGTCGGCCGTCCGAGCAGCAGCACCTGACGCGGCCGCAGCCGCTCCGCCGTCGGTAAGCCGGCCAGCCACGCACCGGCGAGCCACGCCCCCGCGGCGAGCGAGGTGCCCCACAGCGGCGACGAGGGCTCGGCGAGGACCGGCAGACCCGGCAGGCAGGCCGCGCCCGAGCCGTCACCGGCCAGCACCAGGGTCGGCGCGGCAGGGTCGGGCTCCAGCGGCTCCGGGGTGGGAGCGGTGACCGTGACGGCGGTCCAGGGCGCATCGCCCGGACGCTCGGGTGGCGGCTCCGGCTCGTCGGAAGCGGGCACCAGGGGCTCGGCCAGCGGCACGTCCAGCTGTACCGGACCGGGAGCGCCGGAGACCCGGCCGCGCGCGGCGGCGACGGCGCGGTCCACGGTGGAGCGCCACCGGGCGCGGTCACCGCCGTCCGCCGGTCCCACCACGAACGCCGCCCGCACCGCCGGCCCGTACAGCCCGACCTGCTCGATCGTCTGGTTGGCCCCGGTCCCGACCAGCTCGCGCGGCCGGTCGGCGGTGACCGCCAGCAGCGGGACTCCGGAGTGGGAGGCCTCCAGCACCGCCGGGTGCAGGTTGGCTGCCGCCGTCCCCGACGTGCACACCACCGGGACCGGACGTCCCGATCCGCGGGCCAGCCCGAGCGCGAGGAAGGCGGCGGTGCGCTCGTCGATCCGCACATGCAGCCGCAACCGACCCGCGCGGTCGGCGGCGTGCAGCGCGAGGGACAGCGGAGCGTTGCGGGAGCCGGGGCAGAGCACCGCCTCGGCCACTCCGCACCGCACCAGTTCGTCGACCAGCACCCGCGCGAGCGTCGTGGAGGGGTTCACGCCAGCTCGATCCTGCGGAACCCGGTGCGCCGCGACAGCGCGTGGATCGACCCTGGCACACCCCTATGCTGCCGGATCGTGACATCAGCGCTGTCGAACGTCTCGGAGCTGTTCGACGCCGACGCCTGGCACGCCGTCGAAGGCTTCGACGTCAGCGACATCACCTACCACCGGGCGGTGGACCTGGGGGTGGTGCGGATCGCGTTCGACCGCCCCGAGGTACGCAACGCCTTCCGCCCGCACACCGTCGACGAGCTCTACCGGGCGCTCGACCACGCCAGGATGAGCTCGGACGTGGGCTGCGTGCTGCTCACCGGCAACGGGCCGTCCCCGCGCGACGGCGGTTGGGCGTTCTGCTCCGGCGGCGACCAGCGGATCCGGGGTCGTTCCGGTTACCAGTACACGCTACCGGACGCAGCCACGGGCAGGGTCGGGGAGACCGCCGAGAGCGTGGACCCCGGGCGGGCCGGGCGGCTGCACATCCTGGAGTGCCAACGGCTCATCCGTTTCATGCCCAAGGTGGTCATCGCGGTGGTGCCCGGCTGGGCGGCCGGGGGCGGCCACAGCCTGCACGTCACCTGCGACCTCACGCTCGCCTCGGAGGAGCACGCCCGGTTCAAGCAGACCGACGCCGACGTCGGCTCCTTCGACGCCGGCTACGGCAGCGCGTACCTCGCCCGGCAGGTGGGCCAGAAGTTCGCCCGCGAGGTCTTCTTCCTGGGCCGGGCCTACTCGGCCGCCGACGCGCACCGGATGGGCATGGTCAACGCGGTGGTGCCCCATCGGGAGCTGGAGGCGATGGCCCTGCAGTGGGCGCGCGAGATCCTGGGCAAGTCGCCCACCTCCCAGCGGATGCTCAAGTACGCCTTCAACCTCCTCGACGACGGCCTGGTCGGTCAGCAGCTCTTCGCGGGCGAGACCACCCGGCTGGCGTACATGACCGACGAGGGGGTCGAGGGCCGCGACGCGTTCCTGCAGAAGCGCCCACCCGACTGGTCCGCGTTCCCCTGGTACTACTGACCGGCTTTTCTCACCCGGTCGGACTACCTGCCGAAACGATCGCTACAGCGCCTCTGAGCTGGCAAAACGTCTTTCCCTGACGCACCCTGCGGTTCCCTCTCACCCCCGGGTGTCCCCGGTCTGCCACGGCCCCAGGACGGCCCCGCTCTGTCCACCGTGGACGCGGGCGCCGCCGGAAGATCACGCTGTCCTGCTCGACGCGCTGGCCGGGGTGCCGCTGTCCGCGTCGGAGCGGCAGACCGTGGAGTGGCTGGCGACCTGGCCGGCATCGACCGTCGAGAACGTCGCCGAGATCATCCGCAAGTGCGGGGTGTCCCGTGACACGTCCCCGGCCGCGACCCTGCCGCGTCGGCCGGCCGACGTGCCGCGGACTGCGACGCTCGGCGAGTTGGCCGCCGTGCTGGGCCGGCGCCGGGTGGGCGGCGCCGGACTGTCCCTGCCTGGACTTCACCGCCGAGCGGGCGGGCGGTGAGTCGTGAGCGCCCGCGCCGGGTGGCGGAGCTTCAAGTCGGTCTCCAGCCCCGGCCGCAGCCGAAGCCGTTGAGTGATGGGTGGCTGCTGGCCACCCCGCCCACGGGTGCGCTGCTCGGCTATCTGCTGCGCCTGTGCGGTCCGGGTGTGCTCGTCGGCTGGCCGGTGCCGTGGTCGCGGCTCGCGCCGACGTGGCGTTCACCCGTCGCCTGGAGCGACGGAAGGGGTGTCGGCGGTGAGCACCGTGGGTGCCCGGCCGGGCGTGGTGACCTGGGCCGGGCTCGCGCTCATCGCCGCAGCGGCGGCGGTGTTGTCGTTCGCCTCGGTGCGCGAGCTTGCAGCAGCCGCAAGCTACCCGGCCGGATTGGCGTTCCTACTCCCGGTCGTCATCGACACCACGGCCGTCGTCAGCTCGCGGATCTGGCTGGGCCGTCGTGGCAGTCCGGCGGCGGTGAGCTACGCCCGGACGCTGGCGCTCACCGCTGCCGTGGTGACCATCGGCGCGAACGTGGCTCAGCACGCGCTCGCCGCCTACCGGCTGGTGCCGGCGTGGTGGCTCATCGCCGCCCTCACGGCGGTGCCACCGGCCGCCCTGGTGGCGGTGGCTCACCCGCGCCACGCCCGCCGAACACGTCGAGCACGTCGAGCACGTCGAGCACGTCGAGCTGGCACCGGCGGACCGGCAGGCATGAGGACCGGGCCGGCTCGAGTCGGCTTGCCGGACACACCCGGCGCCACCGCCGGGCACGCCGGGCCGGACCGGGCCGTGCCTGATACCGCGTCGGGGCCGGACGGGGTTGCCAGCAGGCAAACCCGGGCGCGGGCACCGGGCACAGCGTCGGCGCCGGAGCGCACCGACGAGGCACTGGTGGCTGAGCTGCGGGCTTGGGCCGTCGAGCGGTGACGACCACGACGACGAGCACGGACGAGACGACGAACGGCGGCGGTCAACATTCACCGAACGTGCCGGACCGCTCACCGCCGGCCTTGCCGGCCGGGGACACCCGCCTAGTCGGGCTACACCAGCAGACCCGCCCGGAAGGCCATGCCCCGCAGCTCCCGACTCACCGGGTCGTCGTGCCCAGCGTGGGCGAGCAGCTCGGCCAGCGTCTCCCGCGCGGCCGGGTTGCGCTGCACCATATGCGGCAGCACCCTCTCGGCGCGCCGCAGCGCCCGCACCGCGTCACCCCGCCGGCCCCGCACACGTGCCAACGCCCGGCCGTAGTGCACCCAGTAGTTCGCGTGGCAGCCGAGACGGGGCTGAGCCTGCGGGTGCAGGCTTTCCGCAATGGCGACGGCCCGTTCCGGGTCGTCAGCCTCCCTCGCCGCAGCTATGCACCACAGACCGACGTTCGTCGGCCCGAACGCCATCCAGTAGGCGTTGCCCTCCCCGGTGCGCTGCGCCAACTCGCCAGCGTGCGCCAGCACGGCGTCAGCCTCGGCCGGACGGCCCGCAATCGAGGCCACCAGCGAGCGGGACAGCGCGAGCATGCCCGCCACTTGCATGGACTCCGGATCTGTGGTGGGCACAGCTACCGCGTCTAGCTCCGCTTGTGCCAAGCCGAACGCACGGGTGCCGGCGCCGAGCGCCACGTGCACGCCCCCTTGTGCCGCGACGCCTAGAGCGGCCGGGGTTTCGCGGCGCTCGGCGGCCCGGCGAGCTAGTAGGACGACGTGCTCGCGGAGGTCCAGCGGCGCGCCCGCAAGGCGTAGCCACGGCTCGACGAGTTGTGAGTGCAGCAGTGCCGCCAGGTCGAGCAACTCGGCGACGTCCCGCCCGGCGCCGATGCTCGTGTGTAGGTCCCGGATCAGGGCGGGCAGCGCGGCCCCGACCTCGCGGATCCGGCCGTCCCGGCAGTAGGCGTCGAGCGCCGCGCTCACCCGCTCCCGCAGCGCGTCGACCGGGAACACCTGCCCGTCCGGAAGGTCGCGGTTGACTGCCATCACCGCCACGCGCACCGCGTCAATGGCGGAGTCCATGCC
>JAVKSM010000173.1:0-4510 GCA_039583705.1 Pseudonocardiaceae bacterium
GCCCAGGCCCGGCTCGCCCGCACCGCCGACCACGCCGGCGCCGTCGAGGACTTCCTCGCCAAGCGACGCCCGACCTTCGCCGGCCGATGACCGGAGCCGGCAGCGAAGCCGAAGCCGAAGCCGAAGCCGGGGTCGCCAGCGAAGCCGGGGCCGGGGTCGGGGTCGCGAGCGGAGCCGGGGCCGGGGTCGCCAGCGGAGCCGACGGGCAGCCGCGTGCCCGCCCCCGCCGCGGTGCGCCCGGCGCCCGGCGCCCCTCCTACGACGCCCCGTCGCTGGTGGAGGTGGCGGTGGCCGAGTTCATCGCGCAGGGCTACGAGGCGACGAGCATGGAGGATCTGTCCCGGGCGGCCGGGATCACGAAGTCCTCCTTCTACAACCACGTCAGCGGCAAGGAGGCGCTGCTGCGGGCCGCACTGGAGCGGGCGCTCGACGGGCTGTTCGCGGTGCTGGACGAGCCTGCCGCCCGGGAGGGCAGCCCCTTGCAGCGGCTGCGGCACATCGTCGCGCGACAGGTCGAGGTGCTCGTCGCCGAGTTGCCGTACGTGACGCTGCTGCTGCGGGTCCGCGGCAACACCGAGACCGAGCGGTGGGCGTTGGACCGCCGTCGGGCCTTCGACGCCGCGGTCGCGACGCTGGTGCGGGCCGCCGTGGAGCAGGGCCAGGTGCGGGCCGACGTCGAGCCGGCGCTGGCTGCCCGGCTGCTGTCCGGGATGGTCAACTCGATCGTCGAGTGGTATCGCCCCGGCCGCTCCCGGCCCGAGGCGTTGCGGGAGGAGATCGTGCGCATCGTCTTCGACGGCATCCTGCCCCGGGCGACGACGATGTCAACGTAGAGTTCACATTCAACGCGCACGACAACCAGGTGAGCTTCGGGCCGGTCTGGCGGTACACATCCGCGGCACAGCGGCTGACCAGCACCCCTGCGCCATGGGGCGGGCTTGCATCTCCACTGGCTGGAGCCCTCGCACTCGCCGTCATGAGCGATCGCGGTGGGCCGCGGTACGGAATCGGGGCGCTCGCGCGGCGCACCGGGCTGCCGGTGCGCACCATCCGTTTCTGGTCCGACGTCGGGGTCGTGCCGCCGACCGGGCGCAACCCGAACGGCCACCGCCGCTACCAGGACCTCCGCTGGGGCCCTGGTGGGCACGTGGATCAGACCGGATCCCCGAGCACTCTGCTGATCCGGGTCAGCGTGCCACTCCGAACCGGTTGCGCAGGCTGCCCGTCTCCGCCGCCTGGCGCCGGGCGCGTAGGCCCAGGGTGAGCAGCAGGTCCCGGGCGAGCGGGTCGTTGCGGATCCGCTGCGGCGCGATCCGGTCGCAGTGCTCGTTGGCCCTGGCCGCCCACGAGACCAGCTCCTGGACCGGCCGGGCCGGCACGTCGGGCACGTCGTCGAGGCTGGTGTCATAGAGCGAGGCGGTGATGTCCGGCAAGGTCGCCAGCGCGTCGGCGCCCGCCCGGTCCGCGGGCAGATAGGGCTGCCCGGTCAGGTCGGTGACCGAGCAGCCGAGCGCGGTGGCCAGGTCTTCGAGCAGCGCCCACCGGTGGAACCCGCGCCTGCCGTCCTCCAGTCTGGCCAGGCGGGACGGGCTGATCCCGGCCAGCCCCGCGGTCACCTCGCGGCTCAGGCCGCGGCGGCGGCGGATCATCCGGGCCCGCGCCCCGAGCTCGGTGGGTTCCAGCGTGGTCATCCCGTCACGCTACGCGGCACCGTGTCCGTTTCGGCAGCCGGCGCCGGTTGCGCGGTCGGGCCCGTTGCGGCATGATAATAAACGAACGAACATTCGGTCCGGCACATCCTGGAGGCGCTGGCGTGGGTGGGAGGGAGCAGACGGCGAGGTCGGGCAGCGAACCCGCCGAACCCGCCGAGCTGCCCGGGGAGCCGGCCCGGGAGCTCGCCGCCGCTTTCGACGCCACCCTCGCCCGGGGCGGCCGTGTCGAGCCGCGTGACTGGATGCCGCAGGGCTATCGGGACACCCTCGTCCGGCAGATCGCCCAGCACGCCCATTCCGAGGTCATCGGGATGCAGCCGGAGGGCAACTGGATCCTGCGGGCGCCCTCGTTGCGACGCAAGGCGATCCTGCTCGCCAAGGTCCAGGACGAGGCGGGCCACGGGCTCTACCTCTACGCCGCGGCGGAGACCCTCGGCGTCGACCGCGCCGAACTCACCGAGAAGCTCCTCGATTCCCGCCAGAAGTACTCGTCGATCTTCAACTACCCGGCGCTCGGGTATGCCGACACCGGCGTCATCGGGTGGCTGGTCGACGGTGCGGCGATCGTCAATCAGGTGCCGCTGTGCCGCTGCTCCTACGGGCCCTATGCCCGGGCGATGGTCCGGATCTGTAAGGAGGAGTCGTTCCACCAGCGGCAGGGCTACGAGTTGCTGCGCGCGATGGTCGCCGGCACCGAGGCCCAGCGCGTGATGGTGCAGGAGTCCGTGCACCGCTGGTGGTGGCCCTCGCTGATGATGTTCGGTCCACCCGACGCCGAGTCTCCGAACACCCGGCAGTCGATGGCCTGGGGCATCAAGCGCCACACCAACGACGAGCTGCGCCAGCGCTTCGTCGACATGACGGTCCCGCAGGCCGACGCGCTCGGCGTCACCCTGCCCGACCCGGACCTGCGCTGGAACGACGAGCGCGGGCACTACGACTACGGCGAGCCGGACTGGGCGGAGTTCCGGCGGGTCATTGGCGGTGCCGGCCCGTGCAACGCCCAACGGCTGGCGCACCGGCGGCGGGCCCACGAGCGCGGCGCCTGGGTGCGGGAGGCGGCCAGCGCCTACGCGGCGAAACGCGGCCCGCGGTGAGCGCGCGCCGGGGCTGGCCGCTGTTCGAGGTGTTCGTGCGCGGCAAGCGGGGCCTCAACCACGTGCACGTCGGCTCGCTGCACGCGGCGGACGCCGAGATGGCGCTGCACAGCGCGCGCGACGTCTACACCCGGCGCAACGAGGGCGTGTCGATCTGGGTGGTGCCGGCTGCCGCGATCACCGCGTCGAGCCCGGAGGAGAAGGACCCGTTCTTCGCACCGGCCGGGGACAAGGTCTACCGGCACCCGACGTTCTACGCCATCCCCGAGGACGTGCCACACCTGTGACCACCGACCCGGACACCGCGAACGCCTACCTGTCGTTGGCCGAGACGACCGGGCGGGATGACCCGCGGTGGGCGTTCGGCTCACCGGGCGAGCAGGCTCCGGCCGAGGTGCGGGCCCCGGTCCCCTCCGGCGTCGACCCGGACGACCTGACCGCCTACTGCCTGATGCTCGGCGACGACGCGCTCGTCTGCGCCCAGCGGCTCGCGGAGTGGGTGAGCAACGCGCCGGAGTTGGAGGAGGAACTCGCGCTGGCCAACATCGCCCTGGACCTGCTCGGCCAGGCGCGGGCGCTGCTCGCCCGGGCCGGCTTCGTCGAGGGGGCCGGGCGGGACGACGCCGGTCGTGGCGAGGACGCCCTGGCCTACCAGCGCACCGACCGGGAGTTCCGCAACGTCGCGCTCGCCGAGCTTCCCGACGACCTGGACTTCGGCTGGGCGGTCGCCCGGCTGCTGTTGTTCGCCACTGCCCGGCTCGCCCTGCTGCGGCGGTTGGTCGGTTCCCGGGACCCGGTGGTCTCCGCCGTCGCGGCCAGGGGGGTCGCCGAGCTGGCCTACCACCGCGACTACGCCGTCCGCTGGACGCTGCGGCTCGGCGACGGCACCGCGGAGTCCCACCGGCGCATGCAGGCCGGGCTGGACCGGGCGTGGCCCTACCTGGACGAGGTGTTCCGCGCCTGCCCGGTCGAGCGGCGGCTGGCGGTGGCGGGGGTCGCGGTCGACCCGGCGGAGACCCGGGGTGAGGTCGACGCGGTGCTCGACGAGGTGCTCGCCCGCGCCACGCTGCGGCGCCCGCAGGTGCCGACGGCCGGCCTCGTCGGAGGGCTCGGCGGGCTCGGCGGGCGCGACGGCATGCACACCGAGCACCTCGGCCACCTGCTCGCCGAGTTGCAGAGCCTGGCCCGGATGCACCCGGGCGCCTGGTGGTGACCGACCGTGACCCCGCAGCAGGTGGTGACCCGACAGCAGGGGGTGACCGACAACCGTGGTGACCCGACAACACGTGCTGACCCCGCAACAGGTCGTGGCGCAGGTCGTCGACCCCGAGCTGCCGATGCTCACCGTTGAGGATCTCGGCGTCGTACGGTCGGTCGAAGTCAGCGCCGAGGGCACGGTGCGGGTGACGATCACCCCGACCTACGCCGGGTGCCCGGCGCTGGAGGTCATCCGGGACGACCTGCGGGCCCGGTTGGGCGCCGCCGGCTACCGCGACGTCGAGATCCGCACGGTGCTCGCGCCGCCGTGGCGCACGGACTGGATCAGCGACGACGGGCGCCGCAAGCTCGCCGAGCACGGCATCGCCCCACCCGGCCGACGCGGCGCCGTGCCGGTGACCCTCGGCTCGTCGCCGGCCGAGGTCGCCTGCCCGCGCTGCGGGTGCGCCGCGACCGGGGAGCTGTCCCGCTTCGGCCCCACCC
>JAVKSM010000174.1:0-4454 GCA_039583705.1 Pseudonocardiaceae bacterium
ACTGGCTGCTGGTCCGCCCCTGAGACCACCGGGCTCGCGGGGCTCGCGGGGCTCGCGGGGCTCGCGGGGCTCGCGGGGCTCGCGGCGGCCGCTCCACGTGAGCCAGCGTCCGCCGCTGCCCAGCCTCGGCGTCGGCTCAGCCGACGCCGAGATGGGCCGGAGCGCTGGGGTCGGCGTCGGAGAGGAAGCTGGCGCAGCGCTCGGCTTCGTCCACCTCGCCGATGGCGTCCGCGGCCCGGGCCAATGCGGCGAGCGCGCGGAGGAAGCCCTGGTTGGGGCGGTGGTCGAAGGGTACCGGGCCGTGGCCCTGCCACCCCGCGCGGCGCAACTGGTCCAAGCCGCGGTGGTAGCCGGTCCGGGCGTAGGCGTACCCGTCAACGGCGTTCCCGGCCGCCAGCGCGCGCTCCGCCAGCGTCGCCCACGCGGCGGAGAAGCCCGGGTGCGCGGCCGCGACCTCGGCGACATCGGCGCCGCTGTCCAGCGCGGCCTGTGCGGCATCGTCGGAGGGCAGCCGGGTGGGCGCCGGCCCGAGCAGGTTCCCGAAGTCGGTCATGCTGTCATCCTGCCCTGCGGCGTCGCTCGGCGTGCCGGCACGCCGGCGCGTCGGCACGCCGGCTGACGGGTGCCGGCTGACGGGTACCGGAGTGCCGGCTGACGGGTCGAGGGCGCCGGGACGCCAGTCGGCCGGCAGAATGCTCGGCGTCATGCAGGTGAGGAATCGACCACCGCGGGCGGCCCGGCGGCCGAAGCGGGTTCCCGTGCCCGCGCTGGGTGCGCTGGCCGGAGCGCTCGTGATGCTCGGCGTGGCCAGCGCCGTCGCGCTGACGGGCAAGCCGGTCCCCGTCCTGGACACGCTCGGCACGGGCCGGACCACGACCGCCGCCACGAGCCTCGGGACGGCATCGAACCCTGGAGTCGCGGTCCCGGGTAGCTGCCTGACGTGGCAGCGCCCCGACGCCAGCGACGCCAGCGCTACCGTCTGCTCGCAGCCCCACCTGTTCGAGCTCGCCGCCACGGTCCGGCTCGACGCCCCCGCGAGCGCCCCGTTCCCCGACCAGGCCGGGTGGCGGCAGCTCGTCGACGGCAGGTGCACGCCGCCGGTCGTCAGCTACCTGCACGGCCGCTTCGACCCGGCCGGCCGTTTCCGTGTCGGTGCTCTCACGCCCACCCCGCGGGGCTGGATTGCGGGAGACCGGGTGCTGCGCTGCGGGCTGCAGGCCCCGGCCGCGAGCGGTGCGCTGATGGCCACCCGAGGCCACGTCGCCGACGCCGACCAGGCAGAGGTCTACGCGCCGGGCACCTGCCTGGGCCTGTCCACGGCCGCGGTGGGCGGTCCCGTCGACTGCGCCGAACCGCACGCCGCGGAGGTCACCGGGGTCGCCGACCTGGGCAAGAAGTTCAGCGGCCCACCTCCGGCCGTCGCCGACCAGGACGGGTACCTGCAGCCCACCTGCACCAAGATCGCCTCGGACTACCTCGGCGGAGCCGACAAGCTCGCTGCGAGCAAGCTCACCGTGTACTGGCAGAACCTCTCTGCCGCGTCGTGGAACGCGGGCACGCACGAGGTGACCTGCAACCTCGCCGCGCAGCTCCCGGGAGGTGGGGGCTTCGCACCCCTGACCGGGTCGGCCCGCACCGGGGTGCGGATCGGGACCACCAGGCCGACCCCGGCGGGGTCGTCCCGATGACGGTTCGCATGCCCCGGCGGCGGTTCGAGGAGCTGGTGTCCGACGCGC
Source organism: Pseudonocardiaceae bacterium (assembly GCA_039583705.1). Lineage (GTDB taxonomy): Bacteria > Actinomycetota > Actinomycetes > Mycobacteriales > Pseudonocardiaceae > JAVKSM01. The sequence goes on from JAVKSM010000174.1 coordinate 1,737, forward strand.
TGGACACCGTCCCAGAACGACTCGCCCGGGCGATGGACAACGTCGTCGTCCTCGTCGCCGACCGCTGCGAGCACGAGCCGGGGCTGCTCGGGCTCTACGAGGGAATCGCGCTGACCGAACGTGACTCCCGCTACAGCGGCGCCCTGCCCGATCGGATCACCCTGTTCCGGGAGGCGATCCTCGACGTCTGCCAGGACGAGGACGACGTGGTGCACGAAGTAGCCGTCACGGTGGTGCACGAGATCGCGCACCACTTCGGCCTTGACGAAGCGGCGCTGCACCGGCTCGGATGGGGCTGACCGTCGCACCGGAGCTGTGCCGGCCGCCGAGGCCCCCAGGCGGCTCGGGCCGCCACTCCACCACCCGCCAGCCGTCCGCGGCGTTCTCGCCGCCCGCGCCGCCCGCGCCGTCGGACTCGGACTCGGACTCGGACTCGGACTCCAGCACGATACGGCCGCAGTTGCGCAGGTAACAGGAGCGGGCCGGATTTCCTGCGCGAGCCGGGACGCCCCCACCCAGCACGGCTGCCGCGATCCGCAGCGCACCGCCGTGGCCGACCAGCACCGCCGTACCCGCGGGGTGGGCGGCCCGGATCCCGCGGACCACCCGGAGGTGGCGGCGCAGCACGTCGCGGGCCGACTCGCCGCCGGGCAGCGCGACGTCCAGCGAGCCGTCGTGCCAGGCCCGGTCGACGGCCCAGAACCGGCGGATCGACTCCGGGTCGCCGCAACCCTCGAGCTCGCCGACGAACACCTCGTGCACGCCGGCCACGACCTGCACCGCCAATCCGTGCGGGGCCGCGACCCGGGCGGCGGTGAGCTGGGTGCGCCTCGCGGTGGAGGCGTAAACGGCGGTGATCGGCAGCGCGGCCAGCTCGTCGGCGAGCGCCTGCGACTGGGCCTCCCCGAGAGCGGTGAGGCCCGGTCCGGGTGGCAGGGTGTCGAGCACCCCCTCGACGTTCGCCGGCGTCTCGCCGTGTCGGGCCAGCACCAGCCTCACGCGCACCTGCCCGCGCGCACCGCCGCCAGCCACGCCGCCGCGTCGGGGAACCGCTCATCCGGCGGCGGGGCCGCCGCGGCCAGGTCGGCCCTGGGATAGGAGCCGAGGTAGCGCACCTCGCTGCACCGGCGGTGCAGAGCAGCCAGTGCCTCGCCCATCGCGGGGTCGGCGACGTGGCCGGCGCAGTCGAGGAAGAAGCGGTACTCGCCGAGCCGGTCCTTGGTCGGCCGGGACTCGATGCGGGTGAGGTCGATCCCGCGGACAGCCAGCTCGGTGAGCACCCCGAGCAACGCGCCCGGCTGGTTGACCGTGGTCGTGGCGAGCGAGGTGCGGTCGGACCCGGTGGCGGGCGGTGGCGCCCCTGGCGAGCGGACCAGCACGAACCGGGTGACGGCGTCGGCGTTGTCGGCGACGTCGTCGGCCAGCACGTCCAGGCCGTAGCGCTGCGCCGCGACCGGCGCGCACACCGCCGCGTCGATCTCGCCGCGCGCCACCTGGGCGGCTGCTTCCGCGGTCGAGCTGGACAGCAGCACCTGCGCGGCGGGCAGGTTCGCGGCCAGCCACCGCCGGGTCTGCGCCTCGCCCATCAGGTGCGACGCAATCGTCCGCACATCCGCCGCAGTGCCGCCCGGTCGCACCAGGACCACGAACCGGATCGGCAGCAGGACCTCAGCGGTGATCACCAGGGGTGGGCCCTCGACGAGCCCGTCCAGGGTCGCGCCGACCGATCCTTCGACGGAGTTCTCGATCGGGACGCAAGCTGCCGCGCTGGCCCCGTCCCGGACCGCGGCCAGCGTGGCCGACGTGCCGGCGCACGGCACCAGCTCGGCGTCCGACGACTCGGGCAGGCACCGCAGCGCCTGCTCGGTGAAGGAAGCGCGGGGTCCGAGGAACGCCAGGCGCGACACGAACGCGAGCCTACGGGGTACACACAGCGCGTCGCGTGCATCCGAGGGCGCCGACGACCATGATGTCCTCATGATCCCGCCCGCGCGCGCCGCCCGGCCGGGGGCACGTGCCTCCCGTCCGGCGGTCGTGCTGGTGGCTCTGGACGACCCGCTGGCGGCGGAGTGGGACGGCATCACCTGCGGGCGGCCGGACCTGGCCGTGCACCGGGGCTCCGTGCTCGAGCTCGACGTGGACGCGGTGGTCAGCCCCGCCAACTCCTACGGCTGGATGCGCGGCGGGATCGACGCGGTGTACGCGCGCGCGTTCCCCGACGTCGAGGCCAGGGTGCGCAGCGCCGTGCTCGCCCTGCACGGCGGAGAGCTTCCGGTGGGCGAGGCGCTGGTGGTCCCGACGGGGGTGGCGCGGCCGGCGTGGCTGGTGAGCGCGCCGACGATGCGGGAGCCGGGGGAGCGGCTGCCGGCCGACACCGTCGCCCCCTACCTCGCGGCGCGGGCGGTGCTGCGGCTGTGGCGGGACGGGACGTTGGAGGACGGCCGTCCGGTGCGGGGGGTCGTCGCGCGGATCGCGTTGCCCGGGCTGGGAACCGGGGTCGGGGGAGTGCCGGCAGCGGTGTGTGCCCGGCAGGTGGCCGCCGCCTGGGACGAGCTTTTCCGGACGTGACCGGCCTGGACGCAGCGATCGGCGCCCTCGGCTCACCCGGTGAGACGAGGGCGCCGATCGGTCATGGGTGCCGGGTCAGGACTCGGCGGGGATCTCCTCGGCGGTCGGGGTCTCGTTGGCCGGGGGGCTCCTCGGCGGTCGGGAGCTCGG
>JAVKSM010000175.1:0-4397 GCA_039583705.1 Pseudonocardiaceae bacterium
GCCGAACACCAGGCCCATCACGAGGTTGCCGATGAACCCGCCGAACCCCTGGTAGAGGTGGTAGCTGCCGCGCAGCACCGCGGATGCCACGACGGAGCGGTTCTCCGCCCAGCCGAGCTGCCGCAGCCGGGTGAGCAGGTAGCCGACGACGAGCAACTCCTCGGCCCAGGCGTTGCCGACCGCCGACAGCACGAGCACCGGCAGCCGCCACCAGGTGTCGGTGAGGGTGGAGGGCAGCACGGTGAGGTTGGCGCCGATGGCGTGCGCCGCCAGGTACAACCCGAGGCCCGGCACGCCGATGAGCACGGCCAGCCCGCCCGCCCCGGCCGCGTCCCGGCTGGGGCGCGTCCGGTCCAGGCCGACGTCGCGGAGCGCGAGACCGGCACCCACCAGCAGGTAGCCGCCCAGCGCACCCCAGGCCGCCAGCTGGAGTACCCCGGCCAACTGCGCGGCGAGGTCGGCGAGATTGGCCCGGGCCGCCGGGGCGTTGAGCGCGACCGACTGCGACGACAACGGCTGCGGGGCGCCCAGCGCGTCGAGCAGCGAGATGAGGCTGCGCAGCCCGGAAAGGCCCAGCGTCACGGAGAACACGACGAGCAGTTCGGTCACCAGCAGCCGGCGCCGGGGCGGATCGGCGACGGCGGCGACGGGCGGCGGCGGCACCAGCCAGGTACGCAGCATCGTCGGGGTCGTCTCACGCACGGTTCGGCTCCCGTGCGCTCGCACAGCGGGAGACGCTACCGGCTGGGCGTAACCTGGGCGGCGCGCAGCCGGAATAGCGCGTTGTCGGGACCAGTGGTTCCCAGCCGGGCCACCCCCGCCGCTTCCACACAGCCAGGGGGTGGCCCGGCCCGGTTTCTGGGGCTACCTCCTTCCTCCTCGTGACGTGGCCTGGTGTGACACGGCGCCTGGGGGACGGCTGTTGTGCTCCAGCCAGCACTCAAGCAGCCGGCGAATCTGGGCCAAGTCGGTCCAGCCGGCAGGATTCACCGAGATCGTGTCGATGGCACCCTCGCCGCTGTCCGGGCACTCCCGCGCGCCGCGGAACACATACGCCACCGCATCACCGCGCCGCCACCGCAACGTGTAATTGGCTTGGTGCACCCAGCCCACCGCCGCATGTCGTGTCGACATGGCCGTCCCGCCCTTTCACTTTTTCAGTGGCGCTTCCCAGCCGCGCGCATCCCTCACCGGCGTAGCTCATCATCTGCCGGCTGGTGCGATGCGCACCACAGTCAACGCCTGTTCCGGCATACCGTCCTCGCGCATCCAGCGGCAGTAGACGAACGCGCTGTGACTATTCTGGGCTCGCAGGTAGACGTGGGCCTGGTCGTCGCGGCAGCGGGGGTGGTTGATCTCGACCATGCCCTCGAAGCCACCCTCGATGCCACTGCCCCTCGCGGGCCACGCCGCCCCCGCTAACTCCTTGTTGACCCGGACATAAACCGGGTCATCACCGTAGGTCCCGGGCGGGTGAATGACCTGCACACCCCGCCCCCCACTGGTCACCACGCGTTCACCACTCACCGCCTGTACAGTATACTTCCGCATGCATCAATCCGATCGGTTATGGTTTTCGTGCTACTCCACCGACGATCCATCCGGTGTCCACGGGGATCTTGTGGTCTGGCTCCCAGAGGGCGGCTGGGACCAGACCGGGTGCCAGCCAGTCCCACCCGCGAACCAACGCCTGTGCCTCGTGGCGGGTGCGGAGGGTGAAGGGGGCGCTGGCGTTGCGGAAGCCTTCCTGCCAGCCGGTGACCTCGTGTCGAGGTTTGCCGTCGCGCACCAGGTGGGAGTAGGCGAGGCAGCTCCCGGGGGGCACGGCGTCGCGGAAGGCGGCGAGGATCCCGGCCGGGTCGGCGCTGTCGGGCATGAAGTGACCCAGCGCGATGAACAGGACACCCACCGGTTGTCGGAAGTCGATCAGGGTGTGGACCTGCGGGTGGTCCAGGATGGTGCGTGGTTTGGCGGCGTCGGCGGTGATGACGGTGGTGGTCTGGCAGGCCAGCAGGGCGCGCCCGTGGGTGAGCACGTGGGCGTCTTTGTCGGCGTAGACGACACGGGCGCTCCGGGCATACCGCTGCGCGATCGCGTGCGTCGTCGCCTCCCGCGTGACCGGCAGGCCGCAGCCGACGTCGATGAACTGGCCGATCCCGCACCGCTCGACGAGGTAGGCGGTGGCGCGCTGCCGGAACCCGTCGTTCTCGAACGCGGTGGCGCGCACCACACGCTCACCCACCGCCTCGTAGATGCGCCGGTTGGCTTCCAGGTCAACCGGGAAGTTGTCCTTACCCCGCAGCGCGGCATTGTACATTCGCGCCGGCGAGGGACGAGCAACGGTGAACGCCACCACATCAGGCTCCTCAAACGGCGGCGTTGGCGTGGGATGTGGCCGGCGTGCTACCCGGCTACCTGCCGGATCCTCAAACACCGAGGCACGACCGGACAACACCGCGACCACCTGACCAAGAAACGTGTGGACACGCACAGCCACTCCCTCCACCGGCTCATACAGCGGTTGAGCCGATCGCCCTCGCCACCTGCCTTGTCGGCGCTCGGCATCTGCGGCGCAGACATGCCGGTGGAACGCCGAGCACGCCGGGCACACGGCGCCGGGCGGGGTGCACAGCGAGTCCGACAGCATCGCCATGCCGCACTGCGCCCGGAACTTGCCCTGTCCTTGCGTGGCGGTGGCTGCCATCGCCTCATCAGTGACCGCATGGTCCAGTCCGTCGGCCGCGCTGGTCACCCACACCGCCCGTACGACCGTCATGACTGCTCCCGCCGATCCCGCCAGAGATCCGCCCTGCCCGTGTCAACGGCCACCATCAGGGCTCGTCAGTTGGCACACGAGGGACGTATCGGGGCCACTTGCGAGGCGCTGTGGTGACACTCCCTTGCTGGTGGCTCCCGCAGGTAGGCTTTGTGCGCCTACCCTGCCCGCAGGAGGGACGCCCTTATGGAGAAGCCACCACCGCGTACGCGACTTGAGCAACGGGCGCGAGCTGCGCATTTGTCCGTGGCCGAATTCATGACTAAGTACCGGGAAGCCGCGGTGGAATTTGGGGAGCGTAGCTCCACTGTCGTGTCGGACCGCACAGTGAAACGGTGGTTATCCGGTGAAGCCGAGCTGCCGCGCTCTACGTCTCGTCGGGTGCTCGAACGCTGGTGGAACGAGCCGATCGAACGCTTATTTGGCCCACCTGACGAAATGCCTGCTCGTGTCCAACTCACAGAAGAGGACCTGATCGTGACTGCTGGTCGGGAATCCGTGGAACATGCCATCCAGGCAGCAGCATCCGCCCTGGACCCGTCCGCGCTGGAACACCTGCACGCGGCCGCGCAGCACGCCGCCCGCGCGTACTACACCGCGCCGCCGCTGACCATGCTGACGGATCTGGTGCGGTTGCGAGACACTATCTATGAGCAATTGGACCGTACTCACAAGCCACGCCAACAAGCCGAGCTGTACCTCCTCGCTGGGCAGGTGTGTGGGTTGCTGTCGTCGGTGTCGTGGGACATGGGCCACCCGGACGTTGCGGACGAACAGGCCCGTGCAGCGCACACTTACGGCTCGATCATCGATCATCTGTCGTTGTGCGCGTGGGCGCGGGCGCTGCAAGTCACCTCGTTGTTTTGGTCAGGACGGCCCCGACGGGCAGCCACGCTGGCAGCCGCCGCGTTGGAAAACGCTCCAACCGGCACAGCCCGCGCTCGCCTTTATGCTGTCCATTCTCGCGCGTTGGCCCTGCTCGGTGCCCGCCAGGAAGTCACCACCGCTCTCCGCGCCGCAAACGACGAGTTGGAGCGTGCCGGCGATGACCCGTTCCTCGATGAGATCGGTGGCGAACTGGCCTTCGACCGCGCCCGCCGGGCGCTCTGTGCGGGAGCATCGTTTGTGGCTCTTGGCGAGGGGGAGCACGCCGAGACCGAAGCGCTCGCCGCACTCGACTTGTTCGGCCAGATGCCCGAACGTATCCGGTGGACGGTGGGCGAGTCGGGCGCACGCGTCGACCTCGCGATGGCGCGGACACTGCGTGGTGACCTCGACGGAGCCGAGGCCGCCCTGTCCATGGTGTTTGCCCTCGAACCCGACCTGCGCACCGAGGCCGTCGCGCGGCGCTTGTCCACCCTGGGTCACATGCTGGGAACCACCAAATTCCGAGGCGCCATCGAGGCCAACCGGATGGGGGAGGCCATCGAGGATTTCACCGGTCACAGCCTCGCCCGGACGACCACCCGCCCCGCGATCACCGCTGGTAACTAGTGTGCTGTAATCTGACTAGGTTTACTTAGCGTTACAGTCCAGCATACGCCGCACCTCCGACTCGATGAAGCTGACCTTGGCGAGAATCTCTTCCGATGTGGCGGTCCAGACGAAGGGTTCGCAATCG
>JAVKSM010000176.1:0-4365 GCA_039583705.1 Pseudonocardiaceae bacterium
CGATCATGGCGGTCAACCGCGACCTGCCGGGCGGCCAGGTGCTCCCGGTCGACGCGCTGCGGGAGCGGGTGAGCGCGGCGCTCGACGCGCGTTGCCGTGACGGCAAGGTCCGCGAGCCCGGCGCAGCTCTGCCCGACCTGATCCGCGACGTGCACACCAGCATCGCCGCCGGGCGGGACGTGGCCGAGCTGCTCGACCTGGCGGTCCTGCTGCACGTGCAGGGGACCGAGGCGTGGCTACGTCATGCGGGCGCCCCGGTGCACCTGCGCGAGCAGGCCGCGATGCTGGGCCGGCGGGCCGCCGAGCGCCGCGACACCCCGACCGCGATAAGCCTCGCCGTGGCGAGCACGGCGGACGTGGCGCTCGCCGCCGGTGCGTTCGGTATCGCTCAGGCCGATCTGGACAGGGTGAGCGTGCCCACCACAAACCGGGTTCTGACACAGCTCGCCGGTGGGATCGCGCTGCGGCAGTCGTTCACCGCAGCCACGACCTCCCGACCTGCCGAGGCTGACGCGGCGCTGGCGCACGCCGACGAGCTGGCGCAGCGCACCGGAGAGGGTGACGAGTACTGGATGGGATTCGGCCCCACGTGCGTCGGTCTGTGGCGGATGGCAGCGGCGCGCGAGTCCGGGGATCCCGAGCGCGCCGTGACCATCGCGGCGGCCCTGCACCCGGAGACACAACCCGACATCGTGCTTCGCGCCGGCTACTGGGAGCACTACGGCCGGGCGTTGGCACGTGTGCGGGGCCGGCGGGATGAGGCGGTGCGGGCGCTGCGGCGCGCCGAGACGATCCTGCCGCACGAGGTGCAGCGCAACCCGGCCGCGCGGGAGACGCTGGCCGAGCTGCTCGTCCACGTCAAGCGCGATGACGCGGTGAGTCGGGAGCTGCGGGGTATGGCCTTCCGCGCCGGCCTGCCGGTGTAACCCGTACGGGCGGGCGTTACCGCCTGACAAGGCCGGTCGGTGACGGGTTGGCACGGTCGCGAGCTGTTCGCCGCCGCCTTCGCCCACGGGGCGTCACTCGTCACCCGGTGTCGGCGAATCCGGCGGCCGGACTGCTCCACGGTGTGCCTGCCCTGGGGATGGTGGAGCCAGCAGGCACCGACCGGGCGGAAGTCGCCCGAGTACCACAGGCAGCGGGCTGTGCGTGAACACCGGGCCGCTGGAAGGTTCCTACTATGCCGAAGGAATAATCATTGTCTGCTACTACTAGGATCTGCACACCCGCCCGATCTACCAGATCCGCGCCGACGGATGGATCGTCACTCCCGGTGTCGAGGACGCGATGAGGGCTGTGCCCCGTCACCTGTTCCTGCCGCACGCCCCGGTCGAAGAGGCGTACGCCGACAGGAACGTGTCGTGGCGGGCTCCTCGCTGGCCTATCTCACCCACAGGCCCATCGCAGGAAACGGGAAGAAAATGTCAGAGCTGGGCGCCACCGGCCACGGACCAGCGGGCAAAGAGTTATGTAGGCGGATCACCAAGCAGGTTCGCCAGTGGGACACCGGCCGGACAGATCGACTCGTTGTCACGGCCTTTCCAGCGGGTACACCAGATGACCAGCTCCCCGTAGGCCGAGTGATTGACAAGCGGCAGGTCCGCCTGTCCGTGTCCTGGGCCTGAAGCGACCGGAGCAGTCAGACCGGGACCAGGTCGTCGGCGTGGACGACCTCGCGGCGCTGCTCGGGAGGCAGTTCCCCGGTCTTGCGGCCGATGAGCGCGGGCAGCTCCGCGGCGTCGTAGGCGACCATGCCGCGGGCCACCACGGCGCCGTCCGGCCCGACCAGCTCGACCACGTCGCCGGCGTCGAAGTCGCCGTCCGCGCCGGTGATCCCGGCCGCCAGCAGGGACCGGCGCCGGTCGACCACCGCCGCGACCGCTCCGGCGTCCAGGCGCAACCGCCCGGTGGCGCCGGCGGCATGCCGCAGCCAGAACCGGCGGGCCGAGAGCCGGGGTCCGGTGGCTGCGAACGCCGTGCCGACCTGCGCCGGGCCGAGGGCGTCCGCGGCGCTCGCCGCGGACGCCACGAGGACCGGGATGCCCGCCGTGGCGGCCAACGTCGCGGCGGCCAGCTTGGAGGCCATCCCGCCGGTGCCCAGCCCGGAGACCGCGGGCGCCAACAGCGACGCGTCCAGTCTGGACGGGTCGGTCACCTCGCGCACCAGCGCGGCACCCGGACCATGCGGGTCGCCGTCGTAGAGGCCGTCCACGTCGGAGAGCAGCACCAGCGCTTCGGCGCCGACCAGGTGCGCGACCAGCGCGGCGAGCCGGTCGTTGTCGCCGAACCGGATCTCTTCGGTGGCCACCGTGTCGTTCTCGTTGACGACCGCGACCACGCCGAGCCCGAGCAGCCGGGTCAGGGTGCGCTGGGCGTTGCGGTAGTGGGCGCGGCGCAGCATGTCGTCTGCGGTGAGGAGTACCTGGCCGACGGTCAGGCCGTGTCGGGCGAAGGACGCCGCGTAGGCCTGGGCGAGCGCCAACTGCCCGACGCTCGCCGCAGCCTGCTGGGTGGCAAGGTCCCTCGGCCGCCGCGCCAGCCGCAGCGGCGCGAGCCCGGCCGCGATCGCCCCGGAAGAGACCAGGACGAGCTGGGTTCCGGCCGCCCGCCGGCGGGCGAGGGTGTCGACGAGCACCTCCAACCGGGTGGCATCCAGGCCGCCGCCGAGGCTCGTCAGCGACGACGAGCCGACCTTGACCACCATCACCCGGGCCGCGGCGACCGCTTCTCGGGCATTCACCGGTCCTCCTCCTCAAGTGGTCGGCGCCGGGCCTGCCTGGCAGCCTTGCGCTGCGCGGCACTCACCCGGGTGTCGGTGTCCAGCCGGGGGTCGGCCCCCCGCCGACTGAGCACCACCGCCACCCCGGCCGGAGTCGAGGGTTGCCAGTCGAAGCTCACCTCGCCGATCCTCACCTGCGCCCCCGGCTGCGCGCCGAGCCCGGCCAGCGCCTCCTCCACGCCAAGCCGCGCCAGCCGGTCGGCCAGGTACCCCACAGCCTCGTCGTTGTCGAAGCTGGTCTGGCGCACCCAGCGCTCCGGGCGCTCGCCCCGCACCACGAACCCCCGTGGCACCTCGGGGTCGGGCTCGACTGCGAAACCGGTGTCGTCCACCGCCCGCGGTCGCAGCACCCGCCGGGTGGGCTCCGGCGGCGACAGGCTGGCGCGGCGCTCCTCGACGAGGCGTGTCAGCAGGAACGTCAGCTCACGCAGGCCCTGCCGGGTCGCGGTGGAGATCGCGACGATCGGCCACCCGCGCTGCGCCAACTCCCCGGCGGCGATCTCGGCGAGGTCCGCCGCGTCGGGTACGTCGACCTTGTTGAGCGCGACCACGCGGGGACGGTCGCTCAGCTCGCCGCCCAGGCCCGGCGTGTACTGCGCCAGCTCGGCCTCGATGACGTCCACGTCGGACACCGGGTCGCGGCCCGGTTCGCAGGTCGCGCAGTCCACCACGTGCACGAGCACCGCGCAGCGCTCGACGTGGCGCAGGAACTCCAGCCCGAGACCCCTGCCCTGGCTCGCCCCGGGGATGAGCCCGGGCACGTCCGCGACCGTGAACGTGGTGTCTGCCGCGGTGACCACGCCGAGGGTGGGCGCCAGCGTCGTGAATGGGTAGTCAGCGATCTTGGGTCGGGCCGCCGAGAGCACGGCGACCAGGGACGACTTGCCCGCCGAGGGGAAGCCGACCAGCCCGACGTCGGCCACCGAGCGCAGTTCGAGCACCACGTCGCCGGTCTCCCCCGGCTCCCCGAGCAGCGCGAAGCCCGGCGCCTTGCGGGCTGGCGAGGCCAGCGCGGCGTTGCCCAGGCCGCCACGGCCGCCCCGGGCGGCGACGAAGCGGGTACCGGCCCCGACGAGGTCGGCCAACACCTCACCGTCGGCTCCGAGCACGACCGTGCCGTCCGGTACCCGCAGTTCCAGATCGGCCCCGGCGCCCCCGTTGCGGTGAGCGCCCTGCCCCGGCCTTCCTGGGCGTGCCTGGGCGTGCGGCCGGTAGTGGAAGTCCAGCAGGGTGTGCACGCCGCGGTCGACGACGAGGACCACGTCGCCACCGTGGCCGCCGTTGCCGCCGTCGGGGCCTCCCAGGGGCACGAACTTCTCGCGGTGCACCGAGGCGCACCCGTTGCCGCCGTGCCCGGCCGCGAGGTGCAGCACGACACGGTCGACGAACCGGGCCATCTCGAGCTCCTTTCGGCGGACGCGCCGAGGGGCGGGCCCGGTCGTCCGGGCCCGCCCCGGCCGGTGCCAGCGCGGCGAACGGGATCAGCTCGTGCGCCCCCACCGCGCGGTCGAGCAGGTAGCCGCTCGGCAGCGGCCGGGCGGCGCTGTGGCTGACCGCCTGGGAAGGCAACCACCGCGCACTGGCCT
>JAVKSM010000177.1:0-4319 GCA_039583705.1 Pseudonocardiaceae bacterium
GCCCACCGGTGGGCGCACCGCCGCCGCGGCGAGGGCCTACGCCCGGCGCGGCCAGCGCATGGCCGGGCAGGGCGATCCGCTCGCGGGTAGCGCTGGTCCGGCTGCCGGCCGGATCCCCTTCGTGCTGCTGGTCATGACGCTGCTCGTCGGTGGGCTCGTCGCCACGTTGTGGCTCTCCACCGCGGCGACCGCCGACTCCTACCGGCTGGCGGCCGCACAGCAGCAGACGACCAGCCTGTCGGAACAGGGCCAGCGACTCCAGCGCGAGGTCGCCGCCACGGCGGCCGCGCCCGCCCTGGCAGCGGCGGCACGGCAGCTCGGGATGGTGCCGGTGGACCAGGTCGCACGGCTCGTCGTCGAGCCGGACGGCGAGATCACCGTCGTGGGTACCCCGACCCCCGCCCGCGCGCCCGCCCCGCCGCCGGTCCAGGCCGGTGAGCAGGCGCAGCCGCCCCCGCCGGTCCAGGCCGCCGCAGGGGCCGGTTGATGGGGCGCGCCCGACCGCCCGGGCCGCCCGTCCAGCCGATATCGCGTCGCCAGGCGCACCCCGACCGGCGTGGGGCGCACCCCGACCAACGCCGCCGGCTCGCGCTCGGCAGGCTCGCCATGGTCGGCATGCTGCTGCTGGCCGGGCTCAAGCTCGTCGACGTCCAGGCGGTGCGTCGACCTGAGCTGTCCGCCGAGTCGGCCAAGCAGCGGATCACCCGCCTGACCATCCCGGCCGGGCGCGGCAGCATCATCGACCGCAACGGCGCCCCGCTGGCCTTCAGCGTCGCCGCGAAGGCCCTGGTCGCCAACCCGCTTCAGATCACCAGGGACTGGAACGACCCGAAGGTCGTGGCGGCGACGGGGCTGGACGCCGACCGCCGCAAGCAGCAGATCGCCACCGGGATGGCGCAGATCCTCGGCGGCCTGGTGGACCCGGCGACACTCTTGGCGCAGCTCGACTCGGGCCGCGGCTACGTTGTGCTGGCCCCGATGGTCGACCCGCAGGCGGCACAGCGGATCCAGGACCGCTTCCCCGAGATCGTCGCAGAGGACCGGGAGTCCCGCCAGTACCCGGCGGGCCCAGTGGCCGCCAACGTCGTCGGCGTCGCCACGTGGAGTGCCGACGAGCACAAGTTGCGGGGCCGGGTCGGGCTGGAGAGCTCCGAGAACGACGTCCTCGCCGGTTCAGACGGCTACCGGATCGTGGACACCGCCGAGGGCAGCGACGCCGTGATCCCCGGCAGCCAGCGCGCCGCGCGGCCGGCGACCCCAGGCTCCGACGTCCAGCTCACTCTCGACTCCGACCTGCAGTACACGGTGCAGCGCGACCTGTCGGACTACGTCGGGCGCACCGGCTCCAAGGACGGCAGCGCGGCCGTGCTCGACGCGGCGACCGGTGAGGTCCTCGCGCTGGCCAGCACCGACACCTTCGACCCGGGGGACCTGGCGAAAGCCACCCCAGCGCAGCTCGGCGACCCCGCGATCACCACGCCGTTCGAGCCCGGCTCGGTCAACAAGGTCGTGACGATGGCCGCCGCGATCGAGTACGGGCTGGACACACCGGCGACGGTCGTCACGGTGCCGCCAAGCCTGCGGGTGGCCGACACGGTCATCCACGACGCCTGGCCGCACGGCACCCTGCACCTGACGCTGACCGGGGTGCTCGCGAAGTCCTCCAACATCGGCACGCTGCTGACCGCGCGGAAGGTGGGGCCGGAGCGCTTCTCCCAGATGCTGGCCCGCTTCGGGCTCGGGCAGCCCACCGGCATCGGGCTGCCCGGGGAGAGCGCGGGACGGGTACCGCCACGCAGCCAATGGTCGGGCACCACGTTCGCCAACCTGCCGATCGGGCAGGGGCTGTCGATGACCGTGCTGCAGCTCGCCGACATGTACCAGGCGATCGCGAACGACGGGGTGCGCGTCCCGCCACGGATCATCGAGGCCACGGTGGGTCCGGACGGGGTGCGCCACCCGCAGCCGCGCCCGGCTGGCGTACGGGTGGTCTCCCCGCGGACCGCGCAGACGGTCCGCCGCATGCTGGAAGCGGTCACCCAGGACGCTCCGGGCCAGCGCGGGACCGGCCCCTCGGCCGCGATCCCCGGCTTCCCGGTGGCCGGCAAGACCGGCACCGCGCAGCAGGTCGACCCGCGGTGCGGCTGCTACGCCGCCCGGACCTACTGGGTGACCTTCGCGGGCATGCTTCCGGCGGACCACCCGCGGTTCGTCGTCAGCATCATGCTCGACGCGCCGAGCGACGGCAGCGAGGCGGGCCAGACCGCCGCCCCGCTGTTCCACGCCATCGCCTCCTACCTGGCGCAGCGGGAGAACATCCCGGCCTCGACGGCACCGCAGCCGGTGGCCCGGCTCACGGTGCCGTAATCGGATCGTTGTGGTGGGGCGCCGGAACCAGGCGCCGCCACGGTCGCCGGTAGCCTCCCCGGCATGGCCCCCGCCAGCGCCGTGACACCCGCACGGGCCGTGGTGCGGCCGTCGGCGGTGACGCCGGTCGAGGTGGCGGAGCTCGCCGCGCGGATCCGGGCCGTGCTGCCCGGCCCCTGGCTGGACGTGGCGGCCTGCCGCTCCGGGGTGGCGGTCACCGGGGTCACGCTGCGGGCCCACGAGGTGCATCCCGGTGACCTGTTCGCCGGCGTGGCCGGGTCCCGCGCCCACGGCGCGGACTTCGCGGCGCAGGCACTGGCGGCCGGCGCGGCGGCGCTGCTCACCGACCCGGCGGGGTGCCGGCGCCCAGCCGTCGCTCACGCCGAGGTGCCGGTGCTCGTGCACCCCGACCCGCGGGCGGTGCTCGGCGCGGCGGCCGCCGCGATCTACGGGGAGCCGTCACGCCGGCTCGCGGTGCTCGGGGTCACCGGGACCTCCGGCAAGACCACGACGGTCTACCTGCTCGAGGCGGCGTTGCGCGCCGCGGGCGCCACCACCGGACTGGTCGGGACCGTCGAGGTGCAGGTCGCCGGGCAGCGGCTGCCGAGCGCGTTCACCACGCCCGAGGCCCCCGACCTGCAGGCACTGCTCGCGATGATGGTCGAGCGCGGTGTCAGCGCTGTGCCGATGGAGGTCTCCAGCCATGCGCTGGCGCAGGGCAGGGTCGACGGCACCGGGTTCGCCGTGGGGGCCTTCACCAACCTCTCCCAGGACCACCTGGACTTCCACACCGACATGGAGGACTACTTCGCGGTCAAGGCGCTGCTCTTCGACGGTCGATCACAGGGTGAGGTGGTCTGCGTGGACGACGCCTGGGGGCGCCGCCTGGTGCGTCCCGGCACGGTCACCGTCACCGCCGCCGGCGGGGGTCCGCACGAGCGTCGGGCGCTGTGGCGGGCGGTCGACGTGCTCCCGGACGGCACCGGCGGGCTTGCCTTCCGCGCGCTGGGTCCGTCCGGAACCGATGTCGCGGTGCGGCTGCGGCTGCCAGGAGCGTTCAACGTCAGCAACGCGCTGCTTGCCATCGCATGCGCGAGCGTCGCGGGCGCGGACCCCGCGCTCGCCGCCTCCGGGCTCGCCGAGGTGACGGTGCCGGGGCGGATGCAGCCGGTGGACGAGGGCCAGCCGTTCCTCGCGCTGGTCGACTACGCGCACAAGCCGGCGGCCGTCGCGGCGCTGCTCGACGCGGTGCGTGCCCAGGTCCAGGGACGGGTGCTGGTCGTGCTGGGGTGCGGTGGGCAGCGCGACACCGCCAAGCGCCCGGTCATGGGGGAGGCCGCGGCGCGGCGGGCCGACCTGCTCGTCGTCACCGACGACAACCCGCGCGGGGAGGAGCCGGCGGCGATCCGGGCCGCGGTGCTCGCCGGCGCCCGCGCTGTCCCCGCCCCGCAGCGCGGGGACGTCGTCGAGGTCGGGGACCGGCGCGAGGCGATCGCCGCCGCCGTGGCGGCCGCCCGTCCCGGCGACGCGGTCGTCGTCGCGGGCAAGGGCCACGAGACCGGCCAGGAGATCGCCGGGCAGGTGCACCCCTTCTCCGATCTCGGGGAGCTCGCCGCCGCGCTGCGCCGACCGGGAAGGGCCGGCTGGTGATCCCGCTGACCCTGGGCCAGGTGGCCCGCGCGGTCGGCGGCCGGCTGCACCAGGCCACCGGAGCGGAGCGGGTGAGCGGCAGCGTCGAGTTCGACAGCCGCCGGGTCGGTCCGGGCGGGCTGTTCGTCGCGCTGCCCGGGACCCGGGTGGACGGCCATGACTTCGCGGCGGCAGCGCACGCGGCGGGGGCGGCGGGTGTGCTGGCCGCCAGGGAGGTGGACGCGCCGGCCGTGCTCGCGCGCCCGGTCCCTGCCGGCGACCCGGCGAGGTCGTACGTGCTGGCCGCCGACGCCGGCGAGCAC
>JAVKSM010000178.1:0-4276 GCA_039583705.1 Pseudonocardiaceae bacterium
GCTGACCGCAGGTCAGCGGCGGGCGAACGGGAGATAGTGGACGCTGACCGTCCCGGTGATGGACACTGAGCGTCGCGGTCGGCTCGGGGGGAGGGGAGAATCATGATCGCAGCTCAGCCAGGTCGCGAGTCCGCTCGGGGACGTATCGGTGCCCACTGCGCGGCCGGCGCGGTCGGCGCGCCGACGGTGCCGCGCATGTTGGTGGGTTTCGAGCTGCGCCGGCTGCGGGAGGCGAGCGGGATCACCCGGGAAGCCGCCGGGAAGGTGATCCGGGCGTCCGACGCCAAGCTCAGCCGCCTGGAGTCGGGGCGGGCGAGCTTCAAGGAACGCGACCTGACCGACCTGCTCACCCTCTACGGCGCCACCGACGAGCACGAACGAGAGGTGATCCTCGCCCTCGCCCGGCAGGCGAGGGCTGCGGGCTGGTGGGCCAAGTACCGCGACGTCCTGCCAGGCTGGTGTGAGAGGTACGTGGGTCTGGAGCAGGCCGCCGCCATCATCCGTACCTACGAGGTCCAGTTCCTCCCCGGCCTGCTCCAAACCGAGGACTACGCCCACGCCGTGAGCCGACTCGGCGATCCCACCGTGTCCAGCGAGGAGGTCGAACGCCGCGTCAGCCTCCGGATGACGCGGCAGCGGCTCCTCACCCAACCTCAGGCACCCAACCTGTGGGCCGTTGTCGACGAGGCGGCGCTGCGCCGGCCGCTCGGCGGCCAGCGGGTGATGCGCGCGCAGCTCCGCCACGTGATCGAGCTGACCGAGCTGCCGAACGTCACGTTGCAGGTCGTGCCGTTCCACCTCGGAGGCCACGCCGCGGCAGGCGGTGCGTTCGCCCTGCTGCGGTTCGCCGAACCCGACCTGCCCGACATCGTCTACCTCGAACAGCTCACCAACGCCCTCTACCTGGACAAGCGGCGCGAGGTCGAGCACTACGTGCGGGTGATGGAGCGCCTGTGTCACCAGGCCGAGCCGCCCGCCGAGACCACGGGGATCCTCGACGGGATCATTGCCGATACCTGAAGCCCCGCTGCGGGGCGCAGTGACTCACGCCGCCGCTTGGCACCGGTCCCGTCGAGGAGCAGAAGATGACAGAGGAGAGCTGGCTGTCAGCCGACATCGACCTGTTCCGGCCGAGTATCGCGCGGATATATGACTACTTCCTCGGCGGGAAGGACAACTTCCCGGCCGACCGCGAGGCGGCGGAGCGGATTTTGGCCGTCGCCCCGCATGTGTCCGTCCTTGCGCGGCAGAACCGGGCGTTCCTGGGCCGCGCGGTCCGCTTCCTGGCTGAGGCGGGGATCCGGCAGTTCCTGGATGTCGGCACCGGCCTGCCGACCCAGGACAACGTGCACCAGGTGGCGCAGCGGGTCGCCCCGGACGCGCGGGTGGTCTACGTCGACAACGATCCCGTCGCCTGCGTGCACGCCCGAGCGCTGCGGACCGGGCCGACCACTGCCGCCACCACCGCTGTCGTCGAGGCGGACCTGCGCCGTCCGGAGGACATCCTGGGTCACCCGGAGGTTCACCGGCTGATCGACTTCGACCAGCCGGTGGCGGTGTTCTTCCTGGCCGTGCTGCACTGCATCAGCGACGAGGACGACCCGGCGGGGCTCGTCGCACGTTTCCGGGACGCGATGGCGCCCGGCAGCTACCTCGTCGTCTCTCACGGGCTCACGGAAGAGCCCATGGAGCAGGCTGTGGCGGAGTGGCGGCAGGCTGGGCTGACGGGGGTGACGGTACGCAGCCGGGAGGCGATCCTGGGTTTCTTCGACGGCCTCGACCTGGTCGAGCCCGGCCTGGTTTCCCTGCCCGGCTGGCGCCCCACCACCGCGGTCTGCGACCCCACCTGGTTCACCTCGCAGTACCAGCTCCCGATCTGGGCCCTGTGCGGGGTGGGCCACAAGCCCTGACTGCGGCCGGGAGCACTGCTCAGCCCGAGGGTGTTGTTCTTCACCACGACGACCTGCCGGCCGGGGTAGGCGGCGGCCGTGCCGATCGCGTAGGGCAGCCCCGCGGCCATGGAGCAGTTCGTGCCGGAGAAGCTGAACTGTTGGCGGTCCCGCACCTTGATCTGCCGCACGGCCCAGGTGGTGACGGTCCCCCAGTCACCGCAGGTGGTCGCGTCACCGTCGAGGACGTCGTTGAGTGCCCACGCCGGCACCTGCGGCTTCATGGGGAGTTCGGTGTTGATCCGGGCGTAGGTGGTGCCGTCGCCGTAGCCGGCCACGCTCGACGGCACCACCCGCACCGCAAGGCCGGCGCTCACCGCCGACCTTGCCGGCCGGAAACCCCCGCCGGACGGGCTACACCAGCAGGCCCGCCCGGAAGGCCATACCCCGCAGCTCCCGGCTCACCGGATCATCACGCTTGACGTGGGTGAGCAGCTCGCCGAGCGTCTCCCGCGCGTGCGGGTTGCGCTGCACCTCATGCGGCATGATCGCCTCGGCGCGGCGCAGCGCCCGCACCGCGTCATCCCGCCGACCCCGCACGCGGGCGAGCGCCCGGGCGTGCTGCTGCCAGTAGGCGGCTCGACACAGGACGGAAGGCTCCGCTTCCGGGTGCAAGCCCGCCGCGATGACGACGGCACGCTCCGGGTCGCCGGTCTCCCTCGCCGCAGCCATGCGCCAGACGCCGACAAGCGTCGGGCCGAACGACCCGAGACGGTGGATGCCCTCGCCGGCGTGCTCGGCCAGGTCGGCCGCGTGATCCAACGCCGCGTCCGCCTCGGCGGAACGGCCGTTCGCGGCGGCGACGAACGAGCGCTGCAATGTGGCCGTACCGGCAAGCTGCGCCAGCTCCGGGCTCGCGGTGGGCACGCTCGCCCTGTCCAGTTCGGCACGGGCGAGGGCGAAGTCACCCGCGCCGAGCGCCACGTCGACGGCGGTCGCAAGGGCCAAGCCGACCGTGGTCGGGGTGTCGCGGCGCTCGGCGACCCGGCGGCCCAGCGTCGCGGCCTGCTCCCGCAACGCCACCGACGCGCCGGCAAGGCGCAGCCACGCCTCGGTCACCTGCGCGTGCAGCAGGGCCGCCAGGTCCAGCAGCTCGGCCACGTCGCGGCCGGCGCCGATGCTCGTGTGCACGTCCCGAATCAGGCCGGGCAGCGCGGCCCCGACCTCGCGGACCCGGCCGGGTTGGTAACGAAGCTCCAGCGCCGCGCTCACCCGCTCCCGCAGCGTCTCGACGGGGACCACCTGCCCGCCCGACAGGTCACGGTTGACCGCCACGACCGCGCGGTCTACCGCCGCGATGGCCGAATCCATGCCCCCGTTGCCGGGCGCGGGCACCGGCAGCGCCACAAGGTCGGACGGGGCGACCCCCAGGGCGTTCGCCAGCTTGACGATCACGGACAGCCGGTCCAGGGTGCGCTCGCCGGTCTCCAGCCGCGACAGTTGCGCCGTACTGATCTCGGCCAGCCCGGCGATCACGTCGAGGCTCTTCCCACGGGCGCGGCGGATGCGCCGCACCCGCCGGCCGATCGTCGCCGGATCGTCCAGCTCGACCGGCTCCGTCTCGTTCGCCACGGCGCACCCCTCCCGATCGGTTGCCGTCTCAGCACATACCGTAGCCACCCGTTCGGGTAGGCGCGCCGCTCGGGGCGCTCGGCGACCACCCCGGTGATCCTTCTCGTCGACGTTTCCCCGGATCCCACACCCGCTTGAACTCCGCCATCGCCCGCATGAGCTCGGGGCTGAACATCTTCGGCCACAGCTCGGCGCGGCCGTGCCCGTGCTCGCTGGACAGCGACCCGCCGAAGGACACGACGAGACGGCGGCGTCCTCCCAGTTCGGCCAGCCGCCGTGACCGCCGAGGCCGACCGGCACCTGCCGGTACACCGGCGCGTCGAACGCGTACATCGCCCGGTCCCCGGCGTTGAACCGCGCCTCGCCGTCGACCACCTGGCGCAGGCTGCGCCCGAGTTCAGCGACGGAGGACGGCAACGGAGGATCGCGAGTTGGCGGGGCCAGCCGCCTGTCAGGTATCGGCCTCCAGGAGAGCGGTGCGGAGCCGGCGCAGGGTCGCGGCCAACAGCCGCGACACGTGCATCTGGGAGATGCCCAGCCGCTGGGCGATCTGGGTCTGGGTCTGGTTGCCTAGCGGCTCACCCCGCCCGGGCCAGCCCCGGCCCAGCCTCCTCGCTAGCCCGTACCCCCCACGCAACCGGCCTACGCTCCGGAACTCCGACGTCAGCTGTCCCGGGCCTCGGCGGTCGGGTGGGCGGCTTGGGCGAAGTCGTGCAGCGCGGCCACGACCGTGGCGCGCCGGCGGGGTGGAAGCC
>JAVKSM010000179.1:0-4269 GCA_039583705.1 Pseudonocardiaceae bacterium
CCTACGGGGTGCTGACCGGGGACGCCGTGCTGGCCGCCCGTCTCCTCGGGATGCGGCCCGTGCTGTGGACCGCCTGGGGCCGGGACTGGACCTCGAGCGCCACAGCGGAGTCGGTGACGAGGACGCTGGCCCCCGGGATCCGCGGCGGTGCCACGTTGCTGCTGCATGACGCGGACCACGCCACGGCGCCCGCCGCCTGGCGGGCCACCCTGCAGGCACTACCCGAGGTGATCCGACGCGCCCGGGCGCTGGGCCTCACTCTCGGGCCGCTACGCGAGCACGGGATCCACGAACCCGGGATCCGCCCGCCGGGGTCGAGCAGCGGCCCTGGCCGCCGGCGGTCGCCGTAGCCAGAGCCGAGCGGGCCAGCACCCGACCGAGGACCAGGATGAGCAGGCCGGTGACGGCGATCGGGACGGCTGCCGGGAAGGCCGCGCCGACGGCCAGGGAGGGCGCCGCGCCTGTGATCACCGCTCGTTCGCCGGTGAGGAAGCTGACGCTGGACGCCACCGCCCGGCAGTTGGACCGCCCGTGCCACAACGCGTCCTTCGCGCTGACCGGCCAGCTCCTGCGCCACCAACTGCCGGTGGCACCCCGGACGTTGCCGCAGTTGCAGGTCCGCGAGGCCGCCGACGCCGTACAGGTCTTCGCCCCGCCAGCCCGTAGCGCGTAGCCTTGGCGTGGGGACGTCGGGCACGATCGTACGGCTGGGGCAGTAAGATCAGCCCGAACAGCCGTCCGCGACCGGCCTCGGCGAGGCCGCCTACCGCAGGGAGCCGGCTCGATGCTCCAATCGGACGCACGACGGATCGCAGCCGCGATCGAGGAGCGCATGCACAACGGTCACCCCGACGACAAGGCCGTCACCGCGACGGTGAAGGCCGACCAGGAGCGCGGGGAGCTCGCCGCCCCTGGCGGCGGGCGCCCGATCTTCATCAGGTACCACGTCGAGGTCACCGACGGCGCACGGCTGGCCGTGCTCGGTCTGGATCAGGCCAGCGAGCTCCTCGAGGACATCGAGCCTGGGTGGGACTCCGACCGGCTCTTCGACGCCATCCGTTCCCGCGGGCTGCCCGTCGAGGACATCGGCTGAGCCGAAGGGCCGCTGAGTCGATCGTGTGGCGTAGCGCCGGTGCGGCCACGGCGACGAGCCACCCGTGGTGCAATCTTGCGTCATGGACGGCGCATTTGAGATCCGCACCCGTCCGGCGGGCGTTCGGGCTGCGGGGCTTCTCAACCGGGTCACGCGCCACTGGTGCCTGCGCGTCGACCCGGCTGCCGGCACGGTGACCTGGTCGACGCGGGGGCGTCCCGGCCACGAGACCCGGATGCGCCTGCCCGGGCGCGGTCCGGCCGAGCTGGCCGAGCTGGCCAGGGTGTCCCTCGCCGACACCTTCGACCCGGCCGACGCACCGGCCGGGCCGCTCCGGTGGCTTGTCTTCCTCGGCCACGACGGCCGCGCGCTGCGCCGCGCGTCCGGACAACTGCGCTCGAACTTCCGGTCGATCTTCGACGACGACGCCTTCGACGTCCTCACCCGCTACGGCATCGAGGTGGTGCACGAGACGTTTCCGACGTCACGGGCACTGGATGCGTGCCATCCCGGCGCCATACCCAGGATCCGCACCAGCCGGTCGTTGTTCTGGGCGGTGGTCCTCGGGATCGGTGTCCTCGTGATCGTCACGGTGCTGGTTATCATGCTGTTCGGCTAGCATGAGATGCCGCGACACCCGGCCGGCGATGGCTGTGGTAGCGGAGCGCACCGAGGGGGCGGTATGGGTGGCTATCTGCGGGTCGACCTGACGCTTCTGGAGAACGTCGCGGTGGCCCTCGGCCGGCTGCGGGGCGAGTTCGCGAACCCGGCGGCGATCGTCCAGGAGAACGAGGCAGGCGTCGGGGCGAGCGAGCTCAACGACGCACTGCACGACTTCGCGACGAACTGGAAGTACCACCGGGAAGGCTTGCTGAAGTCGATCGACGCGGTGCACGAGATGGCCCAGAAGTCGCATGACGGCTACCGCGACACCGACGACCGGCTGGGCAGAGATCTCACCACCCGGTGCGCGCGGTGAGCCGGCCGAGGGACTGGAGCCCGCTCGGGCTCAGTGGTGACCCCACCCCTGGCGACGGCTGCGACGTGGCGACGCTCGCCAAGCGCTACCAGGACACGGCCGACGAGATCGAGCGCCAGGCAGCGCAGTTGCGCAAGCTCGCCGACACGGCCTGTGGGGCATGGCACGGTGACGCCGCCACCGCTTTCTCCTCCCACGCCGCGGACCTTGCCGACCGCATCACCAAGGCGCACCACCGCTACACCGCCGCGGCGGCGGCGCTGCGCGACTGGGTCAGCCCGCTGGAGGACGCGCAGCGCAGGGCCGACGCCGCGCTCGAAGCGGCCCGACAGGCGCAGGCCGACCAGCGCGCCAACGCACCGTCGCCGGGCACCCCGCCGCCCAACCCGACACCGCAACAGCAGACCGCGGAGCGGCGGCGCGCCGCCGCCTACGACACCGCGAGCGGCGCTCTCCAGCAGGCGCGTCGGCGGGCAGACGACGCGGCGCACGACTACCACGCTGCTGCCACGCGTGCCGCCAGCGCCATCCACGATGTCATCGATCACGACCAGGTCCATGACAGCTTCTGGGACGAAGTCAGCGGGTGGATCCACGACCACGCCGACGCGATCAAGCTAGTGCTCAAGGTCGTCGGCTATGTCGTCACGGCGCTGGCCATCGCGGCCCTGGTCATCGCGCTGTTCGTCCCCGGTCTCAACGTGCTCGTGGCCGGCGTGGCCCTCACCACCATCCTGGAAGGGCTCGCGGCGGGCCTGACCTTCGGGATGCTGGTCGGCCACCTTGCCCTCGCCGCCAACGGCGACGGCAATTGGCTCGATGTCGGCCTCGACGTCTTGGCGCTGGCCACATTCGGCGTGGGAGGGATGCTCGGCCGCGGGTTGGCGGCGACCGCGCGTGACGCCGAGGCGCTCGCCGCCGACACCGCCGCGACCCGGGCGGCAAGCGAATTCACCCAGGCGCATGCCCTGTCCCGCGCGGTCTACTCGATCGCCGACCGGATCCCGCTGCTGCGCCGGATCGTCGATGCCGGTGGGCATCTCGCCGCGCTCGACGACGGCGCGGCGAGCGCGGCGTCGGCCGCCCGGCAGACCATCCTCGACCTGCCGGAGATGGAGACGACACTTCTCGGGCGGCTGCGGTTCGCCGGCGAGGAGACCGCGGCTGCCGTGGCCAAGGTGAGCCGGCACGCCGACGTGGTGCCCGGCGTGGCAGACCTCGACGCGGCGGCGACCCGAGCCACCAGTCTCGGCGCCCGCGGCGCCCTCGTGAAGTACGGCGGCTTCCTCCTCGACGGCGGCAACCACGTCGCCGAGGACACCGGCGGCACGCATCTCATCGAGCCCTACGTCACCGCGCCGATCCTCCCGATGCCGTGGAAGGGCACCGGGTGACGACAGCGAGCGAGAGCGGCAACCCGTCCGCGTCCGACGTCGCCACAGGGCGCCGACCGACCGACTTCGTCGTGCTGTTACCGCCGGGCTGGGTGCGGTTGCCGGTCGGTGGTGGAGCGGACGCCGTGGTGGCACGGCTGGTGTCCGCGCGGTTCCAGCAGCTCCCACCCGGGCAACGCGACGTGATACGCCGAGCGCTGCGCCGACAGCTCCTCGACACCGTCGCCTCGGCCGGTGCGGCCAGCGGCATCGAGGTGCTGCTGTGCGTCGACCCGGTCCGCGGAAAATCGGTGAGCGCCTCCTGCCTGGTGAGCTTCGTGCCACCGCCAGCGGGCGCGGGCGCCGCGCCCGCTCCTGAGCTGCTGCCGGCGCTCGGCACCGGCGAGTCGGCGGCCGAGTGGTCCGTCGTGCCGGTTGCCGGGCAGGACGCCCTACGACGCCGCCATCGCGGCGTGACCAGCCCCGAGCCGGTCACCGGCAACCCGGTCACCGGCAACCCGGTCACCGGCAACCCGGTCACCGGCAACCCGGTCGAGCCGGTCGCGGAGGCTACGGTGACCCGGGTCGATTACGTCATCCCTGTGCCGGGCAGCTCGGCGCACCTCGCGTTGTCGTTCGCGACCGTGACCGAGCCGGTCGTCGACGCGCTCGTCGCGCTGTTCGACGCGATCGCGCGCTCGCTTCGCTGGGTGTGGTCGTCGTGACCGAGCCGGGTCTGGTCGTGCGCCATGACCTGCGGTGGCTCGAGCTCAACCTGCCCGTCGACGCCGAGCGCTGGGCGGCGACAGCGGTCGACGAGGTGG
>JAVKSM010000180.1:0-4228 GCA_039583705.1 Pseudonocardiaceae bacterium
GCCCAGATCCCGGCGAGGACCCGTTCCGTGTCCGTGCCGGGTGGTACCCGCTCACCTGGCACGATGTCCGTGCCCGACGCGGGGCGCGGCAGGGCCTTGCGGTCCAGCTTGCCGCTGGGGGTGAGCGGCAGCTTGTCGAGGGTGACGAGCACCGGCGGCACCATGTAGTCGGGCAGCGTCTTCTTCAGCTCCGTCCGGGCCGCCTGCTGGTCCGGGATCGCCGCTGGGTTGTCCCCGGTGACATATCCGACGAGCCGCTTGTCGCCCGGCCGGTCCTCGCGGACGGTCACCGCGGCGTCGATGACCCCCGGCAGAGCCCGCAAGGCCGACTCGATCTCGCCGAGCTCGATCCGCTGGCCGCGCAGCTTCACCTGGGTGTCGAGGCGGCCGAGGAACTCCAGGGTCCCGTCGGTCCGCCAGCAGGCCAGGTCCCCGGTGCGGTACAGCCGGCCGCCCGCTGTTCCCGACCGACCGGGGCCGAACGGGTCCGGCACGAACCTCATCGCGGTGAGCGCAGGGCGGTTCAGGTATCCGGCGGCAAGGCCGACGCCACCGATGTGGAGCTCGCCGGGCACGCCGGGCGGCTCCGGGCGCATCCCGGGGCCGAGCACGTACAAGGCGGTGTTGGCGATCGGGCGCCCGATCGGCACCCGGGGCAGGCCGGCCAGCGCAGCCGGGTCGCAGGCCCAGGACGACACGTCCACCGCCGCCTCGGTCGGCCCGTAGAGGTTGTGCAGCGCCGCGCCGGGCAGCAGGGCGGTGCACCGGCGGGCCAGGTCGGCGGGCAGCTCCTCGCCGGAGCAGACCACGGTGCGCAAGCTCGCGCAGCCGCCGAGGTCGTCCTGGGTGAGGAACGCCGCCAGCATGGACGGCACGAAGTGCGCGGTCGTCACGCCCTCGGCGGCGATCAGCTCGCGCAGGTAGGCCGGGTCACGGTGCCCGTCGGGCACGGCGAGGGCCAGACGGGCGCCCTCACGCAGCGGCCAGAACAGCTCCCACACCGACACGTCGAAGCTGACCGGCGTCTTCTGCAGCACCACGTCGCCGGGGCGCAGCGCGTACTGCCGCTGCATCCAGTCCAGCCGGTTCGCGATGCCCCGGTGGGTGTTGGGCACGCCCTTCGGCCGCCCGGTGGAGCCGGAGGTGTAGATGACGTAGGCGATGTCGTCCGGCCCGGCGGCCGGTTCTGGGTCGGTTTCTGGAGCGCCGGCCCACACGCCCGCGCGGTGCAGCCGTGTGCTGGCGGGCAGCAGGTCGTCCAGGAGCAGGACACGGGAGACGGTGGCCGGCAGGTCGCCGACGAGCGCGGACTGGGTGAGCAGCAGCGGCGCGGTGGCGTCCCGGAGCATGAACGCGACCCGCTCAGCCGGGTAGCTGGGATCGACGGGCAGGTACGCGGCGCCGGACTTGAGCACGCCGAGCAGGGCGACGACCAGCTCAAGCGAGCGGTCCGCGCAGACCGCGACGAGCGTGCCGGGGCCGGCCCCCTCGGCGCGCAGCGTGTGCGCGACCCGGTTGGCCGCCGCATTCAGCTCCCGATATGACAGGGAGGCGCCCGCGAACCGGAGGGCCGTCGCCTCCGGCATGCGCGCCGCCTGGCGCTCAACCGGCCCGTGCAAGGTGCCCGCCCAGGGGAGATCCGCCCCAGGAAACTGGGTCGCGGTCGCGTTCCACTGCGACAGGATTAGGCGGCGCTCAGCCCCGGTCAGCAGGTCTATTTCGGACAGTCGCACGCCTGGGTGGCCGGCGACCTGCCGCAGCAGCGTCTCCAGGTGGCCGGCGAGCCCGGCGATGGTGTCGGCGTCGAACAGGTCGGTGTTGTAGATGAACATGCCTGGAAGGCCATCGCCGCCCTCCCCCACGTACAGCTCCAGGTCGTAGCGGGTCGACCAGCGATCGATCGGGAACGGCTCCACGCTGAGCCCGAGCGGAGCCGCCGGCCCTCCCGGACCCGCCCCAGTTCCAGTCCCGGTGCTGGCGCCGCCGTAGTTCTGCAGCGCGAACAGCACCGTAAACAGCGGCGGCCGCGACGTGTCTCTGGGCAGGTCGAGCTCGGCGACCAGGCGCTCAAAGGGGAGTTCCTGGTGGGCGTAGGCGTCGAGCGCGGTGTTACGGACCCGGACGAGGAGTTCGCCGAACGTCGGGTCGCCGGACAGGTCGGTCCTCATGGCCAGCATGTTGAGGAAGCACCCGACGACGTCCTCAAGTTCGGGCAGCGGCCGCCCGGCGGCCGGGGTGCCGACGCTGATGTCCGCGCTGCCCGAGTACCGGCCGAGCAGCGCGGCGAACGCGGCGAGCAGTGTCATGTAGAGCGTTGCGCCATGCGCCCGGGCCATCTCCCGGAGCCGGTCGGCCAGCCCGGCGTCGAGCGTGAACGGCTGGGCCGCGCCGCCGTAGGTCTGCACCGGCGGCCGGGGACGGCTCACCGGCAGGTCAAGCGGCTCCGCCCCGGCAAGCTGCCCCCGCCAGTATTCCAGGTCCGCCCCGGCCGCCCCGGTTGGGTCAGACTGCCCAGGCGGCTCGGACTGCCCTGACTGGCCTGGCTGCTCGGTGCCGCGTTGCCAGGCGGCGTAGTCGCCGTAGCCGAGTCGGTCGCTGTCCGGTGCGCCGTCGAATATCTCGCGGACGAGCAGGTCGGCGGACCAGCCGTCGGCCACGATGTGGTGCAGGGCGAGCGCCAGCACGTGGTCGTCGGCGGCCAGCCGGACGAGCAGCGCCCGGGCCACCGGGCCGGCGGCGAGGTCGAACTCCTCGGCGAGGAATGCGCCGACCAGGTCGGCGGCGGCCCGCTCCCCGTCCGCCTCGGCTGTCCGCAGCGGCAGGCCGGCCTCGGCGGCGACGATGACCCGCGGCTCGCCGTCCTCGGTGACCGGGAACCGCATGCGCAGTGCCTCATGCCGGGCGGTCGCCGCGTTCAGCGCGCCCGCCAGCCAGCCCGCGTCGAGCGGGCCGCGCACCCGCAGCGCCAGCGGGATCGTCAGCTGGCCGCTGCCCGGCGCGACCTGCTCAAGGAACCACAGCCGCTGCTGCGCGTGCGACAGAGGAGGGGCGGTGCCCTCCGCGCGGGCCGGGATCGTCCGCCGTGGCCGCCTCGCCTGCGCGGCGGCCTCCCCCGGCTCCGCCGCCCCCACCTGCTCGACAGCAGCGCGCAGCCGCTTGGCCAGCAGTGCCCGCTTGTCGGGCGACAGCGTGGTCACGGGGCCTCGTCCCCGACCAGGGCGGCGGCCTCGTCGTCGGTGAGCCCGGCGAGGTCATCCATGAGCAGGTCTTCGACGGCGGTCGCCAGGTCAGCGAGCACCGGATGGTCGAACAGGGTGCGGATCGGTACCTCGAGTTCCAGGGCGGCCCGGAGCCGGGCTGCCACCCGGGCGGCGAGCAGCGAGTGGCCGCCGAGAGCGAAGAAGTCGTCGCCGACGCCGATCGAGCCTGCCGTCGCGTGCAGCACCTCGGCCCAGGTGGCGGCGACCAGCAACTCCGCGTCCGTCTGCGGGGCCGCGAAGACCGGGGGCCGCTCCGCCGGGGGCGCCGGCAGCGCCACCGTGTCCACCTTGCCGTTCACGGTCAGCGGCAGCGCGCCGAGCGTAACGAACGCAGACGGGATCAGGTGCGCGGGCAGGTGCTGCGCCAGGTGCCGCCGCAGTTCATCGGCGGTGGCCGGCGCGTCGCCAGGGCTGGTCGGGTGGGCGCTGGTCACGTAGGCGACCATGCGCTCGCCGTCAGCCACGACGGCCGCCTGCCCGACGGCGGGGTGGGCCGTCAGCGCCGCCTCGACCTCGCCTGGTTCCACCCGGAACCCGCGCACCTTGACCTGGTTGTCGAGCCGCCCGAGGAATTCCAGCGTCCGGTCGGCGCGCCAGCGCACCAGGTCGCCGGTCCGGTACAGCCGGGAGCCCGGCGGGCCGGACGGGTCGGGCACGAAGTGACCGGCCGTGCGCGCGGGGTCGCCGAGGTAGCCGCGGGCCAGGCCGGCGCCGCCCAGGCACAGCTCCCCGGGCGCCCCGGGAGGCACCGCCCGGCCGTCCGGGTCGAGGACGTACGCGGTCGTCTGGCTGATCGGGCGGCCGATGCCCGGGCGGCCGCCCGTGCTGGTCAGATGGGCGTCGGCAGCACCCAGGTCGCACGCGGTGGCGATGATCGTGGCCTCGGTGGGGCCATAGGTGTTGACGAGCCTGACTCGGTCGCCGAACCTCGCCCGCCAGCGGGCCACGGCCGTCGCGTGCACCTGCTC
>JAVKSM010000181.1:0-4197 GCA_039583705.1 Pseudonocardiaceae bacterium
ACCTCACGGCTGACCCCCGCCGCCTGCCGCAGCCGACGCAGCTCGGCACCCACCAACATGCGCAACGCCGTCGGCCCCTCGCCGGGCCGGGTGTGGATGGGGCTCACCGACGGGCTACCACCCCGCTCGGCTGCGGTCATGAAACCTCCCAGGAGACGAATGAGCGGGCCGAGTCTTCCACGCCTGGCTGACGGCGCTCTCCCGGGCCTGCGACTCGCTGGCAGCGGGTGACCGGCCGGTGTCCCGCCTCACCGGCCCTCGGCGGCGGGCAGTTGGCCGAGCGCCCAGGCGGACACCTGGCTGAGTTGCACGATCCACGGCCGCGCCTGCCGGAGCACCGCCCCGGCGAGCTCGCCAGGTTGCCCTGTCTGGACCACCACGGCGTCGATCAGGTGGACGGTGCTGACCTCCCCCGCCCGCGGCCGCGGGCCCTGCGCGGTCCAGTCGAACGCGAGCTGCGCGCCGAGCATGTCGATGACGGGGCGCAACACGTTCTGCGGATCGGCACCGAGACGGTCGAGGTAGGCGCCGAGCTCCTCGCACCAGCGCTTCGGCGTGACGATCCGGCCGCTCACGACGGCCCCTCCGGTGAGCAGCAGCACGCTCATCGAGTTCTGGTCGTCTCCGTAGACGACCTCGGTGACGAGCATCCGGAGCACGATGTCGGACTCTCGCCACTCGGTAGCCGGATTCGGGGTCGTCACCTCGGCGAGGTTACGTGCCGGACCCCGCCCCGGCCACGTCGGCGGCGGCGAGCCGCCGGATCGCCAGGCCCCGGCCAGCCGCCGGATCGCCAGGCGCTGGCCAGCCGGCTGCTGAGCTGGTGGTCACCGCCCGAGGATCTGCAGCTCGGTGGGCTGCAGCTCTACCGGGAGGCTCCGCGCCGGCCCGGACGTCACGGACCCGTCGGTGCCGTTGCCCGAGACCTGCCGGAAGTACTGCCGTCCGTAGCGCAGCGCGGGCTGTTGTGCCCGGACCGTGGAGATCTGCCGGACAGCACGATAGAGCGGATGGCTCGCGTCGAAGGCGCCCGGGCGTCCGGCCGCATCGGTGCGACCCCACAGCGCCTCCCGGACCATGGAGTCGTCCTGGTGCGCTCCGTCTTTGTGACCGCGCAGGCCCTGCTCGGTACCGTAGTAGAGGCAGGGGATCCCCTGCAGCGCGTACAGGCACGCGATCCCGAGGGCGACCTGGTCGACACGCTGCTCCTCGCCCGTGAACCCGAAGCGCTGCGCCTGGTCGTGGTTGTCGAGGAAGGTGACGAAGAACTTGCCTGCCTCGCCGTGCGAGGTGACGATGTCCTGCTCCACCCGCTTACGCGTCTCGAACACGTTCGCGATGTCGAGCGGTGTGCCGGCGAGCCCTTTCAGCACGGCCGGGAGCTTGAAGAACAAGGGGTAGTCGAGTGCGGCGTCCACGCCCACGAGGCCGTCCGGGGAAGCGGTGTTGCGCCCGATGAACTGCGCGATCGTGTTCTCGTCGTCGAAGACCTCTCCGAAGGTGAAGAAGTTCTTCTTCCCGGCGCTGAGCGCGAACTCACGCATCGCATTGCCGAAGGTCCGCTCGAAGTCGAGGGAAAGGAACTTCAGGGTATCGATCCGAAATGCGTCGACATCGAACTTGGCGATGAGGTACTGGTAGCAGCGGATCAGGGCGTTGTGGACGACCGGGAGCCCGTCCTCCAGCGCGTCGGTCGCCAGCCCCTTCAGGGTCTGGAAGTCCCCGAAGGGGTGGAAGCCCCGGCTGAAGGCGTTTCCCCGCTGGGTGAAGCGGACGTTCTCGCGGAGCTCGTCGGGGAAGACAGCGGCATCGAGGGGCGGGCGGGTCGGCGCCTGGACCCAGTCCGGGTTACCGTGGCCCGTCGCGTCGCGCCAGCGAACGGGTACGACGCCGTCACTCCACTCGATCTCGCCCAGCTCCGTGGGTCGGTCGTCCTCGGTGACGACGTAGGAGAAGACGTCCCCGGCATGGTGCAGGACGATGTCGAAGATGACGTAGATCCCCCATGTGTGCGCCTCGTCGACGAGCCGGCGCAGTTCGCTGTCGGCCTTCTCGGGGCTGGTGGCGAAACGGGGCTCGGCGCCAAGGAAGTCCTGGATTCCGTAGCCGTGGTAGGCGTGCTCGTCGAAGCGTGGGTTCTTGAGCACCGGGGACAGCCAGATGGCTCCGACCCCAAGGTCGTGGAGGTAGGGCAACTGGGTCCGCACACCGTCGTACGTGCCCCCCTGGAACCTGTCGAACTCGGCATCGAAGGGCAGGTGCGCGGGCGGCGCCTGCGGGTTGTTGAACCGGTCCAGCATCAGGAAGTAGATCCACTGGTCCCGCCAGTCCTGGGGGGAGGGGAAGAGCGTCCCCTGCCCGGCGCGCGCCGACTCGATGACGGCTTGGACCTCACGGTCGTTGACCGACGTGGGCATCGTGGCAGACCTCCGCTCGGACCTCGCCGTCGACCGGGAGGACCCTGGGACGACCCGGCTCAGACCGCGAGCCCGGTCTGCGGCGTCGCTGGGCGTGGGACCACCGGGACGCCGATCCTGTGCATGGGAACCCGCGCGGTCTCCGGGAGCAACAGGATCGGCACCAGCCCGATGACCCCGGCGACGATGAGGTAGTAGGCGGGCACGTTGTTGTCGCCGGTGAGTGCGATCAGGCTTTCCACGACGAGACCGGTCGTCCCACCGAAGATCGACGTCGAGAGATTGTAGCCGATGGCGAAGGAGCCGTACCGCACCCTGGTGGGGAACATCGCGGGGAACGTCGACCCGATGACCGCCAGGATGGCGACCAGCAGGATCGCCACTATCAGGAACCCGATGAACAACGCGGCGACGTTGCCTGCCTGCATCAGCCGGAACGCCGGGAAGCTGAGCACGATGTAACCGATGGCCGCGGTGAGCAGCAGTGGCTTTCTGCCGATGCGGTCGGAAAGCGCGCCCAGCGGTGCGATCAGCGCCATCTGCACCAGCTCCACGCCGACGATGAGCAACGACGACGTGGTGTCGCTGATATGCAACTGTTTCGTGAAGTACGTGGGCATCGTGGTCAGCAGCATGTAGTCCGCGATGTTCAGCAGCAGCACGATCCCGACCAGGTTGAGGATCATCCGCCAGTGTTTGGTCAGCGTCTCGCGCAACGGGGCCTTCTCGGAGGCTTCGCCGGCCGCGGTGAGCGCCCGGAAAGTGGGCGTGTCCTCCAGCTTGAGCCGCAGGTACAGCCCGACCAGCCCGAGCGGCAGCGCGACCAGGAACGGGATGCGCCAACCCCACGACTGCATGGCCGGGGTGCCCAGCGACAGCATCACGATGAGCACGACCACGTTGCCGAGCACGTAACCCGACAGTGTGCCGAACTCGAGGAAGCTGCCGAAGAACCCGCGGCGCCTGGCTGGCGCGTACTCGGCGATGAAGGTCGCCGCGCCGCCGTACTCGCCGCCGGTCGAGAAACCCTGTACCAGTCGCAGCAGCACGACGAGGACCGACGCCCCGATGCCGAATGAGTAAGGACCCGAGTAGGTCGGGAGCACTCCGACCAGGAACGTACCGAAGGACATCAGCAGGATCGTGGTGGCCAGCACCCGCTGTCGGCCGATCTTGTCACCGAGCGGGCCGAAGAACGCGCCTCCGAAAGGGCGGACGATGAAGCTGACCGCGAGCAGGGCGAACGACTTCAGCACCGCGTTCTGTGCCCCCGGAAAGAACTCCGCGCCGACGGCGGTCGTGATCGCACCCGCCGTGAAGACGCCATAGTCATACCACTCCATCGCGTTACCCATGGCGGACGCCGTCACCGCGCGACGGACCGTTCCCAGGTCCACCTCCAGTTGTGCGGCGGCTGCTGTCATCGCTGGTCGACCTCCTGGCGCCTGGGCGGCGTCCTCGTCATGGGTCACCGGGTCGTCGTAAGGGGTCGATCCGGAGCCAGGGCGCGAAACTCCGACCAATCAAACAGATTTCGACCGTGCCGGTCAAGCCCTGCCCGTGCCACGTCCGGGAGACGAGGTCACCCGGCCGGTCTGGTGCGTTTGCTCGACCCGATGCCGACGGTACGGCAGGTGCCCGCAGTTGCCGGTCAGGCCGGTGACCCTCTGCCTCGGCCTGGCCGCTTCGGGTGGCCGGCACGGCTCGGCCAGTACGGCGGCGGATTCAACCGAGGGACGGCGACGGTCGCCGACAAGACCGACACGTACATCAGAGACCT
>JAVKSM010000182.1:0-4145 GCA_039583705.1 Pseudonocardiaceae bacterium
AAGGTGGGGACCTACCCGCTGGCGCTGGCCGCCGCCAGGACAGGCATCCCGTTCGTCGTCGCCGCGCCGGAGTCCACGCTGGACCGCTCGACGCCGGACGGGTCGGCCATCGAGGTCGAGGAGCGCGACGGCGACGAGGTGCTCGTGCTGGGTGGGCGGCGCACCGCGCCGACCGGGACCGCGGCGTGGAACCCGGCGTTCGACCTCACCCCGGCGGATCTGGTGACGGCCGTCGTCACCGAGCGCCGGGTGATCCGGCCGTCGGCTGGCGAGCGCCTGTAGTCCCAGGGGCAGGTGGGTCCGGCACGTGGTCCGGGCGCGACCATGACCGGGGGTTCGTCGTCGGGACGGCGGCTGACGGCTCTCACAGCACGACCACCGAGCGCAGCACCTCCCCGCGCTCCATGCGGGCGAATGCCTCCTCGACGTCGTCGAGCCCGATCTGCTCGGACACGAAGCGGTCCAGCGGCAGCCGGCCCTGCAGGTGCAGGTCGACCAGCACCGGGAAGTCACGGCTGGGCAGGCAGTCGCCGTACCACGAGGACTTCAGCGAGCCGCCGCGGCTGAAGAAGTCGAGCAGCGGCATCTCGATCGTCATGTCCGGGGTGGGCACGCCGACGAGCACCACGGTGCCGGCGAGGTCGCGGGCGTAGAAGGCCTGCTTCCAGGTCTCCGGACGGCCGACCGCGTCGATGACGACGTCAACCCCGAAGCCGTCGGTGAGCTCGCGCACCGCCGCGACGACGTCGGCCTCGCGGGCGTCGACCACGTCGGTGGCGCCGAACCCGCGCGCCCACTCCAGCTTCCGCGGGTCCAGGTCGACAGCGATGATCTTTCTCGCGCCGGCCAGGCGGGCGCCCGCGATCGCCGCGTCGCCGACGCCGCCGCAGCCGATGACGGCGACGCTCTGACCGCGGGTCACCGCGCCGGTGTTCAGCGCCGCGCCCAGGCCGGCCATCACGCCGCAGCCGAGCAGGCCGGCGGTGGCGGCCGGCACGGCCGGGTCCACCAGGGTGCACTGCCCGGCGGCCACCAGGGTCTTCTCCGCGAACGCGCCGATGCCCAGCGCCGGGGAGAGCGCCGTGCCGTCTGGCAGCGACATGGACTGGCGCGCGTTGTGGGTGTTGAAGCAGTACCACGGCGTGCCGCGCCGGCTGGCGCGGCACTGCCCGCAGACGGCACGCCAGTTGAGGATGACGAAGTCCCCGGGCGCCACGGCGGTGACGTTCTCGCCGACCGTCTCCACCACGCCAGCCGCCTCATGGCCGAGCAGGAACGGGAACTGGTCGTTGACGGCGCCCTGCCGGTAATGCAGGTCCGTGTGGCAGACCCCGCAGGCCTGCACGGCGACCAGCGCCTCCCCGGGACCAGGGTCCGGAACCGTGATCGTCTCGATGCCGACAGGCTCGCCCTTCGCGGGCGACACCACCGCTCGGACCTGTTGCGGCATGGCTTCTCCTCTCCGACCGGGTGCTGGTGCCCACTCGTCGGCGAGCCTGCCACCGGAGCCACGTGCGCTGGTAGTGGCGGGCGCGTCGGTGGGGGTGGGCGCGCTGGCGGTGGGGTCGGTGCCGGGCGTGACCACGTCCGCCACCCGACGTTCACCTCACCGGGGCCAGCTGGTCACGCACGGCACCTAGTGTCCGGCCGTGCGGTGGGCGAGGCGCCGTACCGACCGGGGACGGTGGCATGACCGGCACGAGAACGACCAGGCGATGGCGGGTCGTAGCGCTCGGACTCGCGGCGACTGCCGCGCTGGCGGCCGGCGGCACGGCGCTGGCCGTCGGCTTCCCGCACGCCGGACCGATTGGGGACCAGACAGCGCTGACCCCGGTCGGCTTCACCGTCACCCCGGCCGGCAAGCAGACCGACCTCGGCGACCTCCCGCTGGCGGCGGTGGCCTCGCCGGACGGCCGTTTCCTCGTGGTGAGCGACGACGGCCAGGCCACCCAGTCGCTGCAAGTGGTGGACACCGACAGCGCGGCGGTGGTCCAGACCCTGCCCTACCCGGCGCCCCAGGCACTGTTCGTCGGGCTCGCGTTCGCGCCCGACGGCCGCACCCTGTTCGCCAGCGGCGGCGGCGAGGACGTGGTCCGGCGGTACACCGTGGACAGTGCCGGCAGGCTCACCGAGACCACCCCGATCGCGCTGCCGACGACCAACCCGGCTGGCGCGGCGGTCAACCCGTTCCCGGCCGGCCTCGCCGTCACCCCTGACGGCAGGCGGCTGGTCGTCGCCGACGCGCAGGCCGACGCCGTCTCCGTCGTGGACCTGCCCACCGGCGCGGTGCACACGACGACGGCAGGCCACCGACCCTACGGCGTCGTCACCGCCCTCGACGGCCGCACCGCCTACGTCACCAACCAGGGTGCGAACACCGTCTCGGTGGTGGACATCAGCGGCGCCGAGCCGGCGCAGCGCGCCACGATTCCGGTCGGCACCCACCCGAACGCGGTCGTCTCCAGCGCCGACGGCGCCACCCTCTACGTCGCCGACGGGGACTCCGACGAGGTGAGCGTGATCGACACCGCCGCCCGCCGGGTCAGCGCGACGATCAGCCTCGCGCCCTACCCAGGCGCCCAGGTCGGCAGCAACCCCGACGCGCTCTCGCTCACCCGCGACGGCGCCACCCTCTACGTCGCCAACGCCGGGAACAACGACGTCGCGGTCGTCGATCTGCCCACAGGGAGGGTGTCCGGCCTGATCCCGACCGCGTGGTACCCGACCGCGGTGGTGGCAGGAGACCGGAAGCTGTTCGTCGCCAACGGCAAGGGCCTCGGTGCCGGACCGAACGACGGTCCGGGGCGCCCTGACCCGTACTCGTCCGCCCGGTCGCCGAGCCAGTACGTCGGCTCAATGATGGTCGGCACCCTTTCCACCGTGGACCTCCCGGTCAGTGCCGGTCAGCTGCTGAGCTGGACCGCCGAGACGGACCTGGACGACGGCTTCTCCGACCGGGGGGCCGTCCGCGCCGGTGCCGCCTCGGCCGTCGTCCCCCGCAACCCCGGCGAACGCAGCCCGATCCAGCACGTCATCTACGTGGTCAAGGAGAACCGCACCTACGACCAGGAGTTCGGCAGCCTCGGAAAGGGCAACGGCGACGCGTCACTGAACCTGTTCGGCGAGGAGTCCGCGCCCAACAGCCGCGCACTGGAGCGCGACTTCGTCACCCTGGACAACTTCTATGCCGATGCCGAGGTCAGTGCGCAGGGCTGGAACTGGGTCGTGGCGGCAAACTCCAACCTCTACTCCGAGCAGGTGTGGGCGGCCAACTACTCCGACCGCAACGCCCCCTACCCGTCGGAGAGCTCCGACCTGGCGATCGCGCCGAACCGGGACCCGGCCCAGGCCTACATCTGGGACCGGCTGGCCGCCGGTCACGTCTCGTTCCGCAACTACGGTTTCTACGTCGACACCCAACCCGACGGCTCGGTCAAGGCCACCGACCCGGTGCTCGACGCGAACACCGACCACGCCTACCGCGGCTTCGACCTGTCGTGCCCGGACGCGCCGAACACCTTCTCCCCGCTGCGCCCGAACTGTGGGTCGGCCCGCTTCAGCGAGTGGAAGCGGGAGTTCGACGGCTACGTCGCCCACGACAACCTGCCCACCGTCGAACTGGTGCGGCTACCCAACGACCACAACGCCGCCACCACGCCGGGCTCGCCGACGCCGCGGGCCTACGTCGCCGACAACGACTGGGCGCTGGGGCAGCTCGTGGACGCGGTGTCCCACTCGAAGTACTGGACCTCGACGGCGATCTTCGTCACCGAGGACGACGCGCAGGACGGCCCCGACCACGTCGACGCCCACCGCACGGTGGCCGAGGTGATCAGCCCGTACACCCGCACCGGGCGGGTCGACTCGACCTTCTACAGCACCGCCTCGATGCTGCGGACAATGGAGCTCATCGTCGGGCTGCACCCGCTGACCCAGTTCGACGCCTACGCAACGCCGATGCTCGCCTCGTTCAGCAGCCTGCCGGACGCCACCCCGTACACCGCGCAGCGACCCACGCAGAACCTGCAGGAGGTCAACCCGGTCAACGCCCCGCTCGCTGCCCAGTCGGCCGCGCAGGACCTGCGCGCCGAGGACCGGATCGACATGGCGGAGTTCAACGAGGCGATCTGGGCCAGCGTAAAGGG
>JAVKSM010000183.1:0-4133 GCA_039583705.1 Pseudonocardiaceae bacterium
GCAGCAGCCACTCCCCCTGCTCTTGGACGAGGTCCGTGGAGCTGAAGGTGAAGCTGTGATGGGTGTCGGCGTCGAGGAGCCTCTTCGACAGGACGGTCGAGTCGCGGGCGTCGTTGCCGGTGCGGAAGCTCGACGCCGAGACGCGGGCCCAGACGGTGGAGTCAGTGACCTGCTCGGTGACGACGATCATCCCGTCGCGAAGTTCGAACGTGCCGCGGACCGGCGCGAGGCCGAAGAGGTGCCTGGTGGCGAACGTGACGGTGGACTGCTCCGGGTCGATGCGGTAGCGGCCGGCGGTGGGGACCTGGATTCGCTCGCTTGAAGCTGCTGCTGTTGTCATGACAGCCATGGTTCGCTCCGGCGGGCAGCGCGCACATCGGCCTGGAGCCGGCGGGCCGGCCGGCCTTGGTCGACCGAACCCATACTTTGGTCGGTGGTCGCTGACCGGGGGTAACCGTAGACTTTGGTGCTGTGCAGGCCATTCCCGCCTCGTCGGTGACCAGCGGCGACGAACCGTCGTGCGGTCTCCCCGGTGGGGGCCGCCCCGGTGGCCGCCGACACGGTGCTGGCCGACACGGGGGCAACCGGCTTGAGGCCCTCATCCTCATGGGCGCCATCGGCGTCTGCACCGCGGTGACGATCGCGGGCGGGGGTTACGGGTCTTACCCCGCGCTCGACATCGTTGTCGGCGTGGTTAGCGTCGCCCTGCTGCCCCTGGTCCGCCGCTGGCCGCTGCAAATCGGGCTCGTGCTGTCGCTGCTCACGGCCGTGTCGCCCGCCGCCACACCATCAGCCACCACGGCCGCGCTGATCATCGCCCGCTACCAGCGGCTCAGCCTCGCCCTGGAGGTCGGGGCGACCGGGATCGCCGCCCACCTGATCCGCGAAACCTGGCGGCCGATCCACGGCCTGCCGTACGTGTGGTGGGCGGTCCTGGTCTTCGTCGCGTACGCGGCCCTCGTTGGCTGGGGCACGCTGATCCGGGCGAACCGGGCGCTGATCTCTTCGCTGCGCGACCGGGCCGAGCAGGCCGAGGCCAACCAGGCCAGGCGGGTGACCGAGGCCCGCGCGGCCGAGCGGGCCAGGATCGCCCGCGAGATGCACGACGTGCTCGCGCACCGGCTGTCGCTGCTCGCCACCTACGCCGGCGCGCTCGCCTACCGGCCCGACGCGCCGCCCGAGCAGGTCTCCCGCGCCGCCGAGGTGGTGCGGTCCGGCGTCCACGAGGCCCTCGACGAGCTGCGAGAGGTGATCGGCGTGCTACGCGACGACTCGCTCCCCGACCTCGCGGCCGCCAGCCGGCCGTTGCCCGGCGTTGCCGACCTGCCTGAGCTGGTCGAGGAGTCGCGGGCGGCGGGCATGCGGGTCGAGACGCTGGGTGACACGTGGCCAGCGCAGTCCGAAACAGTCGCCGGGCTGCCGGACGCCGCCGGGCGCACCGCCTACCGGGTCGTACAGGAGGGGCTCACCAACGCCCGCAAGCACGCGCCCGGCCAGCCGGTCGCCATCACGCTCGACGGCCGTCCAGGCGCGGGCCTCAACGTGTCGGTCGTCAATCCAACGGGTTCCGCTTCGGCGAGCACCGCGGGTCCTTCCTTCCCGGTGCCGGGGAGCGGCACCGGGTTGATCGGACTGACCGAACGGCTTGAGCTGGCGGGCGGGACGCTGGACTGGCGTAACTCGGGCGGCGAGTTCCGGCTCCGCGCGTGGCTGCCCTGGCCGGAAGCCGCCGATCCCGACCCGACCGGACCCGGCGCGCCGTTGCCGGAGGTAACCGCGGCGGGCGAGATCCTGGCCGACCCGGCTTCGGCCGAGCAGAATGTCTGACGTGCCAAACACCGCTGACGAGATCCGTGTCCTGCTCGTCGACGACGACGCCCTGGTGCGGGCCGGCCTGTCGATGATGCTCAACGGGGCCGGGGGCCTGGTCATCGTCGGGGAGGCGGGCGACGGCGACCAGGTGCCCGCCGCGGTGGCGAAGCACCGGCCCGACGTGGTGCTGATGGACCTGCGGATGCCCCGGGTAGACGGGATCACCGCGACCCGCCGGCTGCGCAGCGTCTCCCAGCCGCCCGAGGTCATCGTGCTGACCACGTTCGACGCGGACGAGAACGTCCTTGGCGCGCTGCGGGCCGGCGCCAGCGGGTTCCTGCTCAAGGACGCGCCGCCCACGCAGATCGCGGACGCCATCAGGCGGGTCGCCGCGGGCGACCCGATCCTGTCGCCCGCCGTGACCCGCCGGCTGATGCGCCGCGCCGTGGTGCAGGAGAACGCCAAGGAGCAGGCGCTGCGGCAGCTAGCCGACCTCAGTCCCCGGGAGCGGGAGGTCGTCGAGGCCATCGCGGCCGGGCAGAGCAACGCCGAGATCGCCGCGTCGCTGCTGATGAGCGTGCCCACCGTCAAGGCGCACGTGACCCACATCCTGACCAAGGCGGGCCTCGCCAACCGGACCCAGATCGCGCTGCTCGCCCACGACGCCGGCCTTGCCTGAGCGGGGCCTTGTGTTACTCGCCGACGCGGCCGTCGATGCGCTCGCGGAGGAAGTCGGCGTGGCCGTTGTGGCGGGCGTACTCCTCGACCATGTGAACCAGGAGTTCCCGCAGGGAGACGGGCTCGCCCGCGCTGTCCTTGCCGACGAAGTCGAAGTCGTGCTCGGCGATGAAGTCGTTGGCGAACGCCATCTCCTCACGCCAGGCCGCCCAGGCTTCCTCGACCACCGCCGGGTCGGCGACGGCGCCGTTGAAGTCGCCGTCTGGGTCCAGCGGCGTCTGGTAGCGCTTGCCCTCGGCGCTCTCGGCGAAGCGGACACGGAACCAGGTCCGTTCGACCTCGGCCATGTGGCGGACCAGGCCGAGCAGCGACATCGTGGACGGCTCGACCGAGCGCCTGGCCATCTGCTCCGCGTCCAGGCCAGCGCACTTCAGCTCTAGGGTGAGCCGCTGGCAGCGGAGGAACTCGGTCAGGGTCGCCCGCTCGCCTCCCAGCCTTGGTCCGCCCTCGCGAGGATCGTCCACGGGGTCGATGAACAGGTTGGCCCGGTGCTGCGGCGTAGTCATGCCGGTAAGGCTATCCCGGCATCGCCGGTCGGGCTACGTGACGTTTTCGGCGGGCGGGCCGGTCAGCAAGTCCTGTGCTGACCTGCGGAATGCGGCGACGAGGCGGCTTCGGTCGCCGGCCCGGGTGGCCAGGATCACGTGGCCGGGCACCACGTCGTGCAGCGGAATCGTCGTGAGGTCCGGGCGGACCCGCCGTCGCGCCGCGGGTCTGCGTCATCTATAAAAGGACGCATGCGGACGGATGTTGTCATTATCGGGGCCGGGCCGGCCGGCCTCATGCTCGCTCACCTGCTGGCGCAGGACGGGATCGAGTCGGTGGTGATCGAGGCGCGGACCAAGGAGTACGTCGCGGCCCGGATCCGGGCCGGGATCCTTGAGTCGTCGACGGTCGACCTGCTTCGCTCGGTCGGGCTCGGGGCCGGGGTCGATGCGGGCGGTGACGAGCACCGCGGCATCTACCTGCAGTGGCCGTCGGAACGGCACCATCTGGACTTCGTGGACCTGGTGGGGCGCAGCGTGTGGGTGTACGGCCAGACCCAGCTGCAGGCGGACCTGGTCGCCGCGTCGGAGGCGGCCGGGCGGACGGTGTACTACGACACGTCCGACGCCGCGCTGCACGACCTGGACACCGACCACCCGTCCGTGACGTTCACCGACTCTTCGGGCACGGCGCAGCGGGTCGAGGCGGCCGCGGTCGCCGGCTGCGACGGCGCGTTCGGGCCGAGCCGGGCGGCGATGCCGGCGGCCGAGACGCAGACCTGGGAGCGCATCTACCCCTACTCGTGGCTGGGGATCCTCGCCGACGTGGCGCCGTCGACCGACGAGCTAATCTACGCCTGGCACCCGCAGGGGTTCGCGCTGCACTCGATGCGGTCCGCGACCGTCAGCCGGCTGTACCTTCAGGTGCCCAACGGGACCGACGTGAACGACTGGTCGGACGAGCAGATCTGGGATTCCCTCGCCACCCGGCTCGGCCACGGGCAGAACGGGTGGACGCTCACCCCGGGGCCGATCACTGAGAAGAGCGTGCTGCCGATGCGGTCGTTCGTTCAGTCCCCGATGCGCTACGGGCGGCTG
>JAVKSM010000184.1:0-4059 GCA_039583705.1 Pseudonocardiaceae bacterium
AGTCGGCCGCGCAGGACCTGCGCGCCGAGGACCGGATCGACATGGCGGAGTTCAACGAGGCG
Organism: Pseudonocardiaceae bacterium; assembly: GCA_039583705.1. Lineage (GTDB taxonomy): Bacteria > Actinomycetota > Actinomycetes > Mycobacteriales > Pseudonocardiaceae > JAVKSM01. The sequence continues at coordinate 63 of JAVKSM010000184.1, forward strand.
ATCTGGGCCAGCGTGAAGGGTGCCGGGACGCCGATGGCGGCCCCGCGGCACTCCGTGTTCCAGCAAGCGGCACCGGCCGCACCCGGGGGCGCCGCCGGGGAGGACGACGGGCGTTGACTGGAAGGGACCGCATTGTTCATCTCGCGGCCACCTGCCGGACATTGGCGCGGTCTCCTGATGGCCGACCCTTTCCGGGTGGGCCGTGTCGAGTACTACCACGACCCTGCCGCGCCGGTGGCCAACTCGCTGGCGCCGACGGCCTTCGCCGTGGTACGGGACCCCCTCGGGCGGGTGCTGTTGGTGCGTCGGAGGGACTCCGGTAGCTGGGAGCTGCCAGGTGGCCGGGTCGACCTCGGCGAATCGGCGGTCGAGGCCGTGGTGCGCGAGGTCGCCGAGGAGGCCGGCGTCAGCGTGCGCGTCACCGGGCTGGCCGGGGTGTACACCGATCCCGGTCACGTCATGGCCTACCCCACGGGTGAGGTGCGCCAACAGTTCGCGGTCTGCTTCCACGCCTGGCCGCTGCAGGGCAACCCCCGGCCGGACCGCCACGAGACCACCGAGGCGCGCTGGACCGAGGTCGAGCATCTCACCAAGCTGCAGATGCACCCGGCGATGCGCCTGCGCCTGGCTCAGGCGCTCGCCCGGCCTGAGCGCGCCCACATCGCCTAGCTAGGGCGTGACCGTGCCGGTGGCCGGATCGAGGATGAGCCTGCCGGCATGGCCGTGCTGGAAGTCGAACATGGGCGTGAGCGGCCCGGCGAGGGCGTCGAACGAGCCGCCGCCGATCCGCTGACCGGACAGCCAGTTGTCCTCGACGAACCGCAGGATGGAGGTCTGGTCGATCACCGTGTGGTCGACGACGTTCGTCCGCGCGTACGGCGAGATCACCAGCAGCGGCAGCCGCGGCCCGTAGCCGCAGCGGTCGGGGAAGCCGCCCAGCGGGGTGCCTGATCCACACACCCCGGGTGCGGTGAGGGCGTCCTGGGCCGACCGGCTCGGGTTGACGATGGGGCTGGCCTGGTGGTCGTACCAGCCGTCGGAGTCGTCGTAGGCGATGACGACGGCCGTCGAGGGCCAGGCCGTCGATCGCTGGAGGGCGTTGAGGGTGTCGACGAGGAAGTGCTGCTCGTCCAGTGGGTCGGAGTAGCCCGCGTGGCCGTCCTGGTACTCGGCGGCCTTGAGGAACGAGACCGCGGGGAGGTTTCCGCCCCGCAGCGCGGCGGCGAAGTCGACCAGGTCGTACTGGTGGTTGGCGGCGTCGGTGTGCCCGACGGCCGCGACGGAGGACGGCGGCAGGTGGTGCGGGTTGGCCGTCGACGCGTAGTACTGGAACGGCTCGTGGTGGGCGCTGTAGTCGGCCACGGTGGCGCCTCCGACGTTGGTGTGAGAGCTCGTGCACGCGGCCTTCGCCCCGGTTGTCGGTCGAACGGCGTGGTGGGCCGGAACCCGCCCTGGAAGAACCCCCACGTGACGCCCGTGGCGTCGAGCAGGTCGCCGACGTTGGGGCCGGTCACCCTCGCGGTCGTGCCGGCCGAGCAGTCGTCGAAGCCGGGGTCGAGGTCCCCGATGACCGTGCCGTTGACGACCTTCGCGCTGGGTGCGCTGGCCGTCGCGCCGTGGGTCTGACCGGAGACGAGGTCGAGCGCCCCAGGGGTGGAGGGACCGAAGACGGTGTCGTAGCTGTTGTCGCTCATGGCGAAGTGCTGGGCATAGTTCCACAGCGCGGTGACGGTGTTGCCGTCGTAGTAGCCCATGACCAGGCCGGGCTTGCCGATGTCGGGTGCTGAGCAGGACGCGGTCTGGGTGTTCTCAACGAACTTGTCCATCCGGTCGCCGTCGAACGCCTTCTGCTCCGGAGTGTAATCGTGGTCCTGGTCGCAGGTCAGCGGCTCGGATCGGTCGAGCCGGATGGGGTTGGAGGCGTTGGGATTCGACGTGAGCAGGGCCGGGCCCAGCCCGTTGACCGCCGGGGTGTGCGGCGCGGCGCGGAACACCGGCTCGCCGCCGGGGTTGGTGGCGCGCGGGTAGGTGGCGAAGTAGTGGTCGAAGGAGACGTTCTCCTGGAAGATCACGACGAGGTGCTCGATCGGGGTGGCGGTGGTCTGCGTGTCCCCGGAGCGCGCCGCAGCCGGGAGCGCTGTCACCGTCACGGCCGCCGTGACGGTGACAGCCGCGGTCACGGCGAGGCGGAGCCTGGGTCTGGCCACGTTCTGTCCTCTCGTCGGCGACCGGCAGTGCCGGTGTCACCGCATAAGACGAGTCGGACGTGACGGGGCTCGGACCGGAACCGGAACGGAGGGCGAACGACGCCAGCCGTTCCGGGGGCGGCTCAGTTCGGTGGGCCGGCTGCGAGCTGCACCGCGGCGCTCTGCTGCTGCCCCGCCTGGTCCAGCCAGGTGAGCGTGACCGAGTCGCCGGGGTGGTGTGCGATCATGAGGTTCGTCAGGGCTGAGGCGGAGTTCACGCTCCTGCCGTCCAGGGCCACCACGACGTCACCCGGAACCAGGCCGGCGAGCTGCGCGGGTCCACCGTCGACGACGCCCGCGACGGCGGCCCCGCCTCCCGGCGAGCCGGCGGCCCCACCGGAGCCGTCCCGTCGTCGCCAGCCGGGCGGCACCGCGTCGGTGACACTGACGCCGAGGAACCCGGTCGGTCCGATGTGGATGACGTCGGAGCCGGTGCCGGCCTCGATCTGCCGACCGACGGCGAGTGCCCGGGCGATCGGGATCGCGTACCCGTCGCCGCCGGCAGACTCGGGTGAGGGCCCGACCGAGGCCGCGGTGTCGATCCCGACGACCTGGCCCTGGGAGTTCACCAGGGGACCCCCGGAGTCTCCGGGCGCGACGTCCGCCGCAACCTGGATCAGGCCGGTGAGCTGCTCCGAGCCGCCGCTGTCGTCGGAGGCCGTTACCGTGGAGTCGAGGCCGGTGACGCTGCCCGCAACCGCTGTCGGGGTGCCGCCGACACCCCCGGCGTTGCCGATGGCGATCACGGCATCGCCGACCGACACCCGAGCGGGCTGCGCCACCGACACGGTGCGCAGGCCCGACGCCCCCTGCAGGTGCAGGATGGCGATGTCGTCGGTGCGGTCGTAACCGACGACGGTCGCGGGGTAGCTGCGCCCGGTTCCGACATCGGTGACGGTGATGCTCGTCGCCCCGCTGATGACATGGTTGTTGGTGACCACTTCGCCGGACGGGGTGAGCACCAGCCCGGTGCCCGCAGCCTGGCCGCCCTGGTAGCCCAGCATGCTGGTGACGTCGACCAGCGCGGGGTCGACCTGCGAGGCGATCGACGCGACGGCGGATCCCGCCGAGACCGGGTTCGCCGACCCGACGACCGGACCGGACGCGTTGCTGCCCGTCGTCCCCGCGTCCGGTCCCACGATGCGGTCGACGCCCAAGCCGACCAGGGCGGCCGCGACCAGCACGCTCAGCAGCATGGCCACCGCCTGCCAGCGACGTGGTCGCCGCGGCGGCGGGGGCGGCGGTGGGAACCAGCCATAGCCCGAGGGCGGCGGCAGTGGTTCCCAGCCATAGGCCGAGGGAGGTGGTTCCCAGCCATAGCCTGAGGGGGGCGGTTCCCAGCCATAGCCCGAGGGGGGCGGCGGCGTCGCAGCCGGTGACCCGGACCGGGACACCGGGGCGGCACCGCGCTGGTAGCGGTCATGCGCCGCGGGGGACCGCCACTCGCTCTCGCTCATCGACCTCTCCTCCCGGGCCGCGGACCGGATCCCAGACCGCCCTCACTTCGAGTAAAGCGAGCCATCCTGAGAGATCGCTGTGCTGCGGGTGAGGAACTGCTCACATCCGGGGTGACCGGAAAACTGGCTCCGCACACCGGCTCGCCTGTCCTCGTCGACGTGCGTTCCCGCGGCAGGACGGGGCTCCGATGCACCCGGCGGGCTACTGGTCAGCGCGGCCGGAGGTCGCCCGGGTCAGCGGTAGTTGACGGCGAGCCATAGCCACCATCAACGATCCGTAACCACCATAATACT
>JAVKSM010000185.1:0-4056 GCA_039583705.1 Pseudonocardiaceae bacterium
GTCGCCCGCCGCGACCATGAGCTTCCTGCGGCGGATCACCGCGGAGAGCTGAGCAGCGCCCGGGGCCGCGGCTCAGCATGACGCCCACTCGTCGCCTCGCCCGGTATCGCGCTGGTGGGTGTGCTGCCAGTGTCAAGCTGAGCGACCCACAACGGTGAAGCCGCCCACCGCGGCTCCCGCGCCGCACCAGTCGCACACATCCGAGGAGTCCAGCACCTCAGCCCCTACGCTGATCGAGTTGTCCACAGACTGTGGATGTCAGGATGAGTCCTCACGGCCCTACTGTTCCGCTCATGCGTGAGACACCGATCTACGACGAGCTGCTGGTGCTGCTCGACCGTAATGCCCCGCCCCCGCCGCCGCCCGCCCCGATCCGACAGGCTCACAACGCGCTGGGGATCGGGAACCAGGAAGCCCACCCCGGCCGGCGTCCGGACCGCCCAGCCGCGCTCCCGCGCACCGGGGGTCGTCATCACCAATCCTGAGCGTGCTCAGCCGCTACCGGAACCCGGCAGGCTCTACCAGAGCCCGGGAGAGCCGGTCTATGGCCCTATCGCGTTGCGGGCCCCCTGCCCGGGAGGTCTGGGGACATGAGCCCACGCCGCCACGATGGTTCGGGGAGCGTTCTTCATCAGGTCGGTTCGGATCGCCGCGACCTGGTGGGACGGGGCGGCGCGAAGCTCGGCGAGTATGGCCTCCCGGTACTTCTCACCTTTGAGGGGCGGTTGCAGTCCGCCGATCGCACAGATCAGCAGTTCGACTCGATCCCGGCGAGAGCTCAGCACGAGGCTGACGACATGGCAAGCGAGGAAGGCGGTCGGTCTCAGCGCCAGGGCGAGGGTGAACGGGGCCAGCACCACCGCCAGGCCGAGGGTCACCTTCGCGGACGCCGGGTGGGCCAACAGGATGAGGTTGGCCACACCCAGGCTGTCGCCACAGATCGTGGCGACCGTCGCCCACCGACCCCGCCCCATGCCGGCTCACCCGCCGGGATCCGAGACGACCGGGCGATGGCTGCAGGTGGGCTTGTCCATCCGGTTCTCTCCCTTCGGCGGCCGCTCGGCTGTGCTAGGCGGTTTCCGGCCGAGCAACCGGGCTGAGCCCGCGGGCACCGGCCCGGCCTCTCCGGGCCGAGCGTGCCGACGCCTCCTGCAGTGCCCTGCGGGCCGCCGCCGCGCCCTCCGCAGTGAGCCGGTAGTAACGGCGTCGCGGCCGGGCCGCCACGTGCGGATCGAGGCCTTCCCACTCGTCGGTCAACCAGCCGTGCTCGAGGAGCCGTTGCAGGATCGGGTAAGTGGTCCCAGGCAGCAGGTCCGTGCGCGCGGTGATCTCCAGGCCGTCGAGGGCAGCGGCGGGGTCGTCATCCCAGACCTGCAGGAGAGCCGCCAGAACCTGGCATGATATCCACGGCAACGTGCAAACGGCGGTCAACGTCGCGCTGGCCACCTGGCAGCCCCACCTGCCCGAGGCCCTGCCAGCCGCCCAGCCGGGCTGGCAGACCTGTACCCGCGCGGCTCGGTGAGCACGAGCGGCCGGCCGCTCCCGCCGCCGGTATCAGACGTGCTCCGCCCCGACTCTCGACGGGTGCGCGTCCTGGGGCGGACGGGTGCGCGTCCTGGGGACAGCGGAGGTGGTGCGGGCGACATGGGCTACATCTTCGGCGGCGAGTCAGATCTCGAGCGGGCGCGGCTGGCAGGGCTGGAGGTCCTGCTCGACCCGATCTCCACCGACGTGCTGTCACGGCTGGGGGTGGCCGCGGGCTGGCGCTGCGCGGAGGTGGCCGGTGGTGCCGGATCGATCGCGCGCTGGCTGGCCGAGCGCGTGGGCACCACCGGTCAGGTCGTTGCCACCGACCTCGACACCCGGTACCTGGCCGCCGTCGAGACGCCCAACCTCCACGTGCTCTGCCACGACCTGACCGTGGACGAGTGCCCCGGTGAGCCCTTCGACCTGGTCCACGTGCGAGCACTGGTCGAACACCTGGGCGACCGCGAGAAGGCCCTCGAACGGCTCGCAGGCTGGGTGCGACCGGGTGGGTGGCTTCTCGTCGAGGACTGCGACTGGACGACCCGGTTCCCGATCACTCCGGCCCCGGAGTTCGAAAAGTTGCTCGCGGCCGGCGCCGACCTCGCCAGCACGGCTTTCAGCTACGACACGGCGTTCGGACGCCGGCTGCCCGGGCTGTTGTACGGCCTGGGGCTCGTTGACATCGAGTGCGAGACCCGCACCCGAGCCACCCGCGGTGGCAGTCCCGAGGCTGGCCTGTGGACGTTCGGCTTCGATCGCACGAGCGACGGCCTCCTGGCAGCCGGACTCGTCACCGCCGAGGAGCTCGCCATGGCGCAGGCGGTCTGCGACGACCCAGCATTCCTGACGATGGGACCGACGCTCGTTTCGGCGTGGGGACGGGTTCCGGGCACGTCCGGCTAGGGGGCCGGTGGGGTGTCAGGTAGGAACGTAGCCGATCCAACTGGTGGCAACCAGGCCGCCGCCACCGTGGAAGGCATGTTTCAGCCCGACCGGTCCCCACGTGTCGTCTACCGCGAACCGCGCAGGTATGGAGCCGTGAGCCGGACGACCTGGGTAGGTGAACACGTCTCGCCACGGCTCGTCGACCGGCCCCTGGAACGCGACCCCGGCGAGCTGGAACGCGACCCCGGCGAGCTCGGGATGGCTGGCGGCCAGCGCGGCGGCCACCGTGCTGCCCTCGCTCCAGCCGTACAGGAACACTCGGTGCGCATCGACATGTCGGTCCGCCTCGGCCGCCCGCAGCACCTGGCTCAGGCCTCGGTTTCGAGGAGTTTGGTGCGCAGCGTGCGCAGGGTGGTGGTGAGCAGGCGGGAGACGTGCATCTGGGATATGCCCAGGCGCCGGCCGATCTGGATCTGGTTCTGGTTGCCCCAGAAGCGCAGCAGGATGATGGTGCGTTCCCGTTCCGGCAGTGCGGCCAGCAGCGGCGCCAGGGTGGCTCGCTGCTCGAAGGCCTCGAAACCGGCCTCGGCCGTCGCCAGCAGGTCACCGGAGCAGGCGGCGCCACCGGCGTCGTCCTCGCCGATCAGGCGGTCCAGGCACTGCGGCCGGTAGGCGCCCTCGACGGCCTGCATGGCGTCGATGACCTCCCGGATGGGTCGGCGCAGGTGGGCGGCCAGTTGAGCGGCGGTGGGGGCGCGACCCAGCCGCTGGGACAGTTCGGTGGTGGCCGCCGACAGCGCCAGGTAGAGGTCTTTGACCCGCCGGTCCACCCGGATCGACCAGGTGAAGTCACGGAAGTAGCGGCGGATGTGGCCGGTGATGGTCGGCACCGCGAAGGCCAGGAAGTCATGCCCTAACCGCGGGTCGAAGCGGTCCACCGCTCCGATCAGCCCCACCACCGCGACCTGCTCGAGATCCTCGACCGGCTGACCCCGCCCGGCGTAGCGGCGCGCGATGTGCTGCGCCAGCGGCAGGTGGGCCGTGATCAACCGCGCCCGCAGCCGTAGCCGCCGCGGGTCGTCCGCTCCCAACGAGCCCAGCTCGGCGAACAGTGCCACCAGATGCCCGTACCCGTTCCGACCCCGACCCGACCCACCGACAGCCGGATCCCCGACAGCCGCCTGCCGGGCGTCGGGGGCCGCGGCGGCGGGGACGTTTACCAGCATCCTGCCCCTCCCACCCTCCGGCGCGACGACACAATCCTTGCACTACGACAAGAATGATAGGGAGCCGACGACGAAACCGCAGGTTGATCAGCCCTCGGCACTCCGTCCTGGGCCTCCCAGGGCCGCGGCACGGCGGCACCCCGTCCCAGGGCCGCGGCACGGCGGCACCCCGTCCTAGGGCCGCAGCACGGCGGCACCCCGGACGCGGCCGTGGGCGAGGTCGGCCAGTGCCGCCTCGGCGTGGGCGAGCGGGTAGGGCGTCGTGGTGACCGTCACCCCGACCCGCGCCGCCGTTTCGAGGAACTCCTCCCCGTCGGCGCGGGTGTTGGCGGTGACGCTGAGCAGCACCCGCTCCCCGAACAGGTGCTGCATGTAGCGCAGCGGTGGGATGTCGGACACGTGGATGCCGGCGACCGCG
>JAVKSM010000186.1:0-3863 GCA_039583705.1 Pseudonocardiaceae bacterium
GGCGGAGAACCGCTCCGTCGTGGCATCCGCGGTGCTGCGCGGCAGCTACCACCTCTACCAGGGGTTCGGCGGGTTCGTCGGCAACCTCGTGATGGGCCTGGTGTTCGGCCGCGTCTGGCAGCGGACGAACCGGCTGTGGATACTCGTCGGTGCGCACGCCACGATCGACACGGTGGCATTCGTCGGCTACGCCCTGCTGCACGGCCGCGTCTCCTGGCTGCCGTGAGGCCGCCTGTGCCCTGCGCTGTCAGGGACGGGTGCACCCACGCGACCTATCCCTGACATTCCTGACACCCTGCGCACTTCAGGGTTGGCCGACCCGTGGGAGTGCCAGCTCGTCCCGGGAAGGTGGAGTTCACGCCGCTCGGGGTGGGGGAGCCCGGCTACGCTGCCGGGGTGCGCGTCGACACCGAAGTCGGCCGGCTGCGCACTGTGCTGCTGCACCGGCCCGGCCGCGAGCTGACCCGGTTGACCCCGCGCAACGCCGACCAGTTGCTCTTCGACGGGGTGCCGTGGGTGGAGCGGGCGCAGGCCGAGCACGAGGCGTTCGCCGGCGTGCTGCGGGGGTGGGGCGTGGAGGTGCTGCTGCTGGCCGACCTGCTGGTGGTGGCGCTTGCCGAGGCCGCGGCCCGGGCCGCCGGCATCGCGGCGGCGGTGGACGAGCGGCGGCTCGGGCGCGACCTGGCCGACGAGCTGCGCGAGCACCTCGCCGGGCTCGGTCCGGCCGCGCTGGCGCACGTGCTCACCGTCGGCATGACGTTCGACGAGCTGCCCGGCGAGACGTGCGCGCAGGGCCTGGTCCGCCGGATGCACCGCCCGCACGACTTCGTCGTCGACCCGCTGCCCAACCTGCTGTTCACCCGCGACTCGTCGGTCTGGCTGGCCGACCGGGTGGCGATCACCTCCCTGGTGATGCCGGCCAGGGCGCGGGAGACCACGCTCACCGACCTCGTCTACGCCCACCACCCGCGGTTTGCTGGGACGCAGCGGGCCTACGGCGCGCACTCGGCGCCGGTGGAGGGCGGCGACGTGCTGCTGCTCGCCCCCGGGGTGCTCGCCATCGGGGTCGGCGAGCGCACCACCCCGGCCGGCGCAGAGGCTTTCGCCCGCTCCGCCTTCGCCGACGGCCTGGCCGAGGCCGCGCTCGTCGTGCCCATCGCGCAGAGCCGCGCCACCATGCACCTGGACACCGTGTGCACGATGGTCGACGTCGACGCCGTCCTCATGTACCCGGCGGTGCGCGACACGCTCGCCGCCTACACCCTGCGCCCCGGCTCGGCCCCGCGGGTCGTCGTCGAAGGGCCGGCGCCGTTCCTGGACGCGGCTGCCAAGGTGACGGGCGTCGCGGAGCTGCGTCTGATCGACACCGGGCTGGATCCGGTGACCGCCGAGCGCGAGCAGTGGGACGACGGCAACAACACCCTGGCGATCGCGCCGGGCGTCGTGATCGGCTACGAGCGCAACGTGCAGACCAACGCGCGGCTCGAGGCCGCCGGCATCGAGGTGCTGCGGATCTCCGGGTCCGAGCTGGGCTCCGGGCGCGGCGGACCGCGTTGCATGTCCTGCCCCGTCCACCGGGACCCGGTGCCCTGACGGCGGCCTGAGGCGCGATTACGGTTGGCCGCGTGACGTCTGGCCGCAACCCGCTGCGTCGGGTGCCCACCCGGGAGTGGGCCGAGCAGGAACCCACCTGGTGGGAGGCCCACCCCGCGCTCATCGACGCCGCGCTCGCCCGCGCGAGGTTCCGCCCCTCGGGCAACTGGTACGTCCTCGGCGCGCGGGAGGCGGTGCGCGGCGACCGGCCGTTCGGCCGGACGGTGGCCGGCGTCGAGGTCGTCGCCTGGCGGGGACGCGACGGGGTGATGCACGCCGGTCCCGGTGCCTGCCCCCACCTCGGAGCACCGCTCTGCCGGGCTGCGCTCGACGGCGACGGGCTGGTCTGCCGCTGGCACGGGCTGCGCGTCGGCCCGGACGGAGCGCCCGGCTGGCGGCCGTTCCCTGCCCGCGACGACGGGGTGCTGGCCTGGGTGCGGCTGGACGGCACTGGTGGCGGGGCACCGACGGACGGCCCGGTGCTGCCGCGACGCCCGCCGCTGGCGTCGGCCATAGCCGCGGTGGTCGACATGACCGGGCGCTGCGAGCCCGAGGACGTCCTCGCCAACCGGCTCGACCCCTGGCACGGCGCCTGGTTCCACCCGTACTCCTTCACGGACCTGCGGGTGCTCTCCGCGCCCAGCCAGGAGGCAGCCGAGGCCGGGGACCGCTTCCTGGTCGAGGTGACGTTCCGGGTCGGGTCGCGGCTCGGGGTGCCCGTGCACGCCGAGTTCTCCTGCCCGGAGCCGCGGACGGTCACCATGGAGATCGTCGACGGGGAGGGTGCCGGCAGCGTGGTCGAGACCCACGCCACGCCGCTGGGGCCTGGGCCGGACGGGGCGCCCCGCACCGCCGTCGTCGAGGCGACCCTCGCCTACTCCGACCGGCGGGGATTCTCGCGGGCCCGGGCCGCGGCGCCGGTGCTGCGCCCGCTCCTGCGGTGGGCGGCCCGGCGGTTGTGGCGGGACGACCTCGCCTATGCCGAGCGTCGCTACGCGCTCCGGTCACGCTGAGCGGACGCCGGCGGGCGGCGGCCGAGGAACGTGTGCACCACGTCACGCTGCCAGCCGTCCATCGTGGCCCGTTCGACGTCGACGAACCCGGCCCGGCGCATCCGCTCGCAGAACGCGCCCGCGCCGTCGAAGCGCAGCACGCTGCGCCACAGGTAGCGGTAGAGCGAGCTGTTGCCGGTCCGGAGCGTGCCGGCCGGGATGATGACCGTCCAGCAGACCGCGGTCCAGGTGGCTCGCGCGCGCGGGGAGTCGGCCACCGAGTAGTCGTGCACGACAAGCGGAGCGCCCGGCGCCAGCAGGCCGAGGATGTCGCGCAGGCCGGCGTCCGGGTCGGGCAGGTTGCGCACCAGGTAGGCGGCGAACACCCCGTCGAACGGTCCGTGAACGCCGCCGCCGGCCAGCTCCTCGGCGCGGGCGTGGACGAACCGCACCCCGTCCGGCCATCGTTTGCGCCGCGCCCATGCCAGCATCTGCGCCGAGGCGTCCACCCCGACGATCTCCGCCTCCGGCGCCACCGCGCACAGCGCCGCCGTCGACGCCCCCGTGCCGGCCCCCAGGTCGAGCAGCCGCAGGCCGGTGCCGCGCTCCGGCAGCCCCATCCGGCGCGCGGAGAGCGCCAGGTGGTCGTGGTAGCCCGGGTTCGCGCCGACGAGGCGGTCGTAGACGTGCGCCTGCTCGTCGAACGCGCGTGGCACGGCCGCCTTGCCGAGCACCTCAGCCGCCGCCGAGGCGCCGACCGAACTCCTGCGCGCACTGCCGGATCCGCACGCTGTTACCACCGGTGTGCTGCAGGCACTGCTGGTAACTCTGCCCGGCGGGTGAGTTGAGGTAGGACAACCCGAGCGCGATGAACCCGATCCCGATCAACAGCCCGATGACGCCGACGACCGCGCCGGCGACCGACTGCCCGCCGTTGGTCGCCTCGCCCCGCCGGAACCGGGCCCGGCCGAGCAGCCCGAAGATCAGTGCGAGCACGCCGAGCACGATGCCGCCGATGATCGTCCAGGACAGCACCAGCGCGAGGACACCCAGCACCAGCGCGGTGACGCCGAAGCCGTTGCGGGGACGCGGCGGCAGGCTGCCGTATCCCGGGTACTGGCCGTACCCTGGCCCGAGGCCCGCCGGGTACTGGCCGTAGCCCGCCCCGGGGTCCGGTGGGTACGGGCCGGGGCCGGGCGGTGGGTACTGGCCGTAGCCCGCCCCGGGGTCCGGTGGGTACGGGCCGGGGCCGGGCGGTGGGTACTGGCCGTAGCCCGC
>JAVKSM010000187.1:0-3846 GCA_039583705.1 Pseudonocardiaceae bacterium
CCGGCGCTTCGAGCCGGTCATGGGCGAGGGTGAGCGGGAGGCGCTGTACCGGCGCTGGCGGCAGGCGTTGCGGCTGGCCACCGGCTGGGCGTCCGAGGGGGCGGCGTCCGAGGGGGCGGCGTCCGAGGGGGCGGCGTCCGAGGAGGCGGCGTCCGAGGGGGCATAGCGGTGGGTACCGCTACCTTCACCGACAGGGAGAGCAGCGGCCGCGAAAGGTGGGTCATGGGCGAGCGACGCCAGCCGGAGGAGCTGTCCGAGGAGGAACGTGCGCGGACGCGGCGTGCGCTGCAGCGGTTGCGCAACGCGTCGCAGGCGCTGGAGGCGCTGACGGTGGTCGAGCGGCAGCGGGGCCGGTGGGTTCCGACCCCGGCGCCGCCCGGTGCCCTCGACGCCGCCTGGGCCGAGTTCCACGAGGCATACCAGGAGGTCGGGCGGGTGCTCGGCGAGCTGCTGGGCTGGCCCCCTCCCGACGGTTCCGCCACGACGTGACGCTGACGGTTCCGCCCCCCGCGGTCGGGGACCAGATCGTCGGATCCCGCCGCGTAGGGTGCTGATGATGACGACCTCCGATCCGGGCATTTCCGACGAGCTGATGGGGGTGGTCCGCGGCCTGGGCGGCGTGGTGCGGCGCCGGCTGCGGGCGGTGCTGCCGGGGCCCCGGCTGCGGGGCTCGCAGGTCGAGCTGCTGCGGGCCCTGGAGGCCCAGCCCGGCCTCGGCGTGGCGGCCGCGGCACGGGTGCTGCACCTGGCCGCCAACTCGGTGAGCACGCTGGCCGGCCAGCTCATCGACGCCGGGCTGCTGTCCCGCGACACCGACCCGGCCGACCGGCGAGCCGCCCGGCTGCACCTCACCCCGACCGCCGCCGACCGGCTCGGGCGCTGGCGCGAGGAACGGAACCGCCTGGTGGGTTCCGCGCTGGAGAGGTTGCCGGCCGCCGACGTCGAGGCGATCACCGCGGCGCTGCCGGCGTTGCGCCGGCTGCTCGACGAGCTGGCGGCTGAGGAGCAGATGTGAGGGCCGCCCGGGGACCTCACACCGGTTAGCTCTGCGTCGGAGGTACTTTCTCCCCCGTGGGTCTTCCTCCGCTCCCGGCCGGACAGCATCGACCTGAGGCCACGTGGGATCCGGTGGAGGGCCGCGAACCCCACCTCCACCCGCACAACCCGTCCACCACGACGGTGGACGTCGTCATCCCGGTGCACAACGAGGAACGTGCGCTGCCCGGCTGCATCGAGGTGCTGCGGACCTACCTCGACGAGCACTTCCCGTTCGACACCACGATCACGATCACCGACAACGCCAGCACCGACCGCACCCCCGCGGTGGCCGAGGCGCTCGCCGCCCGTTACCGGAAGGTCCGGGTGCTGCGGCTGGACCGCAAGGGGCGGGGGGTGGCGCTGCGCACCGCGTGGTCGTGCAGCGACGCGGACGTCGTCGGGTACATGGACGTCGACCTGTCCACCGGGTTGGACGCGCTGTTACCCCTGGTGGCGTCCCTGGCCGGGGGGCACTCCGACATCGCGGTCGGCTCCCGCCTCGCGCCCGGCGCCCGGACCGTCCGCGGTCCCAAGCGGGAGCTGATCTCGCGCTGTTACAACACGCTTGTTCGGATCATCCACGGTGCCCGGTTCTCCGACGCGCAGTGCGGGTTCAAGGCGGCTCGCGCCGACGTGGTCCGGGGGCTGCTGGACCACGTCCAGGACGACTCGTGGTTCTTCGACACCGAGCTGCTGCTGCTGGCCGAGCACAACGGGTTGCGGGTGCACGAGGTACCGGTGGACTGGGTGGAGGACACCGACAGCCGCGTCCACCTCGCCAGGACCGCCGCCGAGGACATCCGGGGCCTGGTGCGCCTCGCCCACGCCAAGGCGTGCGGTGCGGCCACGGTCTACGGCCTGCCCCGCCGGCCGGCGCCCCAGCCCGTTCACCCGGACGCGGTGGTGGCCCGCCGGGACGCCGGGCTGCTGTGGCAACTGCTGTCGTTCGGCTTGATCGGCGGGCTGTCCACGGTGGCGACGTTGCTGCTCTATGCGGTCTTCCGCACCTGGTGGGCGCCGCTGACGGCGAACCTGGTGGCGCAGGTGCTCCCCGCGCTGCTGAACACCGAGGCCAACCGGCGGCTGACGTTCAGATCCCCGGGAACGCCAGCGGCACGCGGCTCGTCCCCACGGATACACCTGCAGGCTCTGGTGGTGTTCCTGTTCTCCTACGCCGTGACCTCGGGCGCCCTGCTCGTGCTCGAGCGGACCGACCCGGTGCCGCCCCGCGGGCTGGAGCTCGCCGTGCTGCTGGCGGCCACCGCGGTCGGCGCGGCGGCGCGGTTCGTGCTGTTGCGCGGCTGGGTGTTCGGAGCCAAGACCGGTCATGCCGGAGAAGCCTGACCAGGACAGGAGAAACGCATGGCCGTCCTCGCACCGTACGCGGCGCCGACCACCCGACCGGCACTCCGGCGCGGCCGGGGCGGCCGGCGGGCCTGGGCGCTGTCCGGTGTCTGCCTGCTGGCCGCCCTGCTGTACGGCTGGGGCATCTGGGACGGCGGCTGGGGCAACCCCTTCTACAGCGCCGCGGTGAAGTCCATGTCGGGGAGCTTCACGAACTTCCTGTTCGGCTCGTTCGACCCGGCCGGCGTGGTCACCGTGGACAAACCACCGATGGCCTTGTGGGCGCAGGTGCTCTCGGTCCGGGTCTTCGGCTACCACGGCGCGGCGCTGCTGGCGCCGCAGGTGGTGGAGGGCGTGGCGGCGGTGTTCCTGCTGCACCGCAGCGTGCGCCGGTGGGCCGGGGACAACGTCGCGCTGCTGGCCGCGCTGATCCTGGCCCTCACCCCGGTCACCGTGGCGATCAACCATGTCAACGACCCGGACACGCTGCTGGTGGCATGGCTGGTGGCCGCCGGGTACGCGCTGACCAGAGCGGTGGCCGCCGGGACGAGCGCGCGCGGCCGCAGGACGTGGCTGCTGGCGTGCGCGTTCTTCCTGGGCTGCGGGTTCCTCACCAAGATGCTGGCGGCCTGGATCGTGGTGCCCGGTTTCGCGGTGGCGTACGCGGTGGGCAGCACCGGGTCGTGGAAGCGGCGGATCACCGACCTGCTCGCCGCGACCGGTGTGCTGCTGGTCAGCTCGTTCTGGTGGCCGTTGCTGCACGACCTGTGGCCCGGCAGCAAGCCCTACATGGACAACAGCACCGACGGCACCGCCCTCAACCTGATCTTCGGCTACAACGGCCTTGACCGGATCCTCGGCCAGCACCTGGGTGGTGGCCATCACGGCATCGGCTTCCATCCGCCGGCCGGGGTCCGGATTCCGGCGGCGGTCGAGGAGATGCTGCGCAACGGCGGCTTCGCCGGGATGTTCGGCGGCGCCGGCCTCGGCCGGATGTTCAGCGCCTCGGTCGGTGGCCAGATCAGTTGGCTGATCCCGTTCTCGCTGCTGACGCTCGCCGTCGCCACCGGCGCCGGCATCGCCTCGATACGCGCGAAGCGGGCCGCCGAGCCGGCGCAGCGGGCGGGGTGGGTGATGTGGGGCAGTTGGCTGGTGGTCACCGCCCTGGTGCTCAGCTACGCGCAGGGCATCTTCCACTCCTACTACACCACCATGCTGGCGCCCGCGATCGCGGCGATCTCCGCGGCCGGCCTGGGCCGGCTGTGGCGGTACCACCGGCGGGGGAGCGCCATGAGCGCTCTGCTGCTGCCGCTCGGGGTGGCGATCACCGCTGCCTGGGCCTACGTCGTGGTGTCGCGGGACACCGACTGGAACGGCTGGGCCGGCCCGGCGGTCGTCGGGGTCGGGCTGGCCGCGGTGCTGACGCTGGTGGTGGCCAAGCTGGTCGGGCTCGCCGCGCTGGGC
>JAVKSM010000188.1:0-3836 GCA_039583705.1 Pseudonocardiaceae bacterium
AAGCTCGCCGAGCACGGCATCGCCCCACCCGGCCGACGCGGCGCCGTGCCGGTGACCCTCGGCTCGTCGCCGGCCGCGGTCGCCTGCCCGCGCTGCGGGTGCGCCGCGACCGGGGAGCTGTCCCGCTTCGGCCCCACCCCGTGCACCGAGCTGCGTCGCTGCCCGGCCTGCCTGGAGCCCTTCGAGCACGTCAAAGAAACGTGACCGCCAGCACCGACGTCGTCGACCCGGACGCGGCCGGAGGTTTCGCCCGGTTGCGGGTGGCGCACGTCGAGCGGCTGTGCCCGGACGCCGCCGCCGTCACCTTCGGCGTGCCCGACGAGCTGGCCGCTCGGTTCAGGTTCCGGCCCGGCCAGTACCTCACGCTGCGCCGGTACGTCGACGGCACCGAGGAACGGCGCTCCTACTCGATCTGCGCCCCGCGCGGCGGCCCGGCGCGGATCGGCGTGCGACGGGTGTCCGGCGGGCTGTTCTCGCAGTGGCTGGTCGATGAGCTGGCGCCGGGAGACGAGGTCGAGGTGGCCCGCCCCGCCGGCAGCTTCACCCCCGACCTGGTTCCCGGCGCCCACCACGCGATGATCGCGGCCGGATCGGGGATCACCCCGGTGCTGTCGATCGCCGCGAGCGTGCTGGCGGCGCACCCCGACACCGAGGTCAGCCTGCTCTCCGGCAACCGCCGCACCGACACCGTGATGTTCAGCGAGGAGCTGGCTGACCTGAAGAACCGCTACGGTCCCCGGCTGCTGCTGGTGCACGTGCTGTCGCGCGAGCCGACCGAAGCCGAGATCGTGAGCGGCCGGCTGGACCGGGCCAAGCTGCGCGAGCTGTTGGGTGCCCTGGTCCCCGTCGCCGAGGTCGACCAGTGGTGGCTGTGCGGTCCGCTCGGCATGGCCACCGATGCCCAGGCCGTGCTCACCGAGCTGGGCGTGCCCGGGCAGCGGGTGCACCGCGAGCTGTTCTACGTCGACGTGCCACCGCCAGAGCCGGTCCGCTCCGAGGGGGCGGAGGTCGACAGCGCCGGCAGTGAGGTCACGGTGATCCTCGACGGCCGGTCGACCACGCTCACGCTGCCGCGGAGCGTGCCGGTCCTCGACGCCGCCCGGAAGGTCCGGCACGACCTGCCGTTCGCGTGCCGGGGCGGGGTGTGTGGCACCTGCCGGGCCCGCGTCACCGAGGGTGAGCTGCGGATGCGGCGCAACTTCGCCTTGGCGGACGACGAGCTCGCGGCCGGTTTCGTCCTGACCTGCCAGTCCCTGCCGATGTCCGACCGGGCTGTCGTCGACTTCGACGCGTGACGGGCGGGAGACCCGGTGGGCGGCCCGCTGACCGGCGGCTTGCCGGCGGCTCTCCCGCAGCCGGCGTAAAGCGGCTCGACCAGGTGGCGGAGCCGCTGGCCGCCCACGACCGTAGGGTTGTGGGCGGTGGAGGGGCGGGGTCGTGTGTCAGCTGCTGTGGTCACGGATGCGGGCGAGCCTGCGCCGGTGGCGGGGCATCGCGGTTGTCCTCGTGCTCGTCGCTGCGCTCGCCGGGTGGTCGACAGCGGTGGCGCCGGAACCCGCCCGGGCCGCGGTCGCTCCCACCGTGGTGAGCTTCACCTTCGACGACGGCGACGTCGACCAGCTCGCCGCCGAGCAGGTGCTCAACCGGTACGGGATGAAGGGGACCTTTTTCATCATCTCCGGGGCGGTCGGGCAACCGGGCTACTTCAGCCGGGCCGACCTCGACGCTCTCGCGGCGTCCGGGCAAGAGATCGGCGGCCACACGGTGTCGCACCTCAACCTGGCCGACGTGCCGTTGGCGGAAGCCCGCCGTCAGGTGTGCATGAGCCGGGAAACCCTGAGCAGGTGGGGCTTCCACGTCACTTCGTTCGCCTATCCCGACGGCGCGTTCACCAGCGCGGTGGAAGCGGTCGTGCGGGACTGCGGCTTCAACAGCGCGCGCGCCGTCGGTGGACTGGCGGCGCCGATCGGAAGATGCCCCGACTGCGCCCCGGTGGAGAGCGTGCCTCCCGCCGATCCCTACGCCGTCCGGAGCTCGGGCGAGGTCGACACCTCGTGGACGCTGGCCGATCTCGAGCAGGTCGTGACGACGGCGGAGCGCCACGGCGGCGGTTGGGTGCCGCTGGTCTTCCACCATGTCTGTGCCAGCGGCTGCGGCAGCTTGGCGATCAACACGGCGACGTTCGACAGCTTCGCGACCTGGTTGGCGCAGCGACAGTCCCTCGGCACGGTGGTGCGCACCGTGAACGACGTCGTCGGCGGTCGGGTGCGCCCCGTCGTCGGTGCGGCCGCCGCGGCCCCGCACGGGGTGGTGAATCCCTCGCTGGAGACGTTGCGGACATCCAACCCGATGAACCCCG
This sequence comes from Pseudonocardiaceae bacterium, assembly GCA_039583705.1. Classification (GTDB taxonomy): domain Bacteria; phylum Actinomycetota; class Actinomycetes; order Mycobacteriales; family Pseudonocardiaceae; genus JAVKSM01. Next base: position 2,360 of record JAVKSM010000188.1, read on the forward strand.
CGTACGAATCGGTCAACGCCACGAACGCGCCCGAGGTCTGCTGGACAGAGGGCGGTTACGGCACGCACACGCTGCAGTGGCAGCGGACCAGCGATGCGCACAGCGGCGGAGCGGCGGAACGGCTGACCATCACCAGCTACACGAACGGGCAGGCCGTGCTGCTGCCCCAGTTCGACCTCGGCACGTGCTCGCTGCCGGTCACCGAGGGCACGTCCTACGAGCTGGGAACCTGGTACGAGTCCTCGGCCCGCACGCAGTTCGTCGTCTACGACCGGTCGTCGTCGGGCCAGTGGTCGTTCTGGACGGCGAGCCCGTACCTCGCGCCCGCCGCGCAGTGGACCCACGCGACGTGGAAGACGCCGGCCGTTCCCTCCGGTGCCAGCGGGTTGAGCTTCGGGCTGGCCCTGTTCTCGACCGGCTCGCTGACCACCGACGACTACAGCATCCAGGGCGGAGCGCTGCCCACCGCGGCGAGCGGGTCGGGGAGTGGCATCCCGTGGTACGTGGTGGCGCTGTTGGGCGTGGCGCTCGTGGCGCTGGTGGCCCTGGCCCTGTTCCTGGGCCAGTCGTGGCGCGGGCGGGCGCGGTCGGTCGGGCCGCCGCAGAACCCTCCACTCCAGGGCGAACGAACCCGGGGGGAACGAACCCGGGGGGCACGGACGGGGCACTCGACCGGGTCGTAGCGCCATGACCTACCCCGGCTACCAGCGGCTGACCTTCGCCCGACGCGAGCCAGGCATCCTGGTGATCACGCTCAACCGGCCCGAGAAGTACAACGCCGCCGACGAGACGATGCACGCGGAACTCGCCCGGGTGTGGGGCGACGTCGCCCGCGACCCGCAGACCCGGGTGGCCGTGGTGACCGGTGCCGGCACGGCCTTCTCCGCGGGCGGGGACCTGGCGATGGTGCAGCGCATGGCCGGTGACCACGACCGCGTGGCGCACATGCTCTCGGAGATGAGCGACCTGGTCTACAACATGGTCAACTGTGACAAGCCGGTCGTGTCGGCGATCAACGGCGTGGCGGTCGGCGCGGGGCTGGTGGTGGCGCTGCTCGCCGACATCTCCGTCTGCGCGCAGGACGCCTGGCTCGGCGACGGGCACGTCCGGCTGGGAGTCGCGGCGGGTGACCATGCGGCACTCATCTGGCCGCTGCTGGCCGGGATGGCCAAGGCCCGCTACTACCTGCTGACCGGCGAGATGCTCACCGGCGCGGAGGCCGAGCGCATCGGCATGGTCACCCGGGCGCTGCCGCGCGAGCAGGTGCTCGACGAAGCGTTGCGGATCGCCCATACCCTGGCCACCGGCTCCCAGTTGGCCATCCGCTGGACCAAGCGGGCGCTCAACAACTGGCTCCGGACCGCCGGGCCGATCTTCGACCAGTCCGCCGCCTACGAGATGCTGAGCTTCCTGGGCCCCGATGTCGTCGAGGGCGCCGCCGCGCTCCGCGAGAAGCGCCCACCCCGCTTCCCCTCGG
>JAVKSM010000189.1:0-3797 GCA_039583705.1 Pseudonocardiaceae bacterium
GCGGCCACCCGACCGGCTGCGCCCGCGCCCTGCGAGCCCGCCCGCTGCGCACGGTGGGGGGTGGGCTCGGCCGCCTGGCGGGCGGCGTCGATGGCCGGGGCCGCGGCGCCCAGCAGGCTCTTGACGAACTGCTTCTGCATGGCGAGCACCTGCTCGGCGACCGCGAAGACGTTGTCGACGAGCCGGTCGGTCTCCAGCTCGCCCGGTGAGCGACTTCCTGGGGTGGTCGAGCGACTGCCCGACGTGAGCTTCGAGATGGTCGAGCTGAGGTTGTCGGACCAGACCCGCACCGCGTCGGACCACATTTCCTGGCCCGTCCGGACGGTCTCGGAGAACCTGTCAGCGGCTGATGGCCTCGTCATCGTGTGCTCCCTCGTCCATGTGACGCGTCGGCTGAGAACGGGTCTGGTCTTGGCGTACCCGGTCGTCGGGGCCGCGACACGACGGGCGCGCCACCCGGCGCGCGTCGAGGCCGCCGACCAGCCCCTGCCGGTCGCTACGCTGGAGGCCGGGGCTTGACAGCGGCCTCTGCGGGGCGTCGACTTGCGGCCCGCAGTCGACGGGCACTTGCCACTGAGGGGCGTGCGTTGCACGAGCTGGCCATCACCGAGAGCGTCGTCGCGGCGGTGCGCGAGAAGCTGGGCGATGCGCAGGTGACCCGGATCCGGTTGGAGATCGGCAAGCTGTCCGGGGTGGTCCCCGACTCCATGCGCTTCTGCTTCGAGATAGCGGCGGCGGGTACCGGATTGGAGGGAGCGGAGCTGGAGATCGCCGAGCCGCCCGGTCGGGCACGGTGCCGCGACTGCTCCGCGACCGTGGAGCTCGACGACCTCATCCTGCTGTGCCCGTGCGGCAGCGCCGATCTCGAGGTGCTTGAGGGCATGCAGCTATTGATCAAAAACGTGGAGGTGGCGTAGGGATGTGCGCGACGTGTGGCTGCTCCGGTGGCGCCCGGCCGACCGTCACCGACCTGTCGGGCGGTCCTGGGCCGCAGGCCGGCCACGGGCATACCCATGACCATCAGCACGCTGACCCTGCCCATGACCACGTCCACGAGCATCGCCACGCTGACCACGCCCACGAGCATCAGCACGGCGACCACGCCGACGAGCCCGCCGAGCTGCCCGCCGCCCGCACCATTGTCTTCGAGCAGCAGGTGCTCGCCAAGAACGATCGGCTCGCCGCCCGCAACCGCGGCTGGCTGGAGGGTCGAGGGATCATCGCGGTCAACCTCATGAGCTCGCCCGGCTCCGGGAAGACGACGTTGCTGGAGCGCACCATCCGCGACCTCAGCCCCCGGCGGCCGATCTGTGTGATCGAGGGCGACCAGGAGACGCTGCTCGACGCCGAGCGGATCCGCTCGACGGGCTGCAGGGTGGTACAGATCAACACCGGAGCCGGCTGCCACCTCGACGCCGAGATGCTGGCGGGCGGTCTGCGCACCCTGGACCCGGCGGCGGGTTCGCTGCTGCTCATCGAGAACGTCGGCAACCTGGTGTGTCCGGCGCTTTTCGATCTCGGGGAACGCTGCAAGATCGTAATCATGTCGGTGACCGAGGGCGACGACAAGCCGCTGAAGTACCCGCACATGTTCCGGTCCGCCGACCTGATGATCGTCAACAAGATCGACCTCGTACCGTACGTCGCTTTCGACATCCAGCGCTGCATCGACAACGCGCGCACGGTCAAGCCAGGCCTGCCGGCGGTACAGGTGTCGGCCACCCGCGGCGACGGGCTCGGGTCCTGGTACGACTGGTTGCTGGCGGCCTGAGCCCGACCGAGGGGCTCGCGAGCGTCCCGACCGGAGGGGCTCGGGAGCGCGGAGCCCCGGTCGTGACAGCACCGGCCGGGGCCCCGCTCGGCACGTCCCGGCGGCCAGGGGGAGGGTCGCCGGGACGGAGCCCCAACCTAGTCCAGCTCACCGCCGGTGCTGAGCCTCCTGCGGTGAACGGCCCCGACCAGAACACCGAGCTGCTCGCACCGCGGAAACCGCAGGGCCGGCTGCGGGCATCAGGGGCGGCCGGTAACCTGGCTCGGGTGCGTACGCTCGGGGCCGGTCACCACGACTACGTCCACGAGGCCCTCTGCTACGGCTCGGAGGAGGAGTTCCTCGGGGTCGTCGTCCCGTTCGTCGACGAGGGCATCCAAGCCGGCGAGCCTACGGTGGTCGCGTTGGGCGAGGCGAACGCCGAGCTGATGCGAGCGGCGATGGCCGACTCGCCGGGTCTGTGGTTCCTGCCCGGCCAGTACACCCGGCCCGCGAGCGCCATCAAGTCCTACCGCGAGGTGATGGCCGGATACGTCGCCGCCGGCGCGTCGCGGACCCGCCTCGTGGGTGAGATCCCGCCCCCGGGCATCGGGGCGCCGTGGGAGTGGTGGGCCCGCTACGAGGCCGTGGTCAACCATGCCTTCGCCGAGTTCCCGCTGTGGGGGCTGTGCGTCTATGACACCCGCACCACCCCCGGGTACGTGCTCGACGACGTCCTCGCAACCCACCCCTACCTGGCGACCGCCGACGGCGGCCACGTCGTCAACGACCGCTACACCGACCCCGCCGCGTTCCTCACCCGACCCCGATCGTCGATCGCCGACCCGCTGGAGGCCGCTCCGCCGATGGTCGAGCTGCTCGACCCGACACCAGCCGCTGCCCGCCGCGCCGTGGCGGCCGTCGGCCACGCTGGCCGCATGGCTGCCGGCGACGTCGAGGACCTGGTGATCGCGGTCGACGAGACGGTCAGCAACGCGCTGCGCCACGGCCGCCCCCCGGTGAGGCTGCGCCTGTGGCACGGTCCCGACCGGATTGTGGTCACGGTCACCGACAACGGCGCCGGGCCTGCCGACCCGTTCGCTGGTCTGCTCCCCGCGGCGGGCGCACCGGCGGGCGGCCTCGGGCTGTGGCTCACCCACCAGCTCTGCAACCTCGTCACCCTCGACAGGGGCGAGCATGGGTTCACCATCCGCCTCGTCGCCGGCGAGCCCAACCCGGCAACCTGATCTCTTGACCGGCGTTGCTCCTGATCAGGAGCGGCGGGCGATACTCACCACAATACGAATCGCTCGCTGCTCGTCGCGGCACCCGAGATCATCGCGGTGGTAGCGCAAGCCGGACCCGGTGTCGTCGTCGAACTCGGCCTTGTCGAACCAGGCGGCGCCGCTGAACTGGGCCTTGTCGAATCGGGCTGTTCGCAGGTGGCAGCCGTGTAGGCGCTGCGCGGTCAGCCGCACCTGCCGCTCCTGAGTACGGACCTCGAACCGTCCGAGCCGAGTTGGTCGGCGGCGCGGGTGTACAGCTCGCATCGTTTCCCGTGGCCGGGAATCGTTGACGGTTAAGAGTCAAAAAGCTGCTTCCTGAGCAGGTCCACCGGCGGCTCGGGGGACACACCACATGGAACCGGCCCCGGCAGCGGGACGAGCTGTCGACCGCTGTCGGGGCCGGGGGCCTGCGAGGGGCTGGGAAGTGGTCACCTGGGAGAGCACAACGCTCCGCGCCCGATCCAGCCTTAGTGCGTTCTCCCGGGTCGTTACCGGCTGGGCGACCACCCTCCGCCGGGGAGTGTGATCCGATCCCGGGGAACCGCTCGGGCCAACACGGCCAACCCCGCGCCGCCGGGGGACGCGGCGCCCTCCCCTACCGAACGCGCCACCCAAGGGGGGAGGAAGGCGGGACGCCCGGCGTCTCGTCACTCGCGCCGGGCAGCGGATCGCTGCTTGGGTGGGAATTCGGCGACCAGCTCCCACGCCGTGGGCCGGGGTGCGCCCGGGCGCAGCCGGGCCAGCTGGACCAGCCGGGGATCCAG
>JAVKSM010000190.1:0-3787 GCA_039583705.1 Pseudonocardiaceae bacterium
TCACCGGGCTCGCCGGTGCACCGGGCGCTGGCCACCGGCCGTCCGGAGATCGTGTCGGTGCCGGCGGACGAGCGAGGGAGGGCCCTCGTCCCGGACGAGCGGACCGCGGACCTGCTGGGCGCGGCCGGGATCACCGCGACGCTGGTGGTGCCGTTGGTGGCTCACGGCCGGACGCTGGGCGTCCTGTCGGCCAGCTCGGCGTCGCCGGGGCTCTACAGCGACGACGACGTCGCGCTCGCCGAGGGCCTGGCGCTGCGGGTCGGTCTCGCCCTGGACGCCGCGGCACTCTACGCGTCACAACGCGATGCCCGTCGCCGCGCCGACCTGGCCGGCACCCACACCTGGGCGCTGCAGACCGTCGCCGCCGCGCTGGGTCGCGCGACCAACCCGGCGGAGATCGGACGGGCAGTGGTTGACGAGGGCGTCGGCCTGCTGGGCGCCGCCTGGGGCTCGCTCTACGCCCTGGCCGATGACGAGCTCGAGCTGGTCCACGCCTGCGGGTGGGCGCCGGACATCGTGGCGGCCTACCGGCGCCAGCGGATGCGGCCCGGCCTGCCGTCGGCGGACGCGGTGCTGGCCCGCGAGCCGCTGTGGCTGGAGTCGGTCGCGGCGTGGTCGCAGCGCTATCCCGGGTTGGCCGAACGGCACGGGGAGACCGGTCCGGAGGCGCTCGCGGTGCTGCCGCTGCTCGTCGGGGACCGGGTGTTCGGCAGCGTCGACTTCGGCTTCCCGCGACCGCGGCGGTTCGACACCGACGAGCGGGCGTTCCTGCTCGCGTTGGCCAACCACTGCGCGCAGGCGCTGGACCGGGTCCGGTCGCTGGCCGCCGAGCGCGAGGCGCGGGCGGCCGCGGAACGCCAGCGGGACCGGGTCGGCTTCCTCGCCGAGGCCAGCCTCGTGCTCGAGCGGCCACTGTCCCAGGAGCAGCGGCTGGCGCGGCTGGCGCGGCTGGCGGTGCCCCGGATCGCCGACTGGTGCGCGGTGCACCTGCTCCACGGCGACCGCGTGGAGAACATCGCGGTCGCGCACGCCGATCCGGACAAGGCCACCTTCGTCGACGAGCTGACCCGCCGCTACCCGCCCAAGCCGGAGGACGACGGCGCGCTCCGGGTGGCCCGCACCGGCGTCGCGGAGCTCTACCGCGACGTCCCCGACGAGCTGCTCGTGGAGGCCGCGGTCGACGAGACCCACCTCGCACTGATCCGCAGCCTGATGATGCGTTCGGCAATGGTCGTGCCGCTGCGGGTGCGCGGCCGCAGCGTCGGTGCGCTGACGCTGGTGGCCGCGGAGTCCGGGCAGCGCTTCGACGACGGGGATCTGGCCTTCGCCCAGGACCTCGCGGCCCGTGCCGCCCTCGCGCTGGACAACGCCCGGCTCTACGAGGAGCAGCGCGAGATCGCCGCGACGCTGCAGGGCGCCCTGCTGCCCCGCGAGCTGCCGTCCATCCCCGGGGTGGAGCTGGCCGGCCGCTACCAGGTGCCCGGTTCCTCCGGCGAGGTCGGTGGCGACCTCTACGACGTGTTCGCCACCGGCGACGGCTGGTCGCTGCTGGTCGCGGACGTGTGCGGGAAGGGCGCGGTGGCCGCGACGCTGACCGCGCTCATCCGCTACACGGTCCGGGCGGAGGCCAGCCACGGGCTGGCGCCGGTCGAGGTGCTGCGGCGGCTGAACTCCGCGGTGCTCTGCCAGCGCGAGTCTGTCCAGACCCGGTTCTGCACGGTGCTCTACGGCAGGCTGACCTCGGCCGGGCCGGGCTCAGGGGTCGACGTCACGCTGACCTGCGCCGGCCACCCGCCGCCCCGGGTGCTGCGCCGAGACGGCAGCGTGGTCGCGGTGCGGATCGCGGGCACCGTGCTGGGCGTGTACCCCGACCCGGTGCTCACGCAGGCGGCGGTCCGGCTGGCGCCTGGGGAGGCGCTCGTGCTCTACACCGACGGCGTCACCGAGGCCCGTGGGTCCGGCGGATTCTACGGTGAGCAGCGGCTCGACGCGCTGCTCACCGGCTGCGGTAGTGGCTCCGCGGAGCACATCGCCGGTAGCGTCGCGGACGAGGTGCTGCGGGTGCAGCAGGGGTCACTGCACGACGACGTCGCGGTGCTCGTCGTGCGGGCGCTGCCCCTGGTCGATGCGGAGGCGGGTGCGTGATCCAGGTTCGGGTGGACAGCCGGCGGCTGGGCGAGGCGGTCGTGGTCACGCTGGCCGGTGAGCTCGACCACTCCGAGGCCGCTGAGGTGGAGGCCCGGGTGCGGGCCGTCGAGGCCGACGTCCCACCGGTCCTGGTGCTCGACCTGGGCGAGCTGGGTTACATGGACTCCAGCGGCGTGCGCCTGGTCCTCGAGGCCGACGAGCGCGCCCGGGATGCCGGCCGTCGGCTGGCCGTCGTGCCGGGCGCAGGGGCGCCGCGCCGGGTGCTCGCGCTGCTCGGCCTGCTGGAGCGTCTCGACGTCGTCGCCGACCGGGACGAGGCGCTCGGCCCGCGGACCTCACCGGCGGAATCGTGACGCGGTGGACTTCGACTCCGTGGCCGACGAGTTGTACTCCCTGCCGCGGGAGGACTTCACCGCGGCGCGCAACGCCGCCGCCAAGCGGGCCCGCGAGCAGGGCCGGCGGGACCTGGCCGAGCAGATCGGCGGCCTGCGCCGGCCGTCCACGGCGGCGTGGCTGGCCAACACCGTTGCCCGCGGGCAGCCCGACGAGATCGCCGCCCTGGTGGAGCTCGGAGACGGGCTGCGCGAGGCCCAGCGTCGGCTGCGGGGTGATGCGCTGCGCCGGCTGTCGGCGCAGCGCCACGAGCTGGTGCACGCCCTGGTGCAGCAGGCCCGGTCGGTGGGCCGCTCGGCCGGGCATCCGGTCAGCGGGGCGGTCACGCGTGAGTTGGAGGCCACCTTCACCGCCGCGGTGAACAGCTCCACGGCGGCGCGGGCGCTGGCCGGCGGGCGGCTCACGACGGCCCTCGACCCCACCGCCACCGACGCCCCCACCGACGTCCCCACCAGCGGGGAGGACCGGCCGCCGCAGGTACCAGGGTGAGCGGCTTGGTGAGGGCGGCGGGGGGTATCCGTCGGTATGGCCTTTCAAGTCAACGAAGTGCAGCGAGTGCTCAAGGGAGCCGACTACCCGATGACCGGCGAGCAGCTCGCCGCGCTCGCCGAGCGGAACGGCGCCAGCCAGGATCTGGTCGACGAGCTGGCGCGGATCGACCGCGAGGTGAGCAGCCCCACGGCCGTGATGGCGGAGCTCAAGGGTGAACTCGGCGGGCGCACCCCTGGACCCCACAAGTCCTCAGAACACCACTACAAGGACGTCGAGGGCCCGAACTTCCAGGTCAACGAGGTCCAGCGCTACCTCAAGGGCGCGGACTACCCGATGGACGGAAACGCGCTCGCCGCGCTGGCCGAGAAGAACGCCGCGCGCCCCGAGCTGGTGGACGCACTGCGCGGCCTGAGCCGGGTGGACGGACCGAACGGCGTGATGACGCAGCTCAAGGACCGCCTCGGTGGGCGGCCGGTCAGGTGACGGGCGGGGCCGCCCCGACGCCGGCCGTCGCATCAGATTATGACTAAAGTTTGCGCCCGACACCGCAGAAGCCCCATGCTCCTCCCCGGGTTTCGTTCGCGCTGGGCAGGACGGGCCGCCATTGATGCAGGCGGGCGAGTCCGGGATCGACGAACTCGAACCCGTCGAAGAACGGCAGGATCTCCTGCCGGGTACGGCGGACCCGCAGGCCGCCACCAGCCACGCCCTGCGGTGAGGTCTCACATGTCCGTGGCGATCCTGGTGAGCAGGT
>JAVKSM010000191.1:0-3767 GCA_039583705.1 Pseudonocardiaceae bacterium
CGTCTCACCCGGGCGCTGATACCCGCGGCAGCCGTCATCGGCCTGCTCGCCGCGCTCGGGCGGTGGGCCTGGGCCCCGGCGTGGTCGTGGCAGGTCTCGCTGGTGCTGCTCCCGCTGGCCGTGCTGGTCGGCCTCGACCGGGCGCGCAGCCTCGGGCACGCGCTCGTGGGCGCCTGGCTCGTCACGAGCTGGGGGTCGTTGGTGCGCCGGCGGGTCGTCCTGGACACCGACGGGATCATCGGCTGGACGGTGCGCCGGTCGTTGATCCAGCGTCGGGCCGGGCTCGCGACCCTCACCGCGACGACCGCGGCGGGGCGACAGGGATACCGCGTCGTCGACGTCGGGCTCGCCGAGGCGGTGCGGGTCGCTGATGCGGCAGTGCCGGGCCTGCTCGGCCCGTTCCTCGTGCCGCAGCACCTGTCTTCGCCCGCCCGGGTGGTCCTTTCCGGTCCGGTGACGGCCGAACGGGCCTGAGAGCCGTTCAGCGTGCATGTATGACCGATCACAGAACGATTTCGCCCTGATCTCACCCTGATGTCTGGCCCGAAGGGATTAGCCGCTATAGCCTCCCCTGCGGCGTGTGTTGCTCGTGAAGGCTCGCCGAGCCGGAACCGAGGAGGGCCGATGGGCCACCACCAGGAGAGGCCCCGTCACCAGGGGAGGCACAGACGGTCGCGGACGCCGGCCCTCGCCGGGCGCCGCGTGACCCACGTCATGCTGGCCGGTGCCGTCGCCGGCGCGCCGGTCATCCCGCTCGGGCTCCTCGTCGCCGCCGGCACCGCCGCTGCCGCCACGGACGTGACCTGGGACCATCTCGCCTCGTGCGAGAGCAGTGGTGACTGGAAGACCAACACCGGAAACGGTTACTACGGGGGGCTGCAGATCTCCGCATCGACGTGGCGGTCCTTCGACGGCACGCAGTACGCCCCCCGGCCTGACCTGGCCACCCGGGAGCAGCAGGTGGCTGTCGCGGAGCGGATCCTCGCCGGGCAGGGCTGGCGGGCCTGGCCGACATGCTCCCGCAAGGTGAACGCCACCGGCGGCCCCACCGAGCGCGAGCCGGATGCGCCGGCCGCGCCTCCGGCGCCGCCGCCGCAGGCTCCTCAGCAGTCCGCCCCGGCACCGGCGCCGGGGCTGCCGTTGCCCGGCCTGAAGACGTTGCCGCTGCCCGGGCCGTCCAGCGCACCTGGCCTCCCCAGCGTGCCTGCGCCCGCCCTCCCGGGTGCCCCCGTCCTCCCGGGTGCCCCCAACCTGCCGGGCGCGCTCAACCTGCCGGGCGCGCTCAACGCGCCAGGCGCTCCCATCCTGGCGGGCGCGCCGGGCCTGCAATTGCCCGACCTCCAGGGTTAGCCGCGCCACCAACCAGACTGGCGCGGGTTCAGGCCGGCAGGGCGGGACCTATGCTCAGGCTGACGTGTCGGACCACCGCGGTTCCCGCCGCCGCGCGGGGTAGCCCGAGGTCGCGCAGCTCGCGGGCCATCTCGTGACGCGGACCCAGCCGCAACGTCGTGCCGCCGAGCGCGAGCCGCACATCGCGGGCCCGCAACCGGGTCACCGTACGCAGCAGGTGGCCGTCGCGCAGCGAGAACGTGGTGAGCCGGATGCCCGGCGACGCCGGGAGCGGGAGCCGGCCCGCGGCCAGGCACGCGGAGAGCACGTGCTCGCCGCCGCCGTCGGCATCGGCGAGGTGACAGTCGGCGCGCCGGCCGGCGATGGTCAGCTCGCAACGGGCCAGCCACTTCGGCAGCGCCCAGATGCTGCGGCCCGCGTCGAGGGTGAACTCGGCGGTCACCGGGAGCTGGGTGACGAACAGGCCCACCTGTCGGCCGTGCCGCACCGTGAGCGCGGTGCCCACCTCGACGTAGCTGTCCAGGTCGCCGTCGCGGTAGTCGACGAACATCACCGAGACCGGGCTGCGGCCGGCGAGGGCGACTGGTTCCAGCGCGGTGCCCATGAGCCGACGGCGCACCGCCGCGGCCGGGACCAGGAACACCGCGATGGCCAGCGCCGCGTCGCGCACCCGCACCGGCAGCTCCACCCGGCGCGAGCCGATCGTCCACGTGCGTTCGTTGAGCTGCGTCCCCATACCGAGGACACTAGGAGGTCGACCCCACGCTGGCCGAGCACGCCCGCGCCGCGCTGCGGGCCTTCCCGACCGTGCAGGTGGTCACCGGTGAGGGGACGGCGGGGCACCGCAGCGCCGCCCCGTTCGACCGGGTGCTGGCCACCGCGTCGGTCCGCCTCGGCCAGTTCCCCTACGAACGTGCTCCGACTCCTGGGCGAGTGTGGTGCCGGGCGAGGCCACAGGTCGGTATGACGTGCGTCAGTACGGCCCCCGGTGGCTCTGGAACGAGGCCGAAGCCGCTCACCACTGGTGGCAGCGGGCCGGCGAGCCGGTGCTGGAGGATGGGGAGTTCGTCGTCACCCCGGAGGGCCAGACCGCGCGGTCGGCTGCTTCGCGACGAGGGTGAGGACGTCGTAGCGGGCGACGGATCGGCCGTCCTGCCGGGTCACGTCGGCGTCCCAGCGGACCTCGCCGTAGGCGGCTGACTCCCACGGCGTGAGCTGCTTGACGGTCAGGGTGACCGTCAGCTGGTCACCGAACTTCGTCGGTGCGAGGAAACGCAGGTTGTCCACCCCGAAGTTGGCGAGCACCGGCCCCGGCGCCGGGTCGACGAACAGCCCCGCCGCCAGCGACACGACGAGGTAGCCGTGTGCGACGCGTCCGCCGAACAACGGGTTCGCCGCGGCTGCCGCGGCGTCCATGTGCGCGTAGAAGGTGTCGCCCGTGAGCTCCGCGAACCGTTCCACGTCCTGCTGGGTGACGGTGCGGGGGCCGGCGACGACGGTGTCGCCGGGGCGTAGCTCCTCCAGGTGCTTGCGGAACGGGTGGACGTCGGTCTGCGTTCGCGTAGCGCCCGGCATCCAGCGACCGGTGACGGCGGTGAGGGTGTCCGGGTCCGCCTGCACCGCGGTGCGTTGCATGTGGTGCAACACCCCGCGGATGCCCCCCAGCTCCTCGCCGCCCCCGGCCCGCCCCGGGCCGCCGTGCACCAGCGCTGGCATCGGTGACCCGTGCCCTGTCGACTCCTTCGCGTCGGCCTGGGTGAGCACGAGGATCCGGCCGTGCCACGGTGCCATGCCGAGGACCACCTCGCGGGCGAACGCGGGGTCGCCGGTGACGACCGACCCGGCGAGGCTGCCGTGACCGCGGGCGGCCAGCTCGACGACCTGCGGCACCGAGCGGTAGCCCAGCACCGTGCTCACCGGACCGAACGCCTCCACCTCGTGCGGCTCGGTCCGGTCGGGATCGGCGCAGTGCAGCAGCATCGGGGCGACGAACGCCCCCCGTTCCGGGTCGGCGTCGACGAGGTCGACCCGCTGCGGGTCGCCCACCACCAGCCGGGCGGCCGCCTGCAACGCGTTCACCGAGCGACGCACCTCTTCGCGTTGCTCCAGGCTCGCCAGCGCGCCCATCCGCACGTCCGGGTGCGACGGGTCACCGACGACGATCCGGGAGAGCCGGGCACCCACCGCGTCCAGGATGGCGTCGACGTGCCGCACGGGCACGAAAGCCCGGCGGATCGCGGTGCACTTCTGCCCGGCTTTGACGGTCATCTCGGCGACGAGCTGGGAGACGTAGAGGTCGAATTCGGCGCTGCCGGGGGTGGCGTCGGGGCCGAGGATCGAGCAGTTGAGCGAGTCCGCCTCGGCGGTGAAGCGCACTGCCCGTGCCGCGACCGTCGGATGGGCGCGCAGCTTCCGTG
>JAVKSM010000192.1:0-3738 GCA_039583705.1 Pseudonocardiaceae bacterium
GCGCAGGGCGACGCGGGGTGGGTAGACCTCGCTGCCGGGACCGGCCGGCTGGGCGAGGACGACGCCGCCGGCGGCGGCCGCGGCCGCGAGGTGTGCCAGGGCGCAGCGCCGACCACGGGCACGCAGCATCGGCAGCAGCGCGCCGACGACGAGCACCCACTGTTCGCGGGCCAGCGCGGCGGCCAGCGCGAGCCCGACCCGGGGCCGCCCGGCCGACACACCGAGCAGCCACAGCGATCCGAGCGCCCCCGCGAACTGGTCGTTGAAGGTAGGAATCTGCACCGCCATCCGGGTGCTGTGCGGCATGGCCGGCACCAGCGCCCCGGACACCAGTCCGGCCAGCCGTGCCTGTCGGGCCGACGCGCCGCAGCAGGTCGCCACCCGAGCGCCGAGCAGCCCGGTGGCGACCGCGGCGACGGCCACCGACGCCACGGAGACCGTCCGGAAGCCGGCCAGCGCGTCACCGCCCCAGCCGGCGCGCACCACCGCCGGCATGAGCAGCCGGCGGTGGAACGGCGGTGCTCCGGGCTCGCCGCGGGCCATCGCCCGGTAGGCGGCGCCGTCACCGAACCCGGTGGGCGCCGACTCGCCGCGCAGCGCCCGCATCGCGCCCGCCAGGGACACGGCCGCGACGGCCACGGCAAGGGCCGCGAGGCGGTCCGGACGGTCGGTCACCTCCGACCGCCCACCGCCGTCAGGCCCAGCAGGCCCAGCAGGCCCCGCAGCCGGCGCAGCGTGAAAGCCGCCTGCTCGCGCACCGGGGAGGAGACCAGCGCGGCGCCGACCAGCCACTCGCCGTGCCGCCGCAGGAAACGCCAGTTGTTGCGCAGCGTCCACCACTCCCCGCTCACTGAGCGGGGCTGGCCACCGCGGTAGCGCTCGGGCTCCCAGAAGTACGTGCGCGGGGTGAGCAGGCACGCCGCGCCGCCGCGCCAGGCGCGCAGGAAGAAGTCGGTTTCCTCGCGGTAGGCGTTGCCGCGGTAACCCTCGTCGAAGCGCAGCTCGCATGCCAGCTCCCGGCGCACCAGCGCGGGCGCCGGCAACAACGGCGTGCGCACCGGCCCGGGTGGGAACCCGGCGACGCCGTCCAGGCCGTTGACGCCGGCCTGCGCGGCCCGGGCCCGCTCGACGGCAGCCGCCAGGTCGGGCTCGCCCGGGTGGGGCCCGCCGCGGAGGTGCACCATCGGCGCGCCGACGACGTCGACGGGAGTGCGGGCCGCGACGGCAGTGATCGCAGTGTCCCAGAGCACCCGCCGCGACCTGCTCGACCGGCTCGGCCTGGTGGCACGGCAGGTGTTCGTGGTGCCCGAGGGCCTGGACCACGAGCTGTTCCGGCCGGTGCCCGACCGGCCGGTGGCCGGGCCGTACCTGCTGTTCGTCGGTTCGGAACACCCGCGCAAGAACCTCGCCACGCTGCTGCGCGCCTTCGCCCGGCTGAAGCGGGACCGCCGCTGGCGGCGGCTGCGGCTGGTCAAGGTCGGCGCGGCCGGCAGCGGCGAGGCGCCGTTCCGGGAGGCGACGCTGCTGGCGGTACGCCAGCTCGGGCTGAGCGAGGACGTGGTGTTCACCGAGGACGTGGCCGAGCGCGACCTGCCCGGCTACTACTGCGGCGCGGCATGCCTGGTGCTGCCGTCGCGCGCCGAGGGTTTCGGCTTCCCACCACTGGAAGCCATGGCCTGCGGCTGCCCGGTCGTGGTGTCCACCGCCGGGGCGCTACCCGAGATGGTCGGCGACGCCGGGCTGCTGGTGGCGCCGCAGGACGTCAGCGGGCTCGTCCAGGCGATGCGCGCGGTGCTGGGCGACGACGAGCTGCGCCGCCGGTTGCGGGAGCGGGGGTTGCGCCGGGCACAGGAGTTCTCCTGGGAGCACACCGCGCGAGCCACCCGGCGGGTGTACGAGACCGTGTTGGGCTGAACCGGTTGTTGCGGCGCTCGCCGTCCACCGGCGTTTCAGATCATTCGCGCCGGACCACAGCGGGAACGTGACGTTCGTGCGGTCTAGCCGCGTCACCGTCGCGTTCCCACGGAACGTGGACCCGGTGTCGCGGCGCGTGGAGCGGCGAAAGTGTCGGTGGTCCTCGATACCCTGCCGCCGTGGTCGAGGGGAACCCCGTGGGTCTGGCCCACGTCGAGCGGGTCCGGCTGGAGGCGCTGCGCTATGCCGTCAACGACGAGGCGGCCAGCTACGTCGCGATCATGCGGACGTTCACCGGAGCCATTTCCGGGCTGCTGTCGGACCAGTCGGCGGCGGAGGTCGCCAAGCGCCTCGCCGGGCAGGGCCTCGACCTGCCGGTCGACACGGTGGACGAGCGGCTGTCCTACCTCGTCGCGCACGGCAACCTGGCCCGCAGCCCGCGGGAGTCCGAGGCCCGCAGCCTGCGGGAGTACCTGCAGAACCGGGCGCGCTACCAACTCACCCAGCGGGGTGAGCTGGTGCACCGCCACGTCGAGGAACTGCTCGGGTACGCCGAAGCCGCCCGGGAGGTCTCCACCGAGATGCTCGCCGGCATCCTGGACGGCCTGCTCGAGCTCGCCCGCCGCGACGCGGCCGCGCTGGCCGCCGCCGACCCCGACGACCTCGCGCGGCTGATCGGCACCGTGTTCGCCCAGTTCGAGCGGCTGGTCTCCTCCACCCGGGACTTCTACGCCTACCTCTCCCAGGTCCTGCTCCGCTACGACCTCGACCGCGCGGAGTTCCAGGCCTTCAAGACCGCCCTGCTCGACTACCTCCAGCGGTTCGTCGACGAGATCACCCGGCACCTGCCGCAACTGGCCGACGCGCTGCGCGGGCTCGAACCCATGGTCGGTGCGCTCTGTGCCCGAGCCAACGAGGGGCAGCGGTTGCTCGGGCTCGACGGCCGCGCGGCCCGGCGCGCCCAGGGCCTCGACCCGGACGACTGGCGCAGCCTGCACGCCTGGTTCATCGGCGGCACGGGCCGATCCTCGGACGCGGACGGCGTCCGCCGGCTGGCCACCGACGCGATGCGGGCGCTGCTGGTGAACCTCCGCCGGATCGCCACCAGCTCCCACCGCGAGCAGAGCCGCTACGGGGACCTGCTGAAACTTGCCGGTTGGTTCGCCGAGGCCGACGACGAGTCCGGCCACGCGCTGTGGGCTGCCGCCTTCGGGCTGTACTCCTGCCGGCACCTGTCCTGTGTCGCCGACGACGACTCCGATCCGGTGCCGCCCACCGCGTCGTGGTGGCGCGCCCCGTCGGCGGAGGTACCGCTCGCCCTCAAGCGAGCGGGGACGCGGGCCGTGCGAGGGCGGGCCGGGCGGCGGGAGGACTTCGCCGCGGCGAAACGGGCGCGGCTGGCCGAGCGGGCCGGCGCGGAGCAGCGGCGCCGGGCGGCCGTGCGGGAGATCGCCGAGCACGCCGGGCGGCTGGGCACGGTCCGACTCTCCGACGACGCGCGTGCCGCGCTGCTCGACCTCTACGGCCGGGCGCTGGTCGGGCACGGCCAGCCGCTGGGCGTGGGCCAGCGGGCCGCGGCCGATGTGCCCGGCGGCGTGGACGGGGTGCCGCTGCGGCTGGTGGTGCGTCCTACCCCCGGCTCCGGCACCGTGATCAACGGCCCGGCGGGCCGGCTCCAGCTCGTCGACCTCACCGTCTTCGTCGAGGTCGGCGCGGCCGGCCTGCTGGCGCGGTGCGAGGAGGCCACCGGATGAGACACCCTCTGTCAACCCCGGGCTCAGGCGGCGTGTCTGAGTGCCCGCTTGCGGTTGGTTTGGTGGACGG
>JAVKSM010000193.1:0-3674 GCA_039583705.1 Pseudonocardiaceae bacterium
CGCGCCCCGACGGCAGCACCAGGAGAACGCGGCTCGGCCGGCCGCGAGTGCCGACACCACCGCCACCCACCGCCCGGAATGGGCCAGGGTGCCCAGCGCGGTCGCCTGCGCGCCCAGCACGACCACCAGCGTCACCACCGCGAACGGGCCGGCGCAGCCGTCGCGCATCACGGCCAGCGCCCGCTCCGGCGGCCCGTAGCAGCCGAGCCCGTCGGCCGTGTCGGCCAGCCCGTCGAGGTGCATACCCCGGGTGGCCAGCGCGAGCACCCCGACCGCGACCAGCCCGGCAAGCAACCCGGCAAGGCCGACCGCGCGCAGCCCGGCGAGCACCCCGACCGCGAACCCCCCGAGCAGTGCCCCGACCAGCGGCGCGAGCGCGATCGCCACCGCGGTGGTCCGCCGATCGGTCCGCCGTGCGCGCACCGGGAGCACGGTCAGCCAGGACAGCGCCAGCAGCAGCCCGGCCGGCGACGGCCACGATCTCCGGGACACGCTCTATGCCTCCGACGGCGCGGGTGGCGGTGGGACGGTCGGACCGACCACCCCGGCTGCGCGGAAGGTGGCGGTCTCGGCGAGCACCCGCGCCGCGATCTGCAGCAGCGGCAGGGCTGCCAGGCCACCGACGCCCTCACCCAGGCGCATGTCCAGCTCCAACAGCGGGGTCAACCCGAGTTCGCCGAGCGCGAGGCCGTGGGCGGGCTCCAGACTGCGGTGCCCGGCCACCCACCAACCGGCAGCGCCGGGCGCCAGCCGCTCGGCCAGCAGTGCCGCCGCGCCGACGACGACGCCATCGAGCACCACCGGGGTGCGCCGCGCCGCCGCCTGCGCCAGGAAAGCCGCGATAGCGGCGACATCGGCACCCCCGGCGACCCGGAGCAGTGCCACCGGGTCGTCACGGACCCCGCGGGTCCGGTACAGCGCGTCGCGGATCGCCGCGGTCTTCCGCATCCAGGTGGCGTCGTCGATGCCGCTGCCCCGGCCGACCACCGCGACCGGCTCAGCGCCGGTCAGCGCGGCGACGAGCACCGCGGCGGGGGTGGTGTTCCCGATCCCCATGTCGCCCGCGACGAGCAGGTCGGCGCCGGTGTCGACCTCCTCGTCGGCGACCGCCCTGCCGGCGTCCAGCGCGGCGTCGACCTCGGCGGCCGAGAGCGCGTCGGTGACGTCGATGCGCCCGCTGCCGCGCCGCACCCGGTACCGCCCGACCGCCGGTGGCAGCCCCGCGGGGTCGCTGTCCACGGCGAGGTCCAGCACCCGCACGCTCGCCCCGACCGCCGCCGCTACGGCGTTGACCGCGCCGGTGCCGGCGAGGAACGCGGCCAGCGTCTGCGCCGTCACCTCCGGCGGGTAGGCGGACACACCGAGGTGGGCCACACCGTGGTCACCGGCGAAGACGACCACCCGGGGCCGGGCCAGCGGACGGGGCGGGCACACCCCCTGGCACGCCGCCAGCCATACACCCAGCTCCTCGAGCCGGCCGAGTGAGCCCGGCGGCTTGAGCAGCCGGTCGTTGCGCGCCACCGCCTGGCGGTGCGCCTGCTCGTCGGGTGCGGCGATCGGCGGGAACGGCACGCGGAGGACCTCCCCTGGTGTTGGTGACCCGGGCCTTCGGACAGGCCTCACCGCAACCGCAGCGCTAGCCCTGCCACCAGCAGCAGTACCTCGTCGCAGGCCTGGGCCAGCCGGGCGTTGAGGACGCCCAGCTCGTCGCGGAAGAGCCTGCCAGAGCCGGTCGCCGGGACCACGCCCAGTCCGACCTCGGCGGAGACCAGCACCAACCTCGCTCGGCACGCCGTGACCGCAGCCACCAGCACGTCGCACCGCGCCCGGGCCGCGGCGAGGCCACCCGACCACCCGCCGGTGTCGTCGAGCAGGCGCGCCAGCCACGTGCCGAGGTCGTCCACCAGCAGCGGCGGACCGGCCGGGTCGGCGTCGGCGAGCAGCGCGGGCAGGTCGGCGTCCTCGACCGTGCGCCAGCCCGCCGGCCGGCGGGCGCGGTGGGCGTCGATCCGAGCCTCCCAATCCGGGTCCCGCCCCGCGCCGTCCCGCCGGCCGGCCGTGGCCACGTAGACGGCCCGGCCAGCCCCGAGCAGACCCTCGGCGTGCGCCGACTTGCCGGACCGTGCCCCGCCGAGCACCAGCGTCCGCACCACTCGGACGTTACCGTGCCGCCATGGTGTACCGGTGGCGCTACCAGAGCGGGTCGGGCGAGGAGGTCAGCGGCCCCCAGGTCGCCTTCACCGACCAGGACGAGGCGGAGGACTGGCTGGTCGACGCGTGGCGGGAGCTGCTCGCGGGCGGGATCGATTCGGTCACCCTGCTGCAGGAGGAGGCCAAGGTCTACGGGCCGATGAGCCTGCACCTCGACCCGACCTGACGGCTACTTCCGCAGCACCGCGCCCACCCGGGGCGAGTGGTAGGCAGGGCGATCGCCGGCGAGCCAGCCTTCCAGGTCCGGCGGGTGCGGGCGGGCGCCACCCCGGCACCGGCGCCGAACCCGAGCAGCAGGCCGGATCCGGCGACGACCACGACACTGCGACCCGGCGCGAGCGCGAGCAGCGCCAACGCCACCGCGGCGGGGTAGCTGCCGGCGAGCGGAGCACGCCCGGGCGTGCTCCGCGGGCTGCCGCGGAGGGAAGTGGCCACTGTCGGGCTGGCGCGGCTAGGCAGGCGTGGCGCCGCGCTGCACCCGCGGCTTGGGCACCCGGAACCGACGTGGCTGGGTGGCCCGGGTGAAGGCGTACCAGCCGATGGACCAGCCGGTGAGGTTCTCCTTGGGGAAGCGCTCGCGTACTCGCGCGCTCACGTACCGCCCGAGCATGATCCCCTCGATCACCATCCCGGCGAGCAGGCACAGCGTCACGAGGCTCGCGTAGGTCTGGATCGCGGGGATCGGCAGCAGCACCGAGACGAAGACGAGCACGGCCAGCGGCATGAACAGCCCCGCGAGGTTGCGCCGCGCGTCGACGAGGTCGCGGACGTAGGCCCGGGCTGGACCGCGGTCGCGGGGCAGCAGGTAGCGCTCGTCGCCCGCCATCATGCGGGCGCGCCGGTCGGCAGCCTCGGTTCTCCGCTCCGCCTTGCCGCCCCGGATCGTCTTCGAGCGGCGGTAGGCCTCCCGCTGGTTGCGCGGCGGCGGCGCGACCGGACCGCGGCGACGGAGCTCAGCCTCGCTGCGCTTCGGCGTCGGCCGGCCCTTGCTGGGAGTGCGGGCGGCCGGGTCCGGTTGCTGCGGCGCCGCGTCGAGACTCGACCCGGGCTCGGCGGTGGCCGATCCGACGCCCCGACGCAGGAACCTCACGCTGACAGCTTAGTGGCCGCGCCTGGAGGTTCGTCGGTGTATGGCGCGTGACTTCCAGGCGGGACCGCTGAGGTCACGCGTACCGTGCCGGGGTGCGTGTCCTGGTCGCTCCCGACTCTTTCGGCGGCACGCTGTCAGCCCCGGTCGCAGCAGGCGCGATCCGGGACGGGTGGCGACGTGGCGCCCCTTCCGACGAGCTGCGCCTGGCGCCGCTGGCCGACGGCGGCACCGGCTTCCTTGAGGTGCTCGCGGCGGTCCTTGGCGGAGACCGGCGCCCGCTGACCGTCACGGGGCCGCTGGGCGCGCCGGTCGCGGCCGCCTGGCTCGCCGGCCCAGACGGTACCGGCTACGTGGAGTCGGCAGCGGCCTGCGG
>JAVKSM010000194.1:0-3672 GCA_039583705.1 Pseudonocardiaceae bacterium
CCCCCTCACCAGCACGGTCTTGCCGGCGCCGAGCGGCCCGGCGAGCACGACGACGTCCCCTGGCGCCAGGCGCTCGCCGATCCGCCGGCCGAGCGCCTCGGTGTCCGCCGCCGTCGGCAACCGGACGCTCACACCCCCCTCGTCCACCCGCGCCGCCCCCGGCCCCGGTCCGCAACCCGGCCCGCAACCCGGTCCAGCAGTTCGACCAGCGCGTCGTTGACCACTTCGGGCCGCTCGAGTATCACCGCGTGCCCGGCCCCGGCCACCCGCACCAACCGGGCCCCGGGCAGCTCGGCGGCGATGACCTCGCTGTGGGAGAACGGGATGAGCCGGTCGGCGTCACCGCTGACCACCAGCACCTCGCAGGTCGAAAGCGCCGGCAGCGCGGCGACCCGGTCGTGGCTCGACAACGCCGGCGCGAAGTTGACCAGCACCTCGACGGGAGCGGCATCGATCATCGAGGCGATGAGGTCGACGAGCGCCGGGCGCACTGCGCGGTCACCGTAGGAGTATGCCTTGACCATCGTCCAGGTGAGGTCGGTGCCGATCCGGCGGGCGCCCGTGACCAGCCCGGGGTACGCGTCGGCGAGCCAGCCGAGCAGGGCGAGGACCGGGTTGCGGTGCGAGAGCACGGCCCGGGGCAGCCCATGCCGTGCCACGTCGCCGGCCGACGTGGACAGCAACGCCACGCCCGCGACCCGCTCGGCGAACAGCCCCGGATCCAACTCGGCCAGCCCCATGATCGTCATGCCGCCCATGGAGTGCCCGACGAGCACCAGCGGACCCTCCGGCGCGGCCGCCCGCACCACGGCCGCGAGATCGGCGGCCAGCATCTCGATGCTGCACGCGTCCTTGCCGGCCCGCCCGGAGCGCCCGTGGCTGCGGTGGTCGTAGAGCACCGTGCGGGTCGGGGGTTCGGCGAGCGTGGCCAGCATCCGGCGCTGGAAGTGCCAGGAGCGACGGTCCAGGGCGAAGCCGTGGACAAGCACGGCGGTCAGCTCGGGCGGCCCGCCGGCCGGGGGGATCTCCTCCACCGCCAGCCGCAGGCCGTCGTCGGCGGCCACCGACGACTCCCGGCCGGGCGGCAGCACCCCCAGCTCGGCGGGCTCCAGGCTGGCGCCGATAGCCGTCACGGCCCGTTCCCGGGCGACCTTCCGGTGGCGGACGGCGAGGGCGACCGTGCCCGACAGCGACCCGACGACCCCGGCGGCGCGCAGCCAGGCACGGCTCACGCGTGCGCCCCGACGTGCCGCCGGGCAACCCGCGGCCGGTTGCCGACCCCGGTGACGACCTCGTAGTGGATCGTGCCCAACGCGTCGGCCCAGTCCTGGGCCAGCGGCTCGCCCTTGTCGCCGGCGCCGAAGAGCACCGCGGTCTCCCCTTCCCGGATCGGGTCGTCGCCGCAGTCCACGACGACCTGGTCCATGCACACCCGGCCGACGACCGGACGGCGCCGCCCCGCCAGCCACACGGCCATCACGCCCGACAGCCGCCGCGGCACGCCGTCGGCGTAACCCACCGGCAGCAGCGCCAGCGTCGTCTCGCGCGAAGTGGCCCACTCGTGGCCGTAGGAGACGCCCTCGCCGGGCGGCACCCGCTTGACCAGCGCCACCCGGGTGCGCACGGTCATCGCCGGACGCAGCCCGAAGTCGCCGCGCCGCGGCACCGGGGACAGGCCGTAGACGGCGATGCCCGGCCGGACGAGGTCGTAGTGCAGGTCAGGTCGGGTGAGGGTGGCCGCGGAGTTGGCCAGGTGGCGGATCGGTGCCAGGCCGTGGTTCCGCGCCTGCGCGACGGCCGCGTCGAGGCGCGCGGCCTGGACGTCGAGGGTGGGATGGTCGGGCACGTCGGCGTAGGCCAGGTGCGACCAGACGGCGACGACATCGAGGCCGCCGTCGGCGGCGGCCTTGGCCGCGGCATCGAGGAGATCCGGCCAGTCGGCGGGCTGGCAGCCGTTGCGGGACAGGCCGGTGTCGGCCTTGAGGTGGACCCGGGCGGGGCGTCCGGCGCAGTGGGCGGCCTGGTGGGCCGCCGCGAGCGCGGCGCGGGAGGACACCGAGACGTCGACGTCGGCGGCCACCAGCGGCGTCAGGTCCTCGTCGGGCAGGTGCAGCCACGACAGCACCGGCGCGGTGAGCCCGGCCCCGCGCAGGGTCAGCGCCTCCTCGACGGTGCACACCCCCAGCCAGGTGGCCCCGCCGGCGAGCGCGGCCCGGGCGACCGGGACCGCGCCGTGGCCGTAGGCGTCGGCCTTGACCACGGCCATCGTGGCCGCGCCGGAAGCCGCGGCGGTCTCGGCGAGCAGCGTGACGTTGTGGCGGATCGCGTCGGTGTCGACGACGACCTCAGCCCGAGCGGGTCCGTCCATCCCCGTCATCTTCACACCGACCGGATGGCGCACGATGCGGCAGACGTGACGTACGCTGCCTGCATGACGACGCGCGTTCCCGTGCGGCAGCTCCAGCGCCACGCCAGCCAGCTCATCGACCGGGTCCAGGCCGGGGAGACCGTCGAGATCACCCGCAACGGCCGGCTGGTCGCCGTGCTCACCGCGCCCGACGACCGCGACCAGGTGCTCCAGGAGCTGATCGACGAGGGCTACCTCGACCCCGAGGAGCTGCGCACCAAGCCCGGCCTGGCGAACGTCGAGCCGCTCGATGTCGAGCTGCCCGTTCCGCTGTCCCAGGTGCTGACGGAGATGCGCGAGGAAGAGCGCTGGTGATCTACTTCGACTCCTCGGCCCTGATGAAACTCGTGGTGCGAGAGCCCGAGAGCGCTGCCCTCCGGGAGTTCCTCCATGGCCACGGGCAGGTGCCGCAGGTCAGCAGCCTGCTGGCGATGACGGAGCTACGCCGGGGACTGCTCCGCATCGAGGCAGCGGAGGAGATCCGGCGGCAGGCCGAGCAGATCCTGGACAGCTTGGCGCTCCTGCCGGTTGGTCGACCCGTGCTGGAACACGCCAGCCTCATCCCCGGCCGACACCTCGGCAGCCTTGACGCGATCCACCTCGCCAGTGCCCAGCGGCTGCGCTCGACCCTGACCGCGTTCGTCAGCTATGACCGGCGGCTGCTCGCCGTCGCCGAGGCCTCCGGGCTGGCGACGGCCACCCCGGCCTGAACCCGGGCCCGGGCCGCCGCGCGCACCGAGCGGACGGCGTCCGGGATCGCCCGCATGAGATGCGACGAGGGCGCCGGTGCGCCCTGGGCGGCGATGGCCGCGGCCAGTTCGTGGACCCCCACCGCGCAGCCGGCCGCCCACCACGGCTCCATGCCGGCGGCCAGCAGCGCCCCGATGATGCCCGACAGCACGTCCCCGGAGCCGGCGGTCGCCGGCCACGACGACGTCGACGGGTGCACCAGCGCACGCCCGTCCGGCCCGGCGACGACCGTGCTGTGGCCCTTGAGCAGCACGGTGGCGCGCAGCCGGGCGGCGGCCCGCCGAGCGGCACCCACCCGGTCCGAGCCGACCTCGCCGGCGATGCGCGCGAACTCCCGGTCGTGCGGGGTGATGACCAGCGCGACGTCGGCGGCGGCGGCCCGCAGGCCGTCGTCCCCGGCGAGCAGGGTGATCGCGTCGGCGTCGGCGCAGACCGGCACGTTGCGGCCGAGCACGGCCGCGAGGGTGTCACGGCCGGCGGCGCCGGTGCCGATGCCGGGACCGACCACCCACGCC
>JAVKSM010000195.1:0-3644 GCA_039583705.1 Pseudonocardiaceae bacterium
TCGCCAACGGCGCCGCTGCTCGACTCATGCCCTACAGCCTAACGTGCCGTAAAGCCAATTGCAAGACACTACACTAGGTGGTACGGACATGGGGACGGCGCGGCGTGAGGTGGGGCTGGACTTCGCCCGGGAGTGGATCGAGTTTCCGGATCCGGCCGACCCCGAACACCTGGTCCGCGCCGACCTCACCTGGCTGTGCTCGCGGTGGACCTGCGTGTTCGGCACTCCCGCCTGCCGGGGTGTGGTCGCCGGGCGGCCCGGCGACGGCTGCTGCACCCATGGCGCGTTCCTCACCGACCGGACCGATCGGCGGCGGGTGGCGGCGGCCGCCGATGAGCTGACGGCGGCGGACTGGCAGCTTCGCGACCGCGGCCAGGGAGCGGAGGGGATCTTCGAGCGCGACGAGCTGGAGGGACGAGCTGGAGGGCCGCCAGCAGCTCCGCACCAGGGTGGTGGACGGCGCATGCGTCTTCCTCAACCGGCCCGGCTTCGCCGGGGGAGCCGGCTGCGCACTGCACAGCCTGGCGCTGCGTACCGGACGGCACCCGCTGGCGACCAAGCCGGACGTGTGCTGGCAGCTCCCGGTGCGGCGGGTTCAGGAGTGGTCGAAGCGGGCAGACGGCTCCCGGGTGCTGGTGTCGACGATCACGCTCGCCCGCCTCTGCTCGGCGCACATCGCCCGGCGCCCGCTCGCCACGCACCCCGCCGACCCCGGCTCACGACTCGAACTTGTAGCCGAGGCCTCGGACGGTGACGAGGCGACGGGGGGTCGAGGGGTCTGACTCGATCTTGGACCGGAGCCGCTTGACGTGCACGTCGAGCGTCTTGGTGTCACCCACGTAGTCGGCGCCCCACACCCGGTCGATGAGCTGGGCGCGGGTGAGCACCCGCCCGGCGTTGCGCAACAGGTACTCCAGCAGGTCGAACTCCTTGAGCGGCAACGCGACCTCGACACCGGACACGGTCACCACGTGCCGCTCGACGTCCATCCGCACCGGGCCGGCCGCCAGCACCTGGCCCGTACCGTCCCCGTCGGGCTCGCCGCCGCGCCGCAGCACGGCCCTGACCCGAGCGATGAGTTCACGCGCCGAGTACGGTTTGGTGACGTAGTCGTCGGCTCCCAGCTCGAGGCCGACGACTTTGTCGATCTCGCCGTCCCGCGCCGTCACCATGATCACGGGCACGGCGGAGCGCGCTCGCAACGCCTTGCACACGTCGGTGCCGCT
Organism: Pseudonocardiaceae bacterium; assembly: GCA_039583705.1. Lineage (GTDB taxonomy): Bacteria > Actinomycetota > Actinomycetes > Mycobacteriales > Pseudonocardiaceae > JAVKSM01. The sequence continues at coordinate 1,227 of JAVKSM010000195.1, forward strand.
CATCCCGGGCAGCATGAGGTCGAGCAGCACGATGTCGGCCCCGTTGCGGTCGAACTCCTCCAGAGCCTGCTGCCCGGTGGTCGCGACGGCCGTCGCGAAGCCTTCCCGGCGCAGCAGGAAAGCCAGTGGGTCGGCGAAGGACTCCTCGTCCTCCACGATGAGCACTCTGGTCACGTCATCCTCCGGCCTCGACCGGCCCGACGGTCGTGACGGGCGCGTCCAGCGGTGGACCCTCGGCGGGAGCGTCGGCGACCGGGGAGTGCGCCGGGATCCGCAGGGTGAACGTCGATCCCGTTCCCGACTGGCTCCACAACCGCACGTCGCCGCCGTGGTTGGCCGCGACGTGCTTGACGATGGCCAGGCCGAGCCCGGTGCCGCCGGTCGCCCGGGAGCGCGCCGGGTCGACCCGGAAGAACCGCTCGAAAACCCGCTGTTGGTGCTCCGGAGCGATCCCGATGCCACGGTCGGTCACCGCGATCTCGACGAGGTTCCCCATCCGCCGCCGGCTCACCGAAACCGGGGAGCCCGACGGGGAGTAGGCGATCGCATTGTCGACCAGGTTGGACAGCGCGGTGACCAGCAGTGTCGCGTCGCCGTTGACCTCGAGGCCGCTCGGCGCGTCGACAGCGATCTCGATCCCGACCGACTCGGCGGCCAGCCGGCAGCGGGCAAGGGCCTCCCGCACGACGTCGTCGACGTCGACGACGGCCAGCTCGGGCAGCCGGTCACCGCCCTGCAGCCGGGACAGCGCGATCAGCTCGGTCACCAGCGCGCCGAGCCGGGTGGACTCGTGGAGGATCTTGGTGCCGAACCGCCGCACCTCTTCCGGGTCGCTCACCGCGTCCACCACCGCCTCGGCGAGCAGCGCGATGGCACCCACCGGCGTCTTGAGCTCGTGGCCCACGTTGGCCACGAAGTCGCGGCGGGTGGCCTCCAGCCGCACCGCGTCGGAGGAGTCGGAGGCGTCGACGACCGTGAAGCCGTCGCCCAACGGGCGGACCTCGGCCACCACCGCCTGCGGCAGCCGGCCCCCCAGGCCCGCGTGTTCCAGCGGCGAGAGGTCGACGGGAACCGGGCCACCGGCCGCGAGCGCGTGCTCAGCCGCCTTGGCGGCACGCGGGTCGGCCCGGGAGTGGCGCACGACGCCGAGCTCGTCGGCGCGCCGGTTGTGCAGCACGACCTCGCCGAAGCGGTTGAGCACGACGAGTCCGTTGCGCGAGGAGCGCACGACACGGGCGAGCAGGTCGGCGACGGTGGGGACCTTGGGTTCGGCCCGGCCGTGTCGGACGGCGCCGGGCAACAGGCAACCGAGGAGCCCGCCGGCCAGCAGGGCTACGGCCGACGGGGCGATCCACCCCTGCACGGTCACACCGGCATCGTAAGCGGCACGCGACACCCACTCCCTGGTCGAGAGCGGGCGGGCGTGCGCTTCCCGCACGGCGCCGACGAGTCTTCAGCCGCGATTCACCAGGTGTTCACGCTGGTGGTGTCAGCGGCCCTGGTTCGCCACGGCCAGGATCGCCTGGGCGGCCGCGTCCGGGTCGAGGTACACCCCACCCGGGGTCACCGGCGCCAGCTCCTCGTCCAGGTCGTAGCGCAGCGGGATGCCGGTGGGGATGTTGAGGCCGGTGATCGTGTCGTCGTCGACGCCGTCGAGGTGCTTGACGAGCGCCCGGATGGAGTTGCCGTGGGCGACGACCAGCACCACCGCGCCGGCCCGCAGGTCCGGCGCGATCGCGCTGTCCCAGTAGGGCAGCAGCCGCGCGACGACGTCCTTGAGGCACTCGGCGCGGGGCACGTCGCCGTCGAGGTCGGCATAACGCACGTCACCCTGCTGGGAGAACTCGGCGGCGGGCTCGATCGGTGGCGGCGCGATGTCGTAGGAGCGGCGCCATGCCATGAACTGCTCCTCGCCGAACTCCGCCCGGACCTGCTTCTTGTCCTTGCCCTGCAACGCACCGTAGTGCCGCTCGTTGAGCCGCCAGTCCCGGCGGACCGGGATCCAGTGCCGGTCGCAGGTGTCGAGCGCGAGGTTGGCCGAGGAGATCGCCCGCCGCAGCAGCGACGTGTGCACGACGTCGGGTAGCAGTCCGGCGTCGGCCAGCAGGTGGCCGCTGTGCCGCGCCTCCGCCTCACCGGCTGCCGACAGCGGCACGTCGAGCCACCCCGTGAACAGTCCGTGGGCATTCCAGACGCTCTCGCCGTGACGCAGCAGGACCAGCAGGCTCATGGGAGAAAGCCTGCCACGCGGCTGCGGCCAGGCGGCCGCCAGGCGGCGGCCAGGCGGCAGGGAGCGGGCAGCGGGCCCCGCGCCGCTGACCGGCCGACCCGAGGCGAAGATCACACCAAGGGAGCGGCGGAGATCCCTTGAGATCGCGTACTCCGCCTGCGAAGGTGTACTTCGCCCCTCAAGCTTCC
>JAVKSM010000196.1:0-3530 GCA_039583705.1 Pseudonocardiaceae bacterium
CACCGCCGCCCGGGGCGGGTCGGGGCGGACACCACCCACACCCCGGCCACCGTGCCCGGCCCGCCGGTTCCACGTCCACCCGCGCCGGCGAGCCGACGTGTCGCCGAGCAGCCCGCGCAGCCTGCTGCGGCCAGTGGTGAGCAGCCTTCCGTGCCCGACGCCGCCGCGGGTGGTGGGTCGGGGCGGGTGTGGTTGGACGTGCCCTACGGGGAGAAGGACCAGGCGAAGATGGCCGGTGCCCGCTGGGACCCCACAGCGCGGCGCTGGTACGCCCCCACCCCCGCGGCCGCAGCCCGGTTGTCGCGGTGGGCGGCCCTACCGGACCTCCCGGTGGTGTTGGCGGGTGAGGACCGGAACTTTGGGGCGGGGTTGTTCGTGGACCTGGTGCCCTCGAGTTGTTGGTTCACCAACGTCCGCAGCTGCGTCAGCCAGCGGGACTGGGAACGCATCCGCCGCATGGTTACCACCCGCGCGCAGCGGCGCTGCGAGGCGTGTCACAGCCCGGAGGACCGGGCGCTGGCGCGGTGGCTGGACGTGCACGAACGCTGGTCTTACGACGACACCTTGGGGGTGCAGACGCTGCGGCGGCTGATCTGCCTGTGCAGCCACTGCCACGTGGTCACCCACTTCGGCCTGGCCGAGGTGCGCGGCCAGGCCACCGAAGCGGTCGAGCACCTCGTCGCGGTGACGGGCATGAGCCGGGCGCAGGCCGGCGAGCACGTCGACGCCGCGTTCCGGGTGTGGCGGTCACGATCCCGCCGCGCCTGGACACTCGACCTGAGCGTGCTGACCACCGCCGGGGTGGCCGTGACCCCACTGCCGGATCAGGCGGAGCGGGCCAGCGTGGCCGAGGCGACGGTGCGGCGGGTGCGGGCAGCCGAACGCGGTGGCTGGTAGCACCCACTCCCGCTGAGCGCCAACTACTTCGGGGCCGTCGTGCGTTGGTTCGTGGCGCCGTCGGGGAGACCGGATAGCCTCCGGTCCATGCGGCGAGCAGTCCTGGATTCGAACGCGGTGGACCCGTTCATTGACCTGCCCGAGGCGCAGGACGTCGTCCGAGCAGCGGTTCGGGGCGGCCAACTCGAGTTGCTGTTCACACACGTCAACATCGACGAGTTGGCGGCCGTTCCGGACCTGGATCGTCGATCCAGGTTGTTGCTGGCTCTCGTCGACTTCGGTCGGCTCGTGCCCACCGGCGCGTTCGCCCTTGGGTTCTCCCGCCTTGGCTATGCCCGGCTGATGGATGATGTGAACGTCGTGGAAGCGTTGCGGTCTGGCAATGTGGATCACACTCGTGACGCCCTGATCGCCTCGACTGCCGTCTTCGAGCAGTGTGCACTGGTTACCAACGAGAAGCGCTTGACTGCCCGGGCCCGGGAGCGAGGGATCGAGGTCGTCACCTCGCTGGACCTCCTGACCGAGTTCGGCTTCCGTCAGGTCGCGTAGAACTTCCTTACCCAAGATCGAGGCTACTGGCCCGCCGGTGTAGGTGGTCATCGGACATATCCGGCCATCGTCCGAGGCATGTCATCCCAGGTCGACAGTCCAACAGCCGGCCGCCGGCTTTGGGAGTCGCGCCGCCGACCTGCTTGAAGAACAGCGGGACATTCTGCTCGAGGCAGCGATCGCGGATGTCTCGCACCCAGTCGAGATCCACGGGCCGCGCCTTGGGGCCGCTCTCGCCACCGACGATGACCCAGTCGATGCCGGTGAGGTCGAGGCTCGGGAGCGGCCGAATAGGGGCTCGCAGGACAGGAACTTGGTCACAGCGTTGGAGCGCCGGAGGTGACGGCTCGCCAGGTGTAGTCGTTGGACTCGATCGAGGTGCCGAGCCAGACGTTGGGCAGTGGCCAGGTGACGTGGGCAGCTGGCCAGGCGAGCACGTTGGATCGCTGCTGCGACCAGACGACCGGAGCGTTGCGGCGCAGCGCGAGCAGCGCGTGGTAGGTGGCGTCGCGCAGCGTCCGGTCGGCGAGCAACTGCCGCATGCGGTTGGGCCGCTTGGTCAGCACCTGATAGGTGTGCTGCGGCGTGAGCGCCATGACGGCGAAGACTTGGGCGATGAAGACGGTGGGAATGCGGGCGTGGAACAGATCGCTCATGGAGCCTTACCACCACCGGGCTCGCACCACACGACCCTCCCGCCACAGCACCCCGTTGACCAGCGGTTTCACCATGCCGATATCGCCGACATGATGAGCTGAGCACCACGTGACGTCCCCGTCCCCGGCTGTCTGAATCAGGGTGTAGCCGCAGCAGGTGGACAGAGCACCGACGCCCGCGGTGCTCACCGCTGCACCGCCAACTCGTCCCCGTCCCACCCCCGCACCGAGCTCTGCTCGGACCCGGCGGCGACGTCGTCGTGGCCGACCCAGTGGGAGACCCGCGCCCACCCCGCCTGCTCCTCCGCAGCGGCGGTGTTGAAGTGGTGGCGGGCGGTGAGCTCGGTGACCGCCCGGTGGGCACGCTCAACGAGGGCTTGGATGTCGGCGAGGCTGGGCACCCGACACCGGGTGCGCGGGTCGCGGTCCTCACTGGGATGCCGCTCACCATCCCGCACGTCGCCCAACACGGTCTCAGCCAGCGGTACGCCGTCTTCCAGTAGGTCGAGGGGTTGGCGGTAATACTCCTCGATCTCCGGGTCGGCGACATCGGCTTCGCTCACCTGCCGGTGGGCGTCCTCGCCGGCCCGCGCCGCCGCCTGCTCAGCGGTGTGCTCGGCGAGGTAGTCCGCCGCGGTGGTGGTGTCCTCGGGCGTCGTGTCGAGGTCCAGGCCGCGGGCTTCGGCTTCGGCGCGGGCGTGCCAGGCGGCGTCGCGGGTGGCGGCGGTGGCTGCCCACCACGCCCCGCGGGCGTCGGCGACCTCCTTCAGCTGACGCACCTGCTCCTCGAGCCGCTCGGCGTCGGCCTCGGCGGTGGCGGCGTCGGTCGCCAACCGCTCCCGTTTCTCCGCAGCGGTGGTGGCGGCGTGGGCGGTGAACAGGGTGGCATCCGCCCGCCGCCGCTGCGCCGCCTGGTAGGTGGCTTCGAGGTGGTCGTCGACCCGGGGTGGCGCCCAGTTCCGCTCCCGCTCCCACGCGGTCACCAACACGCGGAGGGCGGCGTCGGAGCGCTCCCGCATCGGATTGACGATGTGGTCGTCGGGCAGGCCGAGGTGGACCCGCGCGGTGCGCCACAGCGCCACCTTCTCGGGGAGCATGAGCGACGGCGGTCGACCCAACGGGTCGACGGGGTCGGTGTGGTCGGCGAGCTCCCGGTAGGCGGCGGCCCAGCCGGCTTTGTACTCCCACACCGCCCGCGCCAACACCTCCTCCGGTACCACGCCCAAGTGGTCGACGGCCCACCGCGGCTGGGTTTGTGCGGTGCGATGAGCGAGCTCGACGCGGCGCGCCTCGGCCCCCGCAGCCAACTCGTCGAAGTAGGGCCGCAGCCGCTCGGGCACCTTCTTCGGGATCAGGTCGGTGAACTCGGTGATGCGGGGGGTGAGCCGGTCGGGGGGCAGGGCGCGGCGGATCCGCCCGTAGAGCACC
>JAVKSM010000197.1:0-3466 GCA_039583705.1 Pseudonocardiaceae bacterium
CGTGCACCTGGTCGACCTGCCCGGCGTGGGCGGCGCGGCGGTCGGGCGGCTCGTCGCGCGGGCCGCACCGGAGGCGTTGGCCCGCGCCGGGTACTCCGGCCGGCCGGGTCACCCGGTGCTGCTGGGCGTGGCCCACTGGGCGGGCGTGCGGGACGCCGCGACCGGCGACTCCGGTGCCCGGGGCTACCTGGCCGGGCACCCCGGGCTGCGGCTGGTCGAGTGCGGCGACGTCGCCGAGCCGTCCGATGTGGACACCGCCGCCGACCTGGCGCGGCTGCGGTAGCGTCGCCGCGTGCTGCCTGACGTCGAGGTCCGGGAGGTCCAGGCCCCCGGCGGTCCCATCGGCCGCGAGCGGGCCGGCAGGGAACACCCGCCGGCCCGCATCACCGCACAGGGGTAGCGGTGGCCGTCCCGGGGCCTGGCTACGCGATCACCGTGCGGCTCGAGGCGCCGACGTCGGCCAGCGCCGCGGGAGAGCTGGCGATGGCCACCGGCGGGGTCGGCGGTGTGATCACCGCGTTCGACGTCGTGGAGTCGCGGCCCGACCACGTCGTCATAGACATCAGTGCCAACGCGCTGTCCGAGGACCACGCCGCCGAGATCACCGCCGCGTTGGAGGCGGTGCCGGGGGTCCGGGTCCGCAAGGTCTCCGACCGCACCTTCCTCATCCACCTCGGGGGCAAGCTCGAGGTCATCCCGAAGGTGGGCCTGCGGACCCGGGAGGAGCTGTCGCAGGCCTACACCCCGGGTGTCGCGCGGGTCTGCCGGGCGCTCGCGGCCCACCCCGAGGACGCCCGGCGCCTCACCATCAAGCGGAACACGGTCGCGGTGGTCACCGACGGCTCCGCGGTACTCGGGCTCGGCAACCTGGGTGCCGCGGCGGCGCTGCCGGTGATGGAGGGCAAGGCGGCGCTGTTCAAGCGGTTCGGTGGCGTCGACGCGTGGCCGGTCTGCCTGGACACCCAGGACACCGACGAGATCGTGCGCACCGTGCAGGTGCTCGCGCCCTGCTACGGCGGCATCAACCTGGAGGACATCGCCGCCCCGCGCTGCTTCGAGATCGAGTCCCGGCTGCGCGAACTGCTCGACATCCCGGTGTTCCACGACGACCAGCACGGCACCGCGATCGTCGTGTTGGCCGCGCTGCGCAACGCGCTGCGGGTCGTCGGCAAAGCGCTGTCGGACTGCCAGGTGGTGGTCTGCGGGGTGGGGGCCGCCGGGTCCGCGATCATCCGGCTGCTGCTGCCGCTGCGGCCCGGTCACGTGCTGGCCGTGGATGCCGACGGCATCGTCCACCCGGACCGGCCCGGCCTGGACCCGAGCCTGCGGTGGGTCGCCGAGCAGACCAACGCGAACCACCAGAGGGGCACGCTGGCCCAGGCGATGCGCGGTGCCGACGTCTTCATCGGGGTCTCGGTCTCGAACCTGTTCGGCGCCGAGCAGGTCGCGACGATGGCACGCGGCGCGGTCGTCTTCGCGCTGGCCAACCCCGACCCGGAGGTCGACCCGCTGGCCGCGCAGCGGCACGCGGCGGTCGTGGCCACCGGCCGCTCCGACTACCCGAACCAGATCAACAACGTGCTCGCCTTCCCCGGCGTGTTCCGGGGTCTGCTGGACGCCCACGCCCGCGCCGTCACCGACGGGATGCTGGTGGCGGCGGCCACCGCGCTCGCCGACGTCGTCGCGGAGCCCAACCCGTCCTTCGTCATCCCCAGCGTGTTCGACGCGACGGTGGCGCCGACGGTCGCCACGGCGGTGCGGGCCGCGGCACTCGAACACCTGAGCTGGCCCGTCACAGGCCGGACCCGACTACCCTGATCGAAGTGAGCGAGCGGAGCGAGCGAACCATCGGGCCCGGGAGCGAGTCCGGCCAGCTCAGCCACGTCGACGCCGCCGGGGCGGCGCGGATGGTCGACGTATCGGGCAAGGCGCCCAGCGCCCGCACCGCGGTGGCCACCGGCGTGCTGCGCACCACCCCGGAGGTGGTCGGGCTCATCGCCAGCGGCGGGCTACCCAAGGGCGACGCGCTGGCCACCGCCCGGGTCGCCGCCATCCTGGCCGCCAAGCGCACCCCGGACCTCGTGCCGCTGTGTCATCCGATCGCACTGTCCGGCGTCGCCGTCGACCTGTGGCCGGACGGCGCCGAGGTCCGGATCACCGCGACGGTGCGGACCACGGACCGGACCGGTGTGGAGATGGAGGCGCTGACGGCCGTCGCGGTCGCCGGGCTCACCCTGCACGACATGGTCAAGGCGGTCGACCCGGCGGCGGTGCTCGACGCCGTGCGGGTGGAGCGCAAGGACGGTGGCAAGACCGGCACCTGGGTGCGGCCGTGAGCCGCACCGCGCGCGTGCTGACCGCGTCCAACCGCGCCGCCGCCGGGGTGTACCCGGACCGGGGTGGGCCGATCGTCGTGGGGTGGCTGCGCGAGCACGGCTTCAGCACCCCGGATCCCGTCGTCGTGCCGGACGGGCCGCCGCTGGCGGCCGCGTTGCGGAACGCGCTGGCCGACGGGGTCGACGTCGTGCTCACCACCGGCGGCACCGGGATCTCACCCACCGACGCCACCCCGGAGGCGACCCGTCCGCTGCTGGACTACGAGGTCCCGGGTCTGGCCGACGCGATCCGGCGAGCCGGGCTGCCCGCGGTGCCGACCGCGGTGCTCTCCCGCGGGCTCGCCGGGGTCGCCGGGCGCACCTTGGTGGTGAACCTGCCCGGGTCCACCGGCGGGGTGCGGGACGGGCTGTCGGTGCTGGACGCCGTGCTGGAGCACGCCGTCGACCAGTTACACGGAGGAGACCACTGATGACCGCTCCACCGCGCGCAGCCGTGCTCCGCGCCGAGGTCACCGACCGGCCGCTGGACGTGCAGGAGCACGCGGCGCTGGTCGCCGACCGGGCCGCCGGAGCCGTCGTCACCTTCGCCGGCGTGGTCCGCGACCACGACCACGGCCGCGACGTGCGCACCCTCGACTACAGCGGCCATCCCAGCGCGTCGCGCGTCGTCGAGGAGGTTGCCGCGGACGTCGCCCGGCAGTCGGGGGTGCGCGCGATCGCCGTCAGCCACCGCATCGGGCCGCTCGCCATCGGCGACGTGGCGCTGGCCTGCGCCGTGGCCGCCGAGCACCGCCGCGAAGCGTTCGCCGCCTGCGGCGAGCTGGTCGACGAGGTCAAGCGGCGGTTGCCGATCTGGAAGCGGCAGGTCTTCGCTGACGGTGCCGAGGAGTGGGTCAACTGTCCGTGACGGCGCCTGGTGAGCCCAGGGTGAGGTGCTGGCCGGGGAAGATCAGGTCAGGGTCGGTGACGGCGGCGCGGTTGTGGTCGAACAGCGCCTGCCAGCCGCCCATGACGTCGTGGTCGTGGGCGATCGCGGACAGGGTGTCGCCCGGCTGGACGGTGTAGCCGCCGAGGATGTCGCCGGGGATGGAACCGGGGGCGGAGCCCGGTGCCGCCGGTGCCGGCAGTGC
>JAVKSM010000198.1:0-3450 GCA_039583705.1 Pseudonocardiaceae bacterium
GGGGGCTGACCGTGGCCAGCTCGTCGAGCTGCGGAAAGCTCAGCCCGTCGAACTGCAGCCGGGAGCCCACGTAGCCGTCCTGGGAGTAGGGGCTGACCTGGACCAGCCCCTGCAGGTCCGGAGGCACCGCGAGCTGGATCTGCTTCTCGGTCGCGTCCTGCGCCGCGTCCGCTGTCTCGTTCTGGGTGGTGTCCGCGGGCGCGCTCGCCACGCCGGCAGCCCACCCGCCCGCAGGTGGGCTCTCCGGGACGGCGTGCTGGGTCGCGACGACGATGTAGCCAGAAACGGTGTCCCGAGGCGAGACGGCCAGCGCCGCCTGGACCCGCACGCATCCGGACAGCACCAGGCTCGACACCGCGAGGACGACGGCGAGCAGCACCTCACGGAGCCCGCACGGCCGGGAACGGCGCGGGGCGACCGGCCGGATCACGCTCATATCGTGCCAGCCATCGCCGGCGGCGAGGTTTCCAGTACGGCTTCAGTGCGGACGGTCCCGGGGAGCTGCCAGGACCGGCTCCCGTCCGTCCGGCCGCGCCGGCCGGACGGCCCAGACGAACCGTCCCTTGACGAGTACACCGACGCCCAGGACCCCCATGCCGACGAACCCGTAGCCGGCCGAGGTCGGCAGGTGCAGGAAAACGGCCTGGGCGAGCGCGCTGCCCAGCCAGGTCCAGCAGTAGATGGCCTGCGGCAGGCCGTCGGACGAGGAGCCCGGGCCGGTGCGGAGCGGGTCCAGAGCGGCCAGCGCGACCGCCAGGACGAGCGCGACGACAAGCCAACCCGCGTAGTTGGACAGCGGCACCCCGGGCACCCCGGGCAACGCCGGCGTCGGGTGAATCCATCGCCACCTGCCGTCGGCGACCATCTGAGGGTCGAGGTAAAGATCCCAACTGGCCAGCCCCCACGCCGCGAGCGGCACGGCGGCGGCCGGCCGCTCCCGGCCGACGAGCACGGTCGCCACGCCCCATGCGGGGTAGGCGCCCATCGTCCACGCTGGCCCGATGAGCAGCGGCACGCCGGCGAGCTCCGGGCCCAGCTGCCCGGCCGCGTAGGCGTAGGCCCCGAACGGCAGGCCGGTGGAGGTGCCCAGCAGCTCGACGAGCAGGCCGCCCCCTGCGGTGAGCACGAGCATCGCCGCCGCCCACCGGGCACCGCGGCTCGCCGTCGCATGCGCCACGCAGGCCGCGGCGAACAGCAGCACGGCGGCACCGGTGCAGCCGTCCCGGGCTCCGCCCGCGGTCAGCGGGTAGCAGATCTGGCTGAGCGCCCCGGCCATCGCGAGCACGATCGCGACGCGGTTGCCGGCAGCCACCGAAGCAGGGTATCCCGGGCGGTGGGCGCCGCCCGCGTCACCAGCACGCGATCACCTGCCCAGCTACGCGTCAACCGCCACCACCGGGTGCCGGTTTCCCCGCCCCTGAGTCGATGAGGTGCTGGGTGGACCGGAACGACGTGTACTGGCTCCCGGCGTCGGAGTGGTGGACCAGCTTGTCGACGCCGTGTGTCCACTGATAGGCACGCCCTCGTAGGCCCATGTCGATCGCGTCGAGCACGAGGTCGGTCTCCTGTGACGTGCTCGTTGCCCAGCCGACGATCCGTCGGGAGAACACGTCAATGGCGAACGCGGTGTACACCGTGCCAGCCCAGGTCGACACATACGTGAGATCGGCTACACATACGTGAAATCGGCGACCCCCAAGCGGTTCGAGGCGCCTGCGGTGAAACTGGCGTTTCACGGGTCGGGCACCGTCGTGCGGACCGTTTTCCCCCGCACCGCGCCGACCAGCTCCAACGCGCGCATGAGCCGCTCGACCGGCACCAGGGCGACGTCGGTGTGTCGGCAGGGGTGCAGGATCTTCAACCCGGTACTGGTGGCGATGGCCGCGCCGAGGGCGTCGGACGTGGCTTCGGTGGCGGCCAGGATCAAGGTCACGAGCCTTGCGGCCGGTGCGCAGCACGGTCACGGCGAGCTGCTTGGCCCGTGCCGACAGCCGGGGGTACTCGTCGATGATGACGACGAGGGCGGGCCGGTCGGGGGGTCCCACGCCGGCCCCATGCCCAGCCCGGCGAGCAGGCGAGGCCGGACCTCGGCCAGGGCCGCCGCGTCGGACAGCGCGTCCTCGATGCCCTCAGGGTCGCGTTCCCGCCGCCCCACACCCGGCCCGAGGATACGCAAACCGTCCCCGGCCGGGTCCAGATCCCATACCACCGCATCCGCGCAGGCGCCCAGGGCGTCGGCGAGGGACAGCAGGGTGGTGGACTTGCCCGAGCCGGGGGAGCCGATCACCGGGGCGTGCACCCTGAGCAGCGGCACCGCCAATGGAGTGGCGTCGATGCGCCCGCCCACCACCAGCCGTTCGGTGATGCTGTGGGAGTGGGGTGAGCGGTGGGGGGCGTAGCCCAGGGTGGTGAACGGGTCGGATCGGGCCAACCGCAGCACCACCCGCGCCCGGCGGGACCGGTCCGGGGTGGCGAGCACGCCCCCGGCGGGGAGGTCCAGGTGGGTTTCCAGCTCTCCGGTCTTGGCGACGATCCCGGCGGGAGTCCTGGTACGGAGGACGACGGGCACGACCCAGCCCTACGGGGTGCGGGTGCGCCGGGCCGCCGCCCGCCGCCATCGCTGACGTAATAGGTGTTCGCGGCGGGGCTGATCTTTCTCGTGGGCTTCGGCGAGGATGGCGGCGTAGTCGAGGTAGCCCGCGCGGTAGCGCATCGCGTGCCGCAGCAACCACCCGGCTCCGATGCACGCCCACCCCAGGCACCCGGGCGAGTGCACCCGGTGCTCAGCGGGCCAGCCGGGCGAGTTGGCGAGCGGTCCAGCGGGCCAGCAGGCCGGGCGCGGTGTGCACCAGCCACCCGGCCGCGTCCCGCAGGTACGGCTCGGCGGCCCGCCACACGGTGAGCGCCACCCCGACGGCCAGCCACCGGGCGACGCGAACCGGCGGGGCCAGCACCGGCGCCCACCCGGCCACGGTCAGGCAGACCCGCACCAGAAAGGCCCGCAGCCGCGCCTACCACACCGCCACCCGCGCCACCGCCGCCCGGGCGAGCGCGCACAAGGTAGGACACTGGCGAGGTACCTGCGATGCAGGTCCTTTTCCAGTGCCCTCCTTCCGAACCGGACGGACCCGTTTCCGAGTATCCGGCTCTCCAGTGACTATTCCGTGTTTGGCGCGGTGGGTTGCCGGGCGTGGATACGGTCGTGGCATTCGAGGCAGACCACGAGGGTCTTTCGCCGTTTCTTAGCCATGAACAGCATCCACGGCGGCTGTGGCTGTCCCGGTCGTGCGAGGTCTGCGAGCTTGCGGACGTGGTGTACTTGGAGTTCTGCCAGTTGTTCACAGAGTTCGCATCGTCCAGCGCGGAGCCGGGAGATCAGCTCCTTGCGTCGGACGGTGACCGTGGCCGGTTGGCGGTCGTTGAGGACCGCTTTCTTCTGCCGTTTAAGGG
>JAVKSM010000199.1:0-3358 GCA_039583705.1 Pseudonocardiaceae bacterium
CCCGGGCGCGGTCGCCGTGACGTTCGGCGCCCGTTCGCTGAGCTTCGCCAGCCTCGACGCGGAGGCGACCCGGCTGGCCAGGCGGCTCCTGGGATCCGGGGTGCGGCGTGGTGACCTGGTGGCGGTGCACCTGCGGCGGTCAGACTCGCTGCTGGTCACCCTGCTGGCCGTACACCGCGCCGGGGCCGCCTACCTGCCGCTTGACCCAGACCACCCCGCCGAGCGGCTCGCCATGATCATCGCCGACGCCCGCCCCCGGCTACTTGTCACTGAGACCCCCACTCCCGTCCGCGGCTCCTCCGGCGACAGAGCGGGCATACCGGACGTGCTCATGGTTGACGAGGCCGACCTGGCCGGCGAGGAGGTGGACGATCCTGGGCCTGCTGCGGGAGCGCTGCCTCCCCCTCCGCTGCCAGGCGAGGTCGCGTACGTGATCTACACCTCGGGATCGACCGGTCGGCCCAAGGGCGTCGAAGTCGAGCACCGCGGCCTGGCGAACCTGCTGCAGGCCATGCGCGACCAGCTCGGTGCCGGTCCCGCCGACACCTGGCTGGCCCTCACCTCCCCGGCCTTCGACATCTCGGCCCTCGAGCTGTACCTTCCGCTGGTCACCGGGGGCCGGGTCGTCATCGCCCCGCCCGGCGCCCAGCGGAGCCCGGAGGCACTGGCCGGCCTGGCTGCCCGCGAGCGCGTCACTCATGTGCAGGCCACTCCGTCGGTGTGGCGGCTGCTGATACCAGGCGGCATCTCCGGGACCACCGCTCTGGCCGGCGGGGAGGCACTGCCGCCCGACCTGGCCGTTGAGCTGCGCAATCGGTTCGACAAGGTGATCAACGTCTACGGCCCGACTGAGACGACGATATGGACCACCTGCACGGTGCTGGGCGAGACTGGGTTGGGCGAGACGGTCACGATCGGCCGCCCCATCGCCAACACTCAGGTGTACCTGCTGGATGAGTCACTGTGGCCGGTGCCCGTGGGCATCGCCGGCGAGCTGTGCGTCGGCGGTGACGGGGTGGCGCGCGGCTACCGGGACCTGCCAGGCCGCACGGCCGCGCAGTTCGTACCCGACCCCTTCGGGCCGCCAGGGTCGCGGATGTACCGCACCGGCGACCTGGCCCGCTGGCGGGCCAGCGGCGAGCTCGAGTTCATCGGCCGCCGCGACGGCCAGGTCAAGCTGCTCGGTCACAGGATCGAGCTGGGCGAGATCGAGGCCAGGCTGCGGGAGCACTCCGCCGTGCGCGAGGCCGCGGTGATCCTGCACGGCGACGGCAGTCCCGACCCCCGCCTGGTGGCGTATGTCGTCCCGGTTAACGGGACGCCCCCCGACCCGGCCGAGTTCGGCGCCCGGCTGTCGGGGATCCTGCCGCCGGCGATGATTCCCAGCGCCTACATCACGCTGGACGCCCTTCCCCTCAGCCCGGTCGGCAAGCTCGACCGTGCCGCGCTGCCCAAGCCGTCGGCCCGCGCCGCCGCCGGGGCAGCGCCCGGCCCGGAAGAGAGCGCCGACGGGCCGCGCGCGGAGTCAGCGCCCCTTTCCTGGCCGAGCGCGGATCTGGTCGCCCAGGTGTCGCTGATCTGGCGGGAAGTGCTTGACCTCGACGAGTCCGCTGAGCTCGGCGTCGATGACGACCTGTTCGACCTGGGTGGGCACTCGCTGCTCATCACTCAGATCACCGCGCGGGTCGACGAGCAGATCGGGGTCGACGTCTCACTCGACGCGGTCTTCGACGACCCGACCATCGCCGGGATGGTCGCGGAGATCAACCGCCTGCGGGCCGCCGTGCCGCACCCCCGCCAGGCGGACAGCCCAGGCGAGCAGGGGATGGCGCTTCGCCCCCGCCCCGCCGGGGTGGTACCGCCATTGTCCTTCGCGCAGGAGCGGCTGTGGTTCCTGCACCAGTTCGACCCGGACGACGCCAGCTACAACGTGTTCCTGGTGCGACGACTTAGCGGCGCGCTCGACGTCGGCGCGCTGTCCGCCGCGATCGACGGCGTCGTGGCACGGCACGAGACGCTGCGGACCTCGTTCCCCAATGTCGGCGGCGAGCCGGCCGCGGTGCTGCACCCGGCGGGCAGCGTGCCGGTCGAGTTCATCCGGTTGTCCGGGCCCAGGTCGGCGGAGGAAGCGGGGCGGCTGGTCGCCGAGCGCAGCAACACTCCGTTCCGGCTGGAGGAAGGCCCGCTGGTGCGGGTCACGCTGATCGAGCTGGCGCCCGACGACCACGTGCTGTGCGTGATCCTGCACCACATCATCTGCGACGGGGTGTCGCTCAACGTTCTATTCGACGAGATCTCCACGCTTTACCGGGCCCGGGTCGCAGGCGTCGCGGACGAGATGCCGCCGCTGCGGGTGCAGTACGGCGACTTCGCCTGGTGGCAGCGGACCGTGCTCACCCAGGGAGAGGGCGCCGAGCGGGCGCTCGCCTACTGGCGCGAGCGGCTCGCCGACCCGCCGCAGCCCGAACTGCCCGCCCGCAGGCAGCCAAACCACGGGCAGGCGCCGCGGAGCCGCAAGGGGCAAAGCCGGGCGGGGCGCGCCGAGGTCCACGCGTTCCGCATTCCCCCGGACGTCACCGCCACGCTGGAGCGGATCGCCGCCGGACGCGGCGCGACGCTGTTCATGGTGCTGCTCGCCGCCTATCACGTGCTGCTCGCACAACGCGACGGGCGGCCCGACGTGCTGGCGGGCACCGTGTGGGCGATGCGTGACCGCACCGAGCTTGAGCCGCTTATCGGGGACCTGACCGACATCCTTGTGCTGCGCGGCGACCTCACAGGGAACCCGTCGTTCGGCGAACTGCTCGACCGCACACGGCGGACAATGCTGGACGCGCACGCGAACCGGGCCGTGCCGTACGAGCGGCTGGTCGGCGAGCTCGGCCTGCCGCATGAGATCGACCGCAACCCGCTGCTCTCGTCGATGCTGATCATGCATTCCGGCGAGGCGAACGTCGCCACCCGTGACCACATCGGAGAGCTTCGGGCCGACCTGTTCGACGAGGGGTTCCACCCCGCCAAGTTCGACCTGCTGCTGGAGTGCTGGCCGTCAGACGAGGGGCTGGAGCTGAGGTTCAGCTGCGACACCAGCCTGTTCGACGCCGGCACCGGCCGGCGTCTGGCAGCCAGGCTCGCCGCTATCATCGACGCGATCGTCGCCGACCCGATCGCCGCCGAAGGGGGGCCCCGGGTCTCCGCGCTGCGGGTACTGCCCTCCGACGAACGTCGCCAGCTCGTCCACAGCTGGAATGACACGCGCCTTGACGTGGCCGGCGACACCGTCGTCGACCTGCTCGCCCGGCAGGCGGCCGCCCGGCCGGACGCGGACGCGGTCAGCTGCGACGGCCGCACGCTGACC
>JAVKSM010000200.1:0-3330 GCA_039583705.1 Pseudonocardiaceae bacterium
GTCGGCGACCGCCCGGTCGGTGAGGTGGGCCAGGGGCTGGCCGTCGCGGCGCTGCGGGGTGGCGCGCAGGGCGGCCGCCAGGGTCCGCCGCTGCGGGTCGCGCAGCCGGTCCAGCCCGACCGGGTCGGTGGTGGCCTCGGCAACGGCCGCCAGGGTGATCCGGCCCTCGGTGAGGGTGCCGGTCTTGTCGAAGCACAGGGTGTCGACCCGGCCCAGGGCCTCGATGGTGCGCGGGTTGCGCACCAGGGTCCCGCGTGCGGACAGCCGGCGGGCCGAGGCCAACTGCGCGGCGCTGACCAGGAAGGGCAGACCCTCGGGCACCGAGGCCACGGCCAGGCTGACCCCCGCGCCGAGGCTCTCGCGCAGCGGCCGTCTCCGCAGCAGCCCGGCCGCGACGACCGCGCCGGCCGAGCCGAGCGCGATCGGCAGGGTGGTGTTGGTGATCGCGGTGAGGCGGGTCTCCACTCCGGTGGGCGGGGCGGCGGCGCGGGTGGCGGCCATGCTCCGGCCGGCCTCGGTGGCGGCCCCGACGGCCACGACGACCGCGCTGCCGCGCCCGGCGGCCACGGTCGTGCCCTCGTACAGCATCGAGGTCCGCTCGGCCGGCGCCACGGCCACGACCGGCGCAGCGTGTTTGGTGACCGGGAAGGGTTCACCGGTCAGCGCCGACTCGTCCACCTGCAACCCGGCCACGTCGAGCACCCGGCAGTCGGCGGGCACCACGTCCCCGGAGCCCAGCTCCACGACGTCGCCCGCGACGAGGTCCTCGGCCGGCCGGCTGACCGGCCGGCCGTCGCGCAGCACCCGCGCGGTGACCGCGGAGCCCGCCAGCAGCGCGGCGACCGCCCGATCAGTGCGCAGCCGCTGCGTCCCGCCGACGACCGCGCTGAGCGCGCTGACCCCGGCGACCAACCCGGCGTCGGCGACCGAGCCCACCGCGGCGGACAGCGCCGCACCGCCGGCCAGGATCGGGGTCAGCGGGTTGTCCAGCTCCTCCACAATCGCCCGGGCCAGGCTGGGGCGTACCAGCGCGGGTTGCCCGACCCGCCGGCGTCGGCGGGCGACCTCCGCCGCGGACAGCCCGGCGGGTGTCGTGGTGAGCGCGTCGAGCACCGCGGCCACGGGCATGGCGTGCCAGGGGACGCGGGAGATCGGCGGGATCAGCGGTTGCCGGCCCACCTGCCGCGCGGCCCAGCTACCCTGGGCGAACGCGACGGCCGCGGCCCCGTTGACCCCGAGCATCGCCGCCTGCCCGGGTCCGGACCAGAAACCCCGACCGGAACCGGTCACCGCACCCACCCCGCCCAGCACCGAGCCGACCTGGGACAGGAACACCCCACGGCGGCTGGTCCGGCGCGCCGGCCCGCACGCCTCGACGAGCAGCGCCGCCAGCTCCAGGTCGGTGCCGACCAGCACGTGCGCCCCCCACGCCGGGCGACCGTCGGTGCCGGTCACCCCGACCCCGACGTCGGCGTTGCCCAGCGCGCCGCGGTGCCGCGACACCAGCAACACCGTCGCGCCCTCAGCTTGCAGCCGGCGCACGGTGCCGACGAGCCGCTCACCGCCGGGGAGCACCGTGTCGGCCAGTGACGTGTCCGCTCCGGGCGTCGCGCCGGCGAGGACCAGCCGGACACCGGCGCGGTGGCCGGCAGCGGCCAGCGCCTCCCCCGACTCCGACGGCTCGGCGACGAGGGCGGCCAGCCCCATCAGCCGCCGCCCGCGGGCCAGGCCCAGCACGTGCACCGCGCCGGCCCACAGCAGCCGCTGCCGCTCCCGCACCCCGCGGCGCCCCTGCAACGCCAACTCCTCGACCGGGCCCACCACCCACCCCTCACCCCGGCGCATCGCCGTGGCGTCGCGTGCCCGGAACAGGGCGAACAACCGGCTTGCCACCTCGCTCGGGTCGGACCCGGCCAGCGTGACCACCTCGCCGAGCACGAGCTGCCCGGTGACCAGCGCCTCGGCGTCGAGCACCACGGTGTCCACCCGGTCCAGCCGGCGCAGCACCGCGGCGTCCAGCACCATCGCACCCCGCCGGGCCAGCAGCCGACCCAACTCGCAGGCGAACCCCTCCCGAGCCAGCCGGGCCGCCTTGGGCACCGCCGCCAACGTCAGGTTGACCGCGCGCCGCGGGCTGCCGAGGGCCGGCACGGCCACCCCGAAGGCCGCCACCCCGGCCAGCGCGGCCCGGTCGGCGTAGGTCTCCACCGGCCCCGGTGGCGGTGGCAGCGGCCGCTCGGCGACCACCGGCTCGGCCGCCGCCCACCGCGGGTCGGCCAACAGCTCGGCCTCCCGGGCCTGCCACGCGGCGTGCGCGGCCCGGGCCTCCCCGAGTGTGCTGACCCGGTGGGCCGCATCCACCGCCAGGCCCACCCGACCCCCGGCCAGGGCTTGCCCGGTCGCGCCGAGCACCGCCAGCGCCAGGTCGGTCGCCGGGCGACCCTGCGCCGCCTCCAGCGCCCCCCGCAGCCGCGGCTGGTTGTCCACGACGGTGGCCAACGCGGCCAGCTCCCCCGGCAACGGCGTCCATCGGGCTGCCACTCCCACCCCGGAGAGCACCAGCCCGGCGAGGTTGCTGACCAGTGCCCACAGTGCCTGGTCCACCCCGCCCCGGTCGATCGGCGCTGGCGCCGGCGCCGGCAGGGTCCGGTTCGGGCCGGCGCCAGCGCGGGCTCGGTGGGCTGCCGCGCTCTCGGCGAGGTACTCCCGCTCCACCCGGCCCACGACCGCGACCAGGTCGGCCAACGACGGGGCCTCGACCCGGTCCAGCGTGACGATCACCCGTCCCAGCGGGGCGTTCACCCGCGCCCAGCCCACCCCCGGCAACCCCTCCAAGGCGCGTACCAGCCGTGCTCCGAACCGAGTGCCGTCCGGGCTGCCCACCCCCCGAACTTCGACCATCGCGCGGTCCCCCCGCAGGCTCGCCCGGCGACCGGCCACCCGGTCCCGGTCCAGCGCGTCCAGCACCCGCCCTGGCAGCGAGCGCACCTCACCGATGAGGCGGCCAGGGTCGACCAACGCCGCGGCGAGCACGTCACAACGCCCCGGGGCTGCTACGACCCCTGACCGGGATCCCTGCGCACCTGCTCGCGCGCCAACCGCTCGGCGACGTAACTGCCGGCGCCGATCACCAACGCGACCGGCCACTCGATGACCTCGAACGCGGCGAGCGCCGCCAACCCCCCCAGCCACAGCAACCGCATCGGATCCCTGCCTTCACCCAGCCCGGGCGGCAGCGGCAGCCGGAACCCTCCGGTGGCAGCGACCGTCCGGCCGCTGCCCTCCCCCGCCACGGCCCCGGCGGCCCCGGCGGCCCCGGCGGGCCCGACT
>JAVKSM010000201.1:0-3305 GCA_039583705.1 Pseudonocardiaceae bacterium
CCACCCGAGCGGCCTCGCCGCGCGGAGCGGGCGGCAGCAGGAGCGAGCCGCCGCGCTCGGCACCCCGGCCGACCCGCAGGCCCGTCGCCACCGCGATGCAGCGTGCCCCTCCGACGGCCCGCAGCAGCAGCGGTTCGGACACCTCCACGCCCCGCAGCCGCCGCTCCTCGAGCGTCGTGGCCCGCTTCGTCACCAGGCCACGCGTGACGTGCAGCGTGCCGCCGGCGTGGCGGGTCAGCCGGAAGCGCCAGAACGCCAGCAGGTAACCGACGGTCGAGGCCAGCGCCACCAGCAGGAGCAACCCGACGACCGCGACAGCCACCACGGCACCCAGCGGTGCGCGCCCCGCCGCGGCAGCCACCGCCCGCAGCGGGCCGAACGTGCTGGGGTCCAGGTGCGACTCGTTGAGGACGTTGGCGAGAAACGCGCCGAGCACGCCCACGGTGACGATCCCGGACAGGGTGAACGGTCCGTAGCGCAGCCAGCCGGGCCGCAGCCGGGCCAGCTCGTAGGAGCCCGGGTTCCGCACACCCGGGACCGCGCCGGCAGGGGCCATGCCAGGGGCCGCGACGCCTGGAGCCACGGCAGAGGCCACCCCATGGACCACCGCCCCATGGGCCACGGCAGCCGGTGCCCACTTCGCGTGCAGCAACTCCTCCCGCAGCCGCGCGGCCTCCGTGTCGCTCAGCGCGTCCAGTCTGATGCCGGCGTCGCGGGAGCGGTCGGAGCGCCCGGTGCCGACGGTGACCCGGGCCAGGCCCATGACGCGGTGTATGGCGTGGGCGGTGACGTCGACGGTTCGCACCCGGTCACGCGGGACGCTGAGCAGCCGTCGGCGCACCAGACCCCGCCGCAGCAGCACCTGCTCCGGCGTGATCCGGTAGGTGGTGGTGACCCAGCGCATCGTTCCCAGCACGACGACCAGCCCGACGCCGAGCAGGCTCCACAGCGGGCCGCTGCCGCTGCTGGTCCCGGCGACGAGCAGGCCCAGCAGCGCAGGCACCGCCTTGAGCAGTTCCATCACCGGGTGCACGACGAGCATCCGGGGGTCCAGTCGCCGCCAGGGAGGTGCACCGCCCTGGGTCACGTCGCATCCCCCCGGACCGCCGCCGTGCTGGTGGTCAACTCATCGACGAGGCGCTCGGCGACCTCCCGGTCCAGGCCGTGGATCTTCAGTGGCCCGGCGGCGGACGCGGTGGTCACGGTGACGTTCGCCAGCCGGAAGAGCTGCTCGAACGGGCCGCGCTCGGTGTCCACCGTCTGGATCCGCGACACCGGGGCGATCCGCCGCTCCTGGTCGAGCCAGCCGGACTGCGTGTAGACGGCGGCGGGGGTGGCCTCCCAGCGGTGGACCAGGTAGCGCCAGCGCGGCATCACCGTGGTGTGCAGCGCGCCGAGCGCCACGGTGGCGAGGAGCCCCAGCTCGTGCAGGCGCGGCCCGCTGTGGGGGGCCACGCCGAACCACAGCGCCTGGGCCATCGCAAGCACCAGCCAGCCGACGCCTGCGCGCACCGCCCAGTAGGTGATCGCCCGACGGCTCACCCGGTGCAGCGGCGGGCGCAGCACCGGGCCGGACTCCAGCGGGGCCGAGGTCGGCACGCGGTCCAGGCTACGAGTCGGCCCGCTCGAAGGCTTTCAATTTTCGAACGGTGTCGAGTTGAGGATCCGGCGGCGGATGCGGGCGACCAGCGGTCCGTCGACCTCACTGTCCCGCTTGACCTGACGCCACCGGGGGTCGGCCAGGAACGCCGCCCAACGGTCCTGCAGCTCCCGGTAGGACTCGAAGCGCAGCACGTAGACCAGCTCATTGCTGCTGTCCTCGCCGACCTCGGTGAGCGAGATGAACTCGAGCGCCATGCCGTGCTGCTCGAAGAGCCGCAGCGTGTGGTCGCGGAACCGCGCCAGCAACGCCGGCATGCGGCCCGGGACGGCCGTGTACTCGCGAATCTCATAGATCACGACGGCAGACTACGACAAGATTTTGACCGCCCCGGTGTGCCGCCAGGACGAGCACGACACCGACCCGATGGTCGCCTCCCTCGTTGACCCGAGGTCGGTCCGGTGAGTGACCGAGAACGTGACGGGCCAGGTTCGGAGGAGCCCTGCGGTGGCAGGTGACAGGAACGCTGAGGAGGCCGTGCCGCATGCGGCACGGCTGAACGCTGTCGGGCGTACCGCGGTGGGCGTGGCCCCCTTCCTGGAGTACGCCGCGGTGCGCACCCGCTACTTCGACGACGGCCTGCTCGAGGCGCGCGCCGCCGGCTGCCGCCAGGTGGTGATCCTGGCGCCGGCATGGACGCGCACCCGTTCCGGCTGCCGTGGCCGGCTGGGACCCGGTTGTACGAGCTCGACCAGCCCGAGGTGCTGGCTCCTTCGACGTCCCCGCCCGCTATGGCCGGCGGTGACCGGACTGCCCGGCGCGGGCGCCCGGGACGAACCGACCGGGTGGCTCGTCACCGCGGTCAGCGGGGCTCACGGCACCTGAAACCCGGGCAGAACCCGGGGAACGCGTCATCCGGGGAACTGGCGTCAGCCGCGAAGCAGGTCCAGCAGCTTCTCGGGGGGCCGGGCCACCACCGCGCGGTTCCCCACGATGACGATGGGACGCTCGATGAGGATCGGGTTGGCGGCCAGGGCGTCGAGCAGGGCGTCGCGGTCGGCGTCGGCCAGCCCGAGCTCGCTGTAGCGCGGCTCCCCGGTGCGAGTGATCGTCCGCGGATCGTCGCTGCCCAGCAGGGCGAGCACCCGCTCCAACTCCGCGCGGCTCGGCGCCTCGTCCAGGTAGCGCACGAACCGGACGTCACGCTCCTGCCCGGCGAGCAGCTCCGCCGCGCCGCGACACTTCGAGCACGACGGGTTGAACCACACCGTCACCTCGTCGGCCATGTCTTCCAGCTTTCCGCATCCGGGCTCGACGGCGCGCACCGGTCCAGCCATGCTGGGGCCCGAGGAGGTGCGGCGATGGAGCCACAGCTCCCAGACCCACAGCTCCCAGACCCACGACAGCCGTCGCTGACGCTCGTCGAGGCCGCGACCGACGTCGAGCGCCGGCTGGTCGGGGAGTGGCTGCGCGGGCACGGCGTCGGCCCCGCCGGGGTCGTGCCCGCCAGTCCCGGCGTGCTGCTCGGGCGGCTGGCCACCGCTGACCCGGACACGCTGGTGACCCCCGTGCGGGTGGCGTGGCTGCCCCGCGAGCGTGACGGCGTGCGCCGGGCCGGCTGGTCCGACCTGGCCACCCTCACCAACCCCCGCCGCCCACGGCCAGGCGCGCAGGCCCGGATCGCCTCCAGGGAGCCCGACCGCGC
>JAVKSM010000202.1:0-3282 GCA_039583705.1 Pseudonocardiaceae bacterium
GACGAGCACTGCTCGCGCGTTCTTCCCACCGACCGCACCGCCGCCGCCACTCGGCATTCACGTGCGCCGACCTCGCCCACGCCGGCCGGCGGACGCACGTCAGGCGCTGCCGGCGGTCCAGTCGCTCCAAGAGACCGTCCAGTCTCCGTAGGTGTCCCAGATCGGGAGGGGTGGGCCACCGGAGTTGGTGACCTCGACGACGTCACCGACACCAAAGTGGTCGTAGAACCACTGGGCGTTGGCCGGGCTGAGGTTGATGCAACCGTGCGAGACGTTGCTGTCGCCCTGTTGACCGACCGACCAGGGCGCGGAGTGCACGAACTCGCCGTCGTTGGAGATCCGCTCATCGAGCTTGACCTCCTCCCGGTAGTAGCCGGGTTGCCCGGGGCCCACACCGTAGGTCGACGAGTCCATGATGATGCTCGGCTGCTTGTCGGAGATGACGTGCGGCCCGGTGTGGGTGGGGTACTTCGGGGAGCCCAGGCTGATCGGCATCGTCGTGACGAGCGCGCCATCGTGGAAGATCTGCATCTGCTCGGTGGCACCGTCGGCCTTCGCGACCCAGGAGTCGTGGACCTTGAACGTCATGCTGCGATCGGTCTGCCCGTAGACGCCATCGCCGAGGTCGACGCCGTAGAGCTTGGCGTCCACCGTCACCGTGGTGCCCGGCTGCCAATAGACCTCCGGCCGGTAGTGCACCTCGGTACTGGAGAACCAGTGCCAGGCGCCGGTCTGCGGCGGGTCGGAGGTGACCGTCAGCGCCCGCTGCGCGGCCGCCTCGTCGGTGATCGGTTCGTCGAAGCGCACGACTATCGGTTGGCCGACCCCGACGTCCTGGGAGGCCGTCGGGATGAGCGAGGGGTATGCCTGGGCGCGAGGGGTGAGGGTGTGCACGGCGGCGGTTTTCGAGCTGCGCCGCCCGTCGACGCCGGTCGCGGTGATCGCCACGGTGTAGGTGGCGCCGTAGCCGAGCACCTCGCTGGTGGTCCACTTCTGATGGTCGGCCGAGTACCCGCCGACGACCGTCTTGTCCTCGGTCGGGTTGGTCACCGTGACCGAGGTGAGCGTGCCGTTGGTAGCGGTCACGACGATCGGCGTCAAGGGGTTGACGGCCGTCGCGTCCGACGGGTCGATGCTGATCGACGCCGCCGGCGCCTGAGGCGCCATGCCCTGGGCCGCGCCGGACCGGGCGTCCAGGCCGGCGGCTTGGGCGGCACAACCGGCCAGGGTGAGCGCCGCCACCACGATGGCCGCGACGACCAGACCTGCATCCCGGCGCACGCGCATCACAACGGCTCCTCCTCAGACATCCCCACCGACGCGGGCGGACGGACCGACGTCCCCATCCCTAGACGTGCCGTCACCGACCCGGTTCCCGCGGAGTGCAAGCCTAACTCCTGCGTGTGACATCAGGAATCTCAATCGTGCCCCTGCACGGACATGTCACGCGAGCTCACCTAGCCTCTCCAGCGTGCTCGGGGGTATCGCCAGATCCGGCGCGCTGGCCAGACTCGTCGGCCTGTGCCTGCTCGCCGGCGTCCTCGTCGCGGGTATGGCGTTCCCGGTCGCCGGCGGGCTCGGGTTGGCCTCGAACCGCGCCAGCGACACGGTGAACAGCCTGTCGGCCGACCTCGCCAGCGGGCGGCTGCCGCTGCTGACGACGATCACCGACTCGGCCGGGGTACCGTTCGCCTACCTGTACGACCAGGATCGCATCCCGGTGGCGTCGCAGGACATCGCCCCGGCGATGAAGGCCGCGATCGTCGCGATCGAGGATCGCCGGTTCTACCAGCACGGCGGCGTTGACTGGCAGGCGACGCTGCGGGCGTTGCTGCACAACCAGGGCAGCGACGCGACCCAGGGCGGTTCCACGCTGACCCAGCAGTACGTGAAGAACTACGACCTGTACGTGGCGGCGCACACCGAGGCGGAGCGGATCAAGGCGATCGAGCCGACCTACGCCCGCAAGCTCAAGGAGGCGCGGATCGCGATCCAGCTCGACGGCGAGCTGTCCAAGGACGAGATCCTCACGCGCTACCTCAACATCGTCTTCGAGGGCAACGGCATCTACGGCGTGGGCGCGGCGGCCCGCACCTACTTCGGCACGACGGCGGACAAGCTCACCGTGCCGCAAGCGGCGTTGCTGGCCGGCATGGTGCAGAGCCCGAGCTTCTACGACCCGCTGGCCCACCCGCGGGCCGCGCTGGACCGGCGCAACGAGGTCATCCGCCAGATGCAGCAGCAGGGGATGATCACTGTGGCCCAAGCGTCGGAGGCCCTCGCGGCCCCGCTGGGCGTCCTCACCCCACTCAACCCCCCCGCCAACGGCTGCATCGGCGCCGGTGACGCCGGCTTCTTCTGCGACTACGCGGTGGAGTACCTCGGGCAGGCGGGCATCCCCGCCGATGCGATCCGCACCGGCGGCTACACGATCCGAACCACCCTGGACCGGCATGCCTTGGCGAAGGCCAAGGCCGCGGTGGACGCCGAGGTGCCGCCGAACGCCCGGCACGTCGCCGACGTCATGTCGATCGTCGCGCCCGGCCAGGACTCACACCCGGTGCTCGCGATGGTCGCCAACCGGACCTTCGGCCTGGATGCCAGCAGCTTCGAGACCACCTATGACCTGCCCTACCAGCCGGAGAACCTCGGTGCAGGGTCTGTCTACAAGATTTTCACGGCAGCGACGGCGCTGGAGCGGGGGATGGGTATCGACACGGTCATCCCGGTGCCGCCCAGCGGCTACGCCTCACCGATCTACCGTGACGCCAGCGGCCACCCGTACCCGGTCGCCAACGACGGTCACTATGCCGCCCAGCTCACCTTGCAGGACGCGTTGGCGCAGTCGCCGAACACCGCGTTCGTCAAGCTCGAGGAAACCACTGGCATCTCCCCTGTGGTGGATATGGCGGTACGGCTCGGGCTGCGGTCGCTGGCGACGACGCCGGCCAACCCGAGCCGGCCCGACGGCCCCTCGATCGCCGACGTGACCAAGGCGCAGAACCTCGCCTCGTTCACCCTCGGGACGACCCCGACCAGCGTGCTCGAGCTGGCGAACGTCGCGGCGACGTTGGCCAGCCACGGCCGCTGGTGCCCGCCTGACCCGATCGTGAACGTCACCGGTCCGGACGGCAGGCCGGTGCCGATGCCGACCGAACCGTGCCAGCAGGCGGTGCCGCCGGGGTTGGCCGACACCCTCCTCGTCGGGCTGTCCAAGGACGACCAGCCGGGCGGCACCTCGGCGGCGACGGCCGGCTCGTTGCACTGGAGCCGTCCTGTCGC
>JAVKSM010000203.1:0-3199 GCA_039583705.1 Pseudonocardiaceae bacterium
GCCGCAGCCCCCACCGCCGGAACCGCCATCACCGCCGTTCCCGCCGTTCCCGCCGGAACCGCCACCATCGCCGTTCCCGCCGGAACCGCCGCAGCCCCCGCAACCGCCGCAACCGCAACCACCACCGCTGCCTCAGCCTCCGGGCCTGTCCGGGTTCGCGCTGCGCGGTGGGCACGTGCCGCTCGCCAAACCGCCGGTGCGCAAGCTTGCCCGGGAGCTGGGGGTGGACCTGCGCGCGCTCGCCGGTTCCGGCCCGTCCGGCGCGATCACGCGCGAGGACGTCCGCGCGGTCGCCGCGCAGCCGCCGACCGAGCCGGCGGCGGGCGAGCGGCGGGTACCGGTGCGCGGGGTTCGCAAGGCGACGGCCGCCGCGATGGTGGCCAGCGCGTTCTCCGCCCCGCACGTCACCGAGTTCCTCACCGTCGACCTCACCGCGACGATGGAGCTGCGCGAGCGGTTGTGGGGTCGCCGGGAGTTCGGCGAGGTCCGGCTCACCCCGCTGGTGTTCGTCGCGCGGGCGTTGTGCCTCGGGGTGCGCCGCACCCCGGACGTCAACGCGCGCTGGGACGGGCTGTCCGACGAGATCGTCTACTCCGAGGCGGTACACCTGGGGATCGCGGCGGCCACGCCGCGGGGGCTGGTCGTGCCCAAGATCCGCGACGCCCAGGCGCTGTCGCTCGCCGAGCTGGCCGGCGCCCTGGAGCGACTGGCACGCACCGCGCGGGAGGGCCGCACGCCGCCCGAGGACATGCTCGGCGGCACGATCACGATCACCAACGTCGGGGTCTTCGGGGTGGACACCGGGACTCCGATCATCAACCCCGGCGAGTCGGCCATCCTCGCCGTGGGGCAGGTCGCACAGCGCCCCTGGGTCGTCGACGGTGCCGTGGTGCCCCGCTGGCTGTGCCAGCTCGCGCTGAGCTTCGACCACCGGGTCGTCGACGGCGAGCAGGGTTCCCGGTTCCTCGCCGACGTGGGCGCCCTGCTCACCGACCCCGGCCTGGCGCTGACCTGGTGACCCGGACAACGTGACGAGTATCGAGGTTGACGCGGGCCTGGTGGATTGGGGCACGTGAGCGCTTGGCCGCGTTCGGCTACTTCCCCCACCTGGAGTCACGGACGGCGCGTCTACGCGGACAGCAACGTCGAGCACGGTGAAGCCTCGGCTGGTGAAGAAGTCCACGTAGGCGTCGGGGCGTTCCGTGGCGTTGCTGGTCGGGCCCGGGTGGGGCCGGACGATCAGTGGCGGTGGGTGGCGAGATCCTTGCTGCAGGAGCACCATGATCGGATTGTGGGGCAGGAAGGCGTAGGTGGCGTAGCCGAACTCCCACTGCTGAAAGATCGACTCGTCAGCCCCGCCGGCGACCTCCGCCTACCTCGAACGCCTGGTCCGTCAGGACGCGTTGCGAGAGGCAGCGGTATCAGCGGCCAACTGGTACGCAGCGCACCGGACCCCGAACCCCCCCGAGCCGCAAGGGCCGGAAAAGAGTGGCCCTTGCACCCCGGGAGAACCGGCGCTGAGGCCCAAGGCCCGCCGACGCGACGAGATGACCACCAACCCACCCGCACGCACGCGGCCGCACCCAACCGCCCTGGCGAGCAGGCGACGGATACCAGCATCCCGTAACTAACCGGGACCTAAGTGCTCGGACAACGCACCCGGAAGGCTGGTCTACCGTGGCAGAGACGGGAACCGGCATCGGGAGGGTGCGCCGTGGCGAATGAGAGCGAGCCGGTCGAGATCGACCCGGTGACGATCGGCCGGCGGGCACGACGGATCCGAATGTCGCGCGGCAAGAGCTTGGAAGTGATCGCCGGCCAGGCCGAGATGAGCGCGGCTTTCCTGTCGCGGCTGGAGCGCGGCGAGTGCTCGCTGGACCGGCTGGGGTTGATCGTCAAGCTGGCGGAGGCCCTAGATGTCGCCCCGTCCGAGCTGATCCGGCTCCCTGTGCCCGCGCCCGGCAACGGCGGCATGGACTCCGCCGTTGCGGCGGTGGACCTCGCGATCATGGCGGTCAACCGTGGCCTGCCGGGTGGAGAGGTACTCTCCGTCGAGGCGTTGCGGGAGCGCGTGACAACAGCACTGGTGGAGCTTCGCTACCGTCCTGATCAGGTCCGCGAGGTCGGCACCGCGCTGCCTGGCCTGATCCGGGACGTGCACACCAGTATTGCCGCGGGCCGGGATGTCGCCGAGCTGCTTGACCTGGCAGCTTTGCTGCACGCGCAGGTCACCGATGCATGGTTACGCCTTGCCGGCGCCTCGGTGCAGTTGCGTGAGCAGGCTGCGACGCTGGGCCGCCGAGCCGCCGAGCGCTGCGACACCTCGACCGCGATAAGCCTCTCCCTGACGACAGACGTGGACGTGGCACTCGCCGCCGGTGCTTTCGACCTCGCCCGGGCCGAGCTGAACGCGGTGAGCGTGCCCACCACGAGCCCGGAGCTAACACAGCTCGCGGGCTTGGCCGCGTTGCAACGCTCGTTCGCCGCCGCCGCAGACGGCCGTTCCGCCGAGGCGGACGCGGCGCTGGCACACGCCGACGAGCTAGCCGAGCGCACCGGCGAAGGCACCGACCGTCTGGGGTCGTTCGGCCCGACGCTCGTCGGGGTATGGCGCATGGCTGCGGCGAGAGAGGCCGGCGATCCGGAGCGCGCCGTCGTCATAGCGGAAGGTCTGCACTACCCGGATGCCGAGCCTTCTATCGTGTGTCGAGCCTGGTACTGGGCGGGCTACGCCCGGGCTCTGGCACTCGTTCGACGCCGGGACGAGGCAGTGCGGGCGCTGCGCCGTGCCGAGACGATCCTGCCGCACGCCGTGCTGCGCAGGCCGCACGCGCGGGAGACGCTGGTCGAGCTGCTCGCTCACGTTAAGCGCGACGACGCGGTGAGTCGGGAGCTGCGGGGGATGGCCTACCGCGCCAGCCTGCCAGTGTAATACCACCTGGCTCGCTTGCAACGTCTGCAATTGCAACACCTGCAATAGCAGACGGTGAGCGGTCGAGCATTCTCGGTGAGGTGATAGCCGCCGCCGCTCGTCGTGTCATCCAGGTCCGTCGTCGTCGAGGTTGTCACCGGCCCGGCCTGCGTCTTCAGCCGGTGTGGTGGACGGGGGGCCGGCGGTGAGGGCGGGGCCGGCGGTGCGGGAGGTGCCGTCGAGCGTGGCCGGCTATGGGGACGGCCCGGTGTACGTCCAGATCAACCA
>JAVKSM010000204.1:0-3041 GCA_039583705.1 Pseudonocardiaceae bacterium
GACCCCCGTGGATGCCGTGACCCCCGTGGATGCCGTGACCCCCGTGGATGCCGTGACCCCCGTGGATGCCGTGACCCGGGCGGGTGCCCTGAGTTCGGGGCCGTTGCTCGTGGTCGGCCTCGGTAACCCGGGGCCGGAGTACGCGCAGACCCGGCACAACGTGGGGTTCCGCGTCCTCGACGTGCTCGCCGGCCGGGTCGCGGGCCGCTTCACGAAGCACAAGGCCGGGTCCGACGTGCTGGAGGGCCGGCTCGCGGGGCGGCGGGTGGTGCTGGCCAAGCCGCGTTCCTACATGAACGTCTCGGGACCGTCGGTCGTGCGCACCGCGCGGTTCTACTCGGTGGGGGTGGCCGACCTCGTCATCGTGCACGACGACTTGGATCTGCCCTTCGGCGAGGTACGGCTCAAGCGGGGCGGCGGCGAGGGCGGCCACAACGGGTTGCGCTCGCTGTCAGCGTCTCTCGGCTGCCGGGACTACCTGCGGATCCGATTCGGCATCGGCCGCCCACCGGGACGGATGGATCCCGCCGACTACGTGCTGAGCCCTTTCGCGGCCGCTGAGCGCCGCCGACTCGACCTCGCCGTCGAACTGGCGGCCGACGCCACCGAGGCGCTGCTCGTCGAGGGCCTGGAGCCGGCACAGAACCGCTTCCACGGCCCGTAGGTCGGGTCGGGTCGGGCCCGGCTACCGACGCAGCAACTCGCGGGTGGCCGTGCGGCGCAGCTTGCCCGACGGGGTCTTGGGAAGGCTCCCGGGTGCCAGGATGACGACCTCGGCCGGGCGCACCCCGACGGCGGACACCACCGCGGCGTTCACCTGGCGGCGGACCTCCCGCTCGGCGTCGGGATCCCCGGCGCGCCGGGACTCCACCACGACCAGAAACGTCTCCCGCCGGGTCGCGCCGCGCTCGCCCGGAAGCCGCTCGCCCGCGGTGAGCCGGACCGCGACGGCGTTGCCGGCCCGCACCCCGTCCACCGTGGACGCCGCTCGTTCGACGTCGGTGGGGAAGACGTTGCGGCCACCCATGATGATGACGTCCTTGACCCGGCCGCACACGACGACCTGTCCCGCGACGAGGTACCCGAGATCCCCGGTGTCCAGCCACCCCTCCTCGTCCAGCGTGGACACCGGACCGGCGACCGTGAGGTAGCGGGCGGTCACCGCTTCCCCCCGCACCTGCAGCACACCGACCTCCCGCTCGGACAACACCTTGGCCTCGTCGACGACGCGCACCTCCAGCCCGGGCAGCGGCGGCCCCAACAAGGGGAACCTGCGGGTCGGGCGGTCCGGCACGGGCGCTCCCACGGGGACGGCCCGGTGGTGCGCCTCGAGCTGCTCGGCGTCGATCCGGTCGACCTCGAGGCCACAGCCGAGCGGGGCGAAGGACACCGCCAGCGTGGCCTCGGCCATGCCGTAGGCCGCGACCATGCACTCCGGCCGCAGACCGAACGGGGCGCCCGCGCTCACGAACGCCGCCACCGCGTCCGGGTCGATCGGCTCTGCCCCGTTGAGCGCGAAGCGCATGCTGGACAGGTCGAGCGAGCCCGGCTCGGCGTGGGCGAGCTGGCGGGCGGCCACCGCGTAGGCGAAGTTGGGGGCGGCGGTCAGCGTCCCCCGGTACCGGCTGATGAGCTCGGGCCACAGCAGTGGCCGGGACCGGAAGTCCGACGGCGTGACGCTCACCAGCTCCGCGCCGACGGTCATCGGCAGCGTGAGGAAGCCGACCATGCCCATGTCGTGGAAGAGCGGCAGCCACGACACGAGGACGTCGAGCGCCGGGTCGAGACCGGATGCCGCCGCCATGTCGCTGAGGTTGGCGTACAGGTTGGCGTGCGTGATCTGCACCGCCTTGGGCGCCGCGGTCGATCCGCTGGTGAGCTGCAACAGCGCGGTCGCCGACTCGTCGACCTCGACCGGCGTCGCCAACGGTGGGCCGCCCGCCAACTCGTCGAGCATCAGAAACCCGACGCCGTGCTCGCGGAGCAGCCCGGCAAGGGGGTCGAACGGCGGGCCGAGCAGCACCAGCCCGGCACCGATCATCTTCAGGACGCGTACCGTCTCCGCGGCCCAGACGGGCAGGTCGGTGCGCGCGGTGGGCTGGTGCAGCATCGTCACGCTGCCGCCGGCCAGCCAGACGGCCTGCGCGGCGGGCGCGATCTGTACCGGCTCGGCGGCGAGCACGGCCACGGCCTCTCCCGGCGCCACGCCGCCGACGGTGACCAGGCTGCCCGCCGCCTGCCGGGCCTGCTCGTGCACCTCGCTCCAGGCGCGGCGCGCGGGGCCTCCGGGCTCCCCGGTGGTCATGCCCCGGTCGGAGGTGGCGGCGGCACCCAGCAGGGCTGTCAGGAACCGGGTCACAGGGCTTCACCCTAAGTGCGTCCCGTAGCGTGCGCTTGGCGTGCCAGCGCCTTTCGCCAGCGTCTTCTCCACAGCGTCTTCGGCCAGCGCCTCGGCCACGGCCAGCGCGAGCAACACCACGCCCCGCCGTAGTGCGGCGGCGGACAGACCCGAATGTGTGTGCCCAGGTAGATGCCGACCAGCGGCTCCTGCCAGCGGGCTTGGCAGCCCGCCAGGTCGGACCGGGTCAGGCGCCCGCCGAGCCGACCCACCGCCGCGGATCCGGGCGACGCTCGCTCACGCGTGGACCTGCGGGCGGGGCCCGGGCGGCGGGGCGGGGGGGATGGTCTCCGGGCCCTCCGCGAGCCGCGCGCCGGGGACCGGGCCGTGCGCCACCCGCACCGTGCGGCAGACGCCCGCGCCGGCCAGCTCGGCGGCCACCCGGACCGCGTCCTGCCGGTCGGTGCACAGGAACACGCACGACGGCCCGGATCCGGAGACGATCCCGGCCAGCGCGCCGGCGGCGACCCCGGCCCGCAGCGTGCGGCGCAGCGACGGCTCCAGGCTCACCGCGGCGGCCTGCAGGTCGTTGCCCAGCAGCAACGCGAGCTGGCGCGGGTCGCCGGAGGCCAGCGCCTCGAGCACCGGCTCGACGTGGCCGACCCGCGGCGGGTCGGCCACCGCCCGCAGCCGGTCGAGCTCC
>JAVKSM010000205.1:0-3001 GCA_039583705.1 Pseudonocardiaceae bacterium
GCCCACAACGGCGCCACCGCACTGGTGCCGCCGACGACCTCGTCCGCGCCACCGGCCCTGATGGCGTACCCGGTCACCGGGTCGGCGTCGCCCGCGACGTCGGGCACGCCGCGTCCCGGGTTGCCCACCGGGTTGGCGGGCACGCCCACCCCCGTCTGGTAGCTCGGCAGCCCGAAGTGGCGGCTGACCCCACCGCCAGTCGCGCCGTGCCCTGTCGCCTGCTCGTTCCAGGCCGTTTCCCCGGTGTCGGTGAGCGTTGTCCCGCCGCAACCGAGGACGTGCGGGCTGGAGGCGGGGAAGTCCACGTGGTCGGCGCCGTCGGCGACGCCGTCACTTGAGCCCTGGTCCCCGGCGGCGGCGTAGACGCTCACCCGGAGTGTCGCGGCGTCGGCGAACAGCGCGTCGTAGGAATCCATCGCCGCGTCGGTCCACGTCGACTCGGCGCCGCCCCAACTGATCGAGACCACCGACGGCTGGTTCGTGGTGTCGTGGACGGCAGCCGCGATCGCGTCGTAGAAGCCGTTGCTGGTGTTGGGTCCGAAGTAGACGACCATGCGCGCGCCCTGGGCGACCGCGCCGATCACCTCGATGTCCAGGGCCACCTCGACGTCGGCGGGATCGCCGGGGGCATTGCTCGCGCCGTCGACCCCGACGGCGACGACCTGCGGGCGACGCAGGTGCTGTTCGGTGAAGTACGCGTCGAGGTCGGCCGCTGTGTAGCCGCCACCCAATTCGATGATCGCCACCGTCTGGCCGGTGCCGTCGGCGTCGGTGGGGAAGCTGTAGCGACGGGCGACCTCCTGCGGCGGGAACCCCTTGGTGCCGGCGGCCGCCACCTCGAAATGGGCCTGCGCCTGCGGCCGCTCGTCGAGGCCGAGCACCGCCACGACCACTCCGCCCAGATCGGCCGGGACCCGCACCTCGCCCTGACGGCCGCGGAACGTCCGATCTCCCCGCTGGTAGCGGCTCAGCGCCACGCCGAACGCGACGTTCATCTGCTCGACCGTCCCAGCCAGTCGTACCGTACGCGCGGCGGGGTCGACCGAGCGGACCGTCAGCCCGTGCCGGGCGGCGAAGTCCTCGACGGCGCGCACGTCGGCGGGGTCGGCGCCCAGCCGCGCGGCGAAGTTCGCGCGCGTGAGCGGGCCGTGCCCGGTGTCGGGTCGGCGGCGCAGCACGACGGTGACCTCGACGGGTGCGTACGGGTCGGCCGGGCCGATGAGCTGCGCCGCCGCCGGCGGCCGCCGCTCGCTGCCCGGCACCGGAACCCCACCTGGTGCACTCATCGACGTCCTTCCTGCCCAGGCGGCTACACCGGCCAACGCTCCCTGCGGTACGCCGCGTCCCAGAACATCCACTCGTAGCGCGAGGTCGCCAGGAGGTGGTCACGCACGGCTACCGACTCCGGTACGGACAACCCGGCGCCCACCCGGTCGGTGAGGGTGAGCACGGCATCGACGACCGCCTGGAACTCCCCGCCACCGTACATCGAGATCCAGCGCGCGTAGAGCGGGTCCGGGGAGGAGCGGACCAGCAGCGCGTCCCCGACCCTGGCATAGATCCAGTAGCAGGGCAGCACGGCGCCAAGTCCCTCGGCGAACGAGCCGCCGTAGCAGGTGGCCAGCAGGTAACTGGCGTACGCGCAGGTGGTCGGTGCGACGGGCTCGGCGGCGGCGCGCTCCACCGTGCTGCCCAGGGCGGCGACCAACTCGGCGTGCATGTGCTGCTCGGCCGTGATCGCCCCGGCGGCGTGCTCGGCGAACATCGCCGTGTCGTCCCCGGTCGGGGCCTTCGCCGCGCAGATCGCCAGCGCCCGGGCGAACCCACGCAGGTAGTGCGAGTCCTGCACCACGAAGTGGTGGAAGCACTCCCGGGGCAGCGAGCCGTCGGCCAGCCCGATGAGGAACGGGTGCGCCAGGACCGCGGCGTAGATCGGCTCCATGGCCGCCCAGAGCTCGTCGGTGTACCGCGCCACCGGGGCACCCTAGTGTCCCGCCAGCGTCCCGCCGCTACCGTGCCGGCATGGATCTCGCCCGTGCGGTGGGCCTGCTCGCGGGCGTCACCGCAGACGCGGTCCTCGGCGACCCCCGGCGTGGTCATCCGGTCGCGGCGTTCGGCCGCGTCGCGGCTCTCGCCGAGCGGCTGCTGCACCGTGACCGGCGGATGTCGGGCGTCGTCCACACCGGGCTGCTGGTCGGCGGCGTGGTCCTGCTGGGCTGGGGTGTCGAGCGCGCGGCGTCGCGCCGGGCATCGCTGCGCGCGGTGGTGACCGCGGTGGTGACCTGGGCGGTGGTCGCTGGTGCCGGGTTGGCCACCGAGGGGCACGCGATGGCGCGCGCCCTGGCCCGAGGGGAGCTGACCGCCGCCCGCGAGCGGCTGCCCCGGCTGTGCGGCCGCGACCCGGCCACGCTGGACGCCGCCGGGCTGGCGCGGGCCACGGTGGAGTCGCTGGCCGAGAACACCTCCGACGCCGTGGTCGCGCCGCTGCTGTGGGGTGCGGTGGCCGGCGTGCCCGGGCTGCTCGGCTACCGGGCCGCGAACACTCTGGACGCCATGGTCGGACACCGTTCGCTGCACTACCTCCGCTTCGGCTGGGCCGCCGCGCGGCTGGACGACGTGGCCAACCTGCTGCCGTCCCGGCTGGCCGCCGCGCTGACCGCAGCCTGTGCTCCTCTGGTGGGTGGCTCGGCGCGCGGGGCGATCTCGGTGTGGCGGGCCGACGCGGCCGGGCACCCCAGCCCCAACGCCGGCCAGGTGGAGGCGGCTTTCGCCGGTGCCCTGGGGATCCGGTTGGGTGGTCGGACGGTCTACCGGTACGGCGTCCAGGAGCGGCCCGTGCTCGGGCGCGGGCCCGACCCCGGCGTCGGAGACGTCACCCGCGGTGTCGAGCTGTCCCGCGTCGTGGGCGCCACGGCGGCGGTGCTCTCAGCGGCGACGGCCGTAGCGGTCGGCAAGAAGGGCTCCCGCCGGCGCCGGCGGCGCCGCGCCGGGCTCACCGTCC
>JAVKSM010000206.1:0-2990 GCA_039583705.1 Pseudonocardiaceae bacterium
ACCGCCAGGAGCCGGTCCGCTCGGGCGAGCATGGCCTGGCTGGCGGCCATGTGTGCCTGGCTGTCGGACTCCACCCGGTCCAGACGGATCACCTCGGTGGCGCGGTCGAGCAGGGCGCGTCGTAGGTGGCGTGGTGCTCGGCGGGTAGTCCGTCTCGGTAGCGCTGCGCGGGTACCACGACGACCAGGGTGCCGCCGGCTCGAGCACCGCTCGGGCGACCACGGTGTCGGGGCCGTCGGCGAGCAGGCTCAGCCCGACCAGGTCCGGGCCGGCGTGGGTGGCGGCCTGAGCGCGCAGTTCGGTCTTCACCAGGGCGGCCGTGGTCTCTGGCAGCCCCCGGTGCCCACTGATCGCCAGGCGGGTCATGGCGCGGTCATGGCGTGGAGCAGAGCCGGGCGAGCACGTCGTCCAGACCAGCCGCCTCGGCGGTGTCGGTGGCGGCGCGGCTGGGGTTGGTGATTGCCCCGGATTGTGTGTTCGTGGGCAACAACCGCTCGGTGTGGCAGCGCACCCGCTGCCGCCCGGGCTGGGATGCCCTGTTGGCGGCGAGCGCACCTCAACCGGCGGGCCGTGGCAGCCGCACTCGGTTCGACAGGTCTTGGTGTCCCGTCATGTGACGGAGATTCGGGTGTTCCGCGGGCAGGACTTCGGTGAGGGGGGCTGGCCGGCGATCACCGACCGGGGCGTGTGGAACGAGGCGCAGGACCGGCGGGCCTACCGGGCCTCAGCGCACCCCTGCCGGCGGTTTCGGTTCTACCTGCTGCGGGGGCTGGTGATGTGCAAGAAGTGCGGCGCCGCTATGGCCGGATCCCCGCGTAACGCAGCCCCCCACCTATGTGTGCCTTCGGCGTAGTGGCATCGGCACCGATCGTTGCACTCGGCGGATCACCGCCGCCATGGTGGAGGCGTTCGTCTGTGATGCTGCCGTGGATCTGCTTACTCACCTTGATGTGACCGGCGCCCCCACCACGGCCACCGCACTTAATCCCGCCGACGTTGAGGCGATCAGGGTTGATGAGGGTTGATGAGCAGGAGTTGGCCGAGCTGACGGACATGTGGACCCACCGCGAGCTGTCCACCCGGGAGTACCGGCAGTGCGCAAGGGGGTGGAAGAGCGCATCACCACCCTTCAGCGCAACACGATCGTGCGTCCCGCCGGGCAGGTGCTGGCCGGTCTGGTCGGCCCCAACACCCGCGCGTACTGGGAGCAGGTGGCCGCCAACGGCGATGTCGAGCGGCTCAACGCTGTGCTGCGGTTCCTGTTCACCGCCGTCATCATCGACGAGCACCGGGGCACGCCTGGCAGCTTCGACTACGGCCGCATCGACATCGAACCAAACCCCCTCAGGTGAGGGGTTGCCGGGCCGATGGCAGCGGCCGATCGGGTAGCTCACCTGTCAGCTACCCCGCGCAGCAGCCGCGCCAGCCGCTCGGCGCTCTCGGGCCTGCTGATCGTGCGCGGGAACGCGGCGCACACCCGCGCCAGGTGGTAGGCGCGATCATCCCCACGCGCCGCGCTGGCGTCGGGGCATTGGTCTGGCTCACCCCCGGCCGAGCTGTGACAGGCCCCCGGGGGGGTGCCGAGAGTCCGGGTGGCGGTAGAGCGTGGGACGGCTCATGCCGGTGAGCGCCAGCAGCTCCCCGATCGACACCCCCTCGGGTCCAGCCCGTCTGAGCGCGGCCCACAGCGCCGCTCCCGCCCCGGTGCTCACCACTGGCCGGGGCCTGCTCGGCGCTCCGCGGCGATCCTGGGCCGGTTGCGGGCTGGTCCGACAAGCGGGTCCGGCCGCTGGGCGGCCAGAGTGGGGGGCCGGCGGCGGGGGTTCGTACCGCTGTCGTGGTGATCATACCATTGATTCTCGTGATCCTCGCCGCTACCGACTGGCAGACGTTAGCTTCGCGGGCCTCAGGGTTGCTACCGACGGCGCAATTCCTCGTATGCTTCGCGCAAGTCTTTCGATTCAGGTAGCTCACGGGCCTCGACGGCCTTGACCACCTCCAAGGCTCGCCAGTGATTGGATGGCACGACGCGACCGGAGAAGATGGCCCGTTTGGCTGAGTCGCAAGCCTCGTCGAGTCGATCGGTCACGAGCAACGCCAAGGCGAGATCGAGGTTGGCGGAGGCTATCCGACGCGGCCATTTTCCGACATCCTCGGTCGGCCCGAGCCGGTCAATGGTTTCCCGCGCGTAGCTCTCGGCTGCGGGATCACCGGTCCACGCCAATGTTGTGGCGGTATAGGCGACGGCCTTGTCCGGGTCGTATATGTAGTGGTGCTCGGGCTGGTCGGGGCGAGGCATGGGTGAGACGAGCTTTTGCATGCGCCCAATGGCGTCATAGGTTTCGCGGGCTTGCCCCAGGCGGGCCCAGGCACGACCCTCCTGGGCAATCGCCTGGATGGCGATGGAGCTGCCTTGTGGTGCGAGTTGCCGCGCCGCCCGGGACAGCGTCACGGCGCGGGGATAGTCGCCGTTGGTGAGCACGCGCCAAGCCTCGGTCTCGTAACACCACGCGCGGATTTCGTCGTGCGCGGCGTGACGGGCCAGGCTGGCCGCCGTCTGGAGGCGAGCCGTAGCCGGCTGCTCCTGCTTGAGGTCGATGTGGACGGTCGCCGCCAGCAGCGAGAGCCAGGCACCGACCACGAGCAGCCGCCGATGCTCGTCGAGGGTCTTGTAAACATCGAGCAGGGTGGCCACGTAGGACAGGTGCCGTCGCACCCGGCCGATGAGTTCGGTGGGTGGGGTGACCGGGTAACTGGTGGCGAGATCGTCGACCACCTGCTCCAGACGGGTGAGCGTTTCCGTGCCCAGGTCGCTAGCTGCGACGCGTCGGGCGAGTTCGAGAGCGTCCCGCTCGTCGTCGGTTGCGAGATCAGGCCAACCGTCGGCCGGCTCGATATGACTGTGCCCATTTAGTCGCCGCTGCTCGTGCCGCTCGTGCTCCACAGCCTCCCATAACCGCACCAGTTCCCCGCCCGCGTCGAGGACCCGA
>JAVKSM010000207.1:0-2911 GCA_039583705.1 Pseudonocardiaceae bacterium
TCAGTCCTCGCGGGACAAGCGCCGCAAGCGCTCCCTGCCGGGATCCACCGTGCGAAGGGAAGGTAGAGCCATCAGCCCCGCCGTTCACCGTCCA
Source organism: Pseudonocardiaceae bacterium (assembly GCA_039583705.1). Classification (GTDB taxonomy): domain Bacteria; phylum Actinomycetota; class Actinomycetes; order Mycobacteriales; family Pseudonocardiaceae; genus JAVKSM01. The sequence continues at coordinate 95 of JAVKSM010000207.1, forward strand.
CCGCCTGCCGAGGACCCCTACGCCGCGGCCGAGCGCCGGCGCGCCGCGCGGGCGCTGCTGCGTGAGCCGTTGCTGCACGCCGACGGCCCGCACGGCGAGGAGCTGCGCCTGGTCCGGCGCCACCGCACGGAGCTGACCAGGATGTTCGCCGAGGGGCTCGGCTACCGGCTGGTCGTCGAACCCGCAGCGGCGCGGCTGTTCAAGGTGGGCCTCGGCCGCGACGGCACCCGGCCCCTGGTGCGCCGCAGCGGCAAGCCGTTCCCGCCGCGCGGCTATGCGCTGTTGTGCCTGACGGTCGCGGCGTTGACCCGCTGCAAGAGCCAGTTGCTCGTCGACGAGCTCGTGGCCCAGGTCCGTTCGGCGGCCGCCGACGCCGGGCTCGACGTCGACCTGGACGCGATCGCCGACCGCCGGCTGCTCTACGCCGCCCTGACCGCGCTGGTCGATCTCGGCGTGCTGCACGAGCGCGACGGCGACCTCGAGCACTGGGCCGAGCAACACACCGCGTCGTTGCTCGACGTCCGCCGCGACCGGCTCGGGCTGCTCATCGCCGCGCCACTGGGCAACAGCGCCAGCCCCGGGGAGCTGCTCGACGCGGCCGCGCTGCCGTCGGCGGCCGGTGGCGCGCGGGTCGCGATCCGCCGCAGGCTCCTCGAGTGCCCGCTGCTGTCGGCCGCCGAGCTCACCGTCGACCAGACCGAGTGGTGGAGGCGCAACCGCAACCGGGAACGGGAGTGGTTCCGTGACCGGTTCGGCCTCGAACTGGAGTTACGCGCCGAGGGCGCGGTGGCGATCGACCCGGAGGGCGAGCTCAGCGACCTGGAGTTCCCGGGTGGCGGGTCGGCCAAGCACCTGGCCCTGCTGCTGCTCGAGCGGCTCGTCGAGCGGCTGCGCGACGGCGCGCGGGGGAGTGAGCCGGCCGACCGGGTCTCGCGGCGGGCCGGGTCCGACCTGGTGGCGGCGGTCACCGCGGAGCTGCTCGCGGAGTGGGGGGCCGGGCTCAAGCGCGACCACCGCGAGGACCCCGAGGCCGCCTTTGCCGACGCCCGGGCGGTGCTGGTGGCCGCGGGGCTGGTCGACGTGCAGGCCGACGGCGCCTGGCGGGTGCACGCCGCGGGCGCCCGGTACCTGGCGCGGGCGACGATCGCCGAGCCGTCGGCCGACGGCCAGCCGTCACTGTTCGCCGACGAGGAGGCGGAGCACTGATGGTCGCAGAGGCGCTCGCCCACCCGCACCGCTTCCGGCTGCACCGCGCCGGGGTGCTCAACGTCTGGCAGTACGACGAGCAGGTGTTCGAGTTCGCCGGCGGGCGGTTGCTGCTGCGGGGCTCGAACGGCGCGGGCAAGTCCAAGACGCTGGAGATGCTGCTGCCGTTCGTGCTGGACGGGGACAAGCAGCGGATCACCGCGTCCGGCCGTCACCACACGAGCCTGCTGTGGCTGATGCTCGACGGGTACCCGGGCCAGAACCGGATCGGCTACCTCTGGGTCGAGTTCATCCGCACCGACCCGGACGGCGGCACGGAGGCGGTCACCTGCGGCGTCGGCATCCGGGCTTCGCAGTCCGCCCGCACCGCGTCGTCCTGGTACTTCACCTTCCCCGGCCGGGTCGGCGGCGGCGACGGGGAGCTGGGCTTGGAGGAGCCGGCCGGTCCGCTGGGGCGGGACCGGCTGCGCGCCGTGCTCGAGCCGAACGGGCACCTGTTCGACTCGGCGCGCGCCTACAAGCAGCATGTCGGACGCCTGCTGTTCGGGCTGGAACCCGCGCAGTACGACGAGCTGCTGCGGCTGCTCTACTGGCTGCGTCAGCCCCAGGTGGGGGAGGACATCGAACCGGCGAAGCTGGCCGAACAGCTCGCCCAGGCGTTGCCGCAGCTCGACGACGACGCGGTGCGCGCCGCGGGCGACACGTTCGACGAGCTGGCCGCGTTCGGGGAGCAGCTCGACCGGGCCCGGCGCTGTGCCGAGGCCGTGGGGGTCTTCGCCGGCGTCTACGCCGACTACGCCCGTGGGGTGCTCCGCGGCCGCGGCGAGACCGTGCTCGCCGAGCAGCGCGAGTTCGCCGCCCGGGCACGTGAGGTCGAGGCCCGGCGCGCCGCCGCGGCGGCGTTGGACACGCAGCGGGAGGCGGCCGGGCGCGAGCGCGGTGAGGTCGAGGCCGAGCGGGTGCTCGACGAGGGCCGGCTCCGTGAGTTGCAGGCCGACCCGGCGCTGCGCAACCGACGCGAGCTGGTGGCCAAGCGCCAGCGGGCGCGGGACCTGGCCGGCGCGGCCTCCGCGGCCGAACAGGTGGCGTCCGGGGCGGCGCTGCGTACCGAACGGGCCGGCGCCCGGATGACCGCCGACGCCGCTCGGCTGCGCTCCGACCTGCTGGCTTTCGTCGGCGTCGCGCAGGGGCTCAGCGGCGACGCGGCCCGGCTGGGGGTCTCGGCGCCGTTGCCGCTGCCTCCCGTGCTGGCCGATCCGGCGCTGGCCGGCCCGGCGGCGGCTGGGGCCGATGCGACGGGTGGGGCCGAAGCGGTGATGGAGGCGCTCAACCGGCACGGCGCGGCGGCCCGCGGCGCCCGACCGGCGGTCGGTGAGCTGCTGGCGGCGGTGCGGGTCGTCGACGATGCCCGCGTCGAGCTCGTCCGGGCCGAGGGTGCCCGCGCCGGCGCGGAGCGGGAGGCCGCCGCCGCCGAGCAACGGGCGGAGGCCGAACGCGGTCGGTGCGCAGACACCGCGCGGGAGGCCGAGCGGCTCGAACGCACCTACGACGCCGCCCTCGGCTCCTGGCGGGCCGATCCGGCGGCGGTGCCCTTCCCCGAGCCGGCCGAGC
>JAVKSM010000208.1:0-2898 GCA_039583705.1 Pseudonocardiaceae bacterium
CTGCATGACCAGGTCCATATAAAACCCGCATCGGCGGTACCGTTTCGTCACAGGCAACTTCAGAGATCATCGGAATCGCGCTGCTCGTCCTGGCGAAGGAGCTCGCTCGGGCCTCGCTGGTTGAGCCAACCAACCAGTTAACGTCTTCGATGGCGGGCTGCGGAAGCGAGCCAGCTCCAATGCACCCGTGTGGGCTAAACCATACTTGTTGTCTATCGCAGTCCGGCTTCCGACGTACAACCGCCGAGGAGACCGACGCTGTTCGTCTCAAGGTGGCCCGCTCACGTCGCCGGCCCGAGGCGGGGAGGCGGGAGCCGTCGCCTGCGACGGTGCAGGTGCCCGGGGCAGGCGTGGTGGCATGTGCCCCGTACCCGGTAACGCTGGCCTGCATCGACGCGATCACCAGGGCAGCACCGGCTGGACGAGAAAGAGGCATCTGATGCCGCGGGTGACGCCACGAGCTTGTAGCAGGCGCCGGGTTCTACTCGCCGCCCTGGGGCCACTGAGCGCATTACTCGTCAGCGGCGCCGTCATCGCTGGCTGTGATCCGGGATCCGCAGCCCCTACCGGGTCAACTGCTTCCACCGCTCCCGTCGGTTCATCGCCGACGATCGTTGCCCCAGCGGTGCCGTACCCGGCTGCGCCCTCGTCCTCGGTGATTCAGAAGCCCGAGCCCGCGGACACCACCACCACGGCGGCGCCGGAACCGGCGAGCCCTTCAGAGGTGGGCTCGTACTGCGGCCCCGGTGACTACCGGAATGTGGACGGAAACTGCGTGCAGCGACCCACGCATACGGCCACCGCACCACCAGGAGCCACCGCCCAATGCCGCGACGGATCCTACAGTTTCAGCCAGCACAGGCAAGGCACCTGCTCAGGTCATGACGGTGTCGCTGAGTGGCTGTAACGTCCCTGGGTGGCCGCCAAGGGCCCATCGGTCAGCGGATGGGCGCCGAGACGGCCCGGCTGCAGGAGTTCGTGACCGCGCAGCTCGCGCCGTCGACGTGCGACCGGACCCGCGGGCGGCCGCAGTGACCCTGCTGGCCCTCACCGATGGGTTGGCCGCGCACGTGCTCGGCGGCTAATCCGGTCGGTCCGTCGCCGGGCAATCCGGTCCTGTCGGCTGCCAACGGTTGTCGATCTTGTCCCCGGTGGGGGCGAGGACGTGTCGACACCGAGCACCTGGGCGGTGCCCGTGCTCGGCCTCGTCAAGATCGCGGCTGCACCGCGACCTTGACGGGATCGTGTCACCCGAGCGGTACGACCTGGTCGTCATCGACAGGCCCGGCCGGAGCAGTAGCGCGTCGACCAGTGGCCCGTTCATTGACCGGCGGACCGTAATGGCATCTGCACGCGCATTTGCACGGACTAGATTTCTCGCCGCTGCACGTGGGCCTGCAAAGGTCGCCGACGGTAGCGTCTATCCAGGTGACCCGTATTGGCGGGCACGGTGGCCGACCCGTATGTTTCCGGTGTGACGTGCCTGGGTTGGTCGTGGGGGGCGCCAGTGGCGGAACCACCAACATCGGTGACCATCTCGACATTACGTGATCAACCTTATGGGCGGGTCACGATCAAGGGTGATATCGACCTGGCCGCGACAACGCGGCTGCACGCGCATCTGCACGAGCTGCTGGAGGCGAGTGTGCGCTACTTGGTGGTGGATGTGTCGGGCGTCCGACACTGCGACTGCCGGGTAATTGACGTGTTGGCCCAGGCGAGTCGCCGGCTGCGAACCCACCAGGGACTGATCCACGTCGTTGGGCTGACACCTCGGACTCTCACCGGATGGGAGTCCCTCACCCTGCCGGAAGTCTTCCGGGTCTACCGCGCCACCCTCGACCTACTCCCCACAGGCTGGGCCCCGTGGTGACGTCGAGCAGCGTGGTCGCTGTGTGGGAGCCGAGGAGCCGGGGTGTGAGCCAGGTGTGAGCCCGGCGCTGGCGCGGCAGTGGGAGGCTCACCCGGGTGACGACCCCCTAATCTCGGATGAGGAGGGAAGGCGTCGTCGGGATCGGCTCCGAGGTACACAGGCTCGCTGATGGCCTGCAGATGCACGTCGGTGTAGCCGGCTGAGGTGAGCACGGTTCGCACGCGGTCGGGGTTGCTGAGAGCGACCCGCACGCCGCGGCGAACGCGGCCAACGCGGCCAACGCGGCGAACGCGCAAGAGCCGAGCAGCAGGCGTCGTTTCATAGTTCTTTACACGCAACGCGTGGCCCCGCGGTTCACCACGACCTCGGCGCCGGTCGCCGAGCCGGGGCACCCACCGCTCCCGGGACGCGGGTCAGGCCGCGTGGGTGCAGGTCGAGCAGGTGCACTCGGCGCAGGTGCAACTGGTGCAGGCGTCCGAGCAGTGCTCGCATTCGCAACGCGCGTGGTTGCAGGTCGGGCAGGTGCAGTCCGAGCAGTCGCAGACCGCGCACGAGTCCGAGCAGCGCTCGCAGGAACAGCTCGTGCACTCGTCGTAGTGCACGCCCCCGTCGCCTTGGTGCTCGCGGTGGACGTGCCCGTCGTGCAGGTAGTCGACGTGGTCACCGTGCATCACGGAGGTGTGGCCACATCCGGGACCGTGGGTATGCTGGTGCTGCTCGGCCGGGCGGTGCTCAGTCGTGGTCATGGGCGGTGTCTCCTCATCGACGGGCCACCGGCCATGCTTGGAGTCGCATCCATGCATGTCAAGACCCCGGGTAGGCGACGATCGCGCCGGAAATCCGGTCGGGCCCTACCGACCGACCCGGATCCGCTCCTCCAGCGGTTCCGCCAGCGCCCCGCTGGCCCAGCCGTACCGTCAGGCGTCCTCGCCGGGCCCGGTGTGCCGGGTGTGCTCGGTGTGCCCGGCCTGCCCGGCCTGCCGGGTGTGCTCGGCCGCCCTCGTGGTGTCCGGCCGGGTGGCCGC
>JAVKSM010000209.1:0-2858 GCA_039583705.1 Pseudonocardiaceae bacterium
GCTCAAGGGCATAAAACAGTGGTGGGCGATACTGGGATCGAACCAGTGACCTCTACCGTGTCAAGGTAGCGCTCTCCCACTGAGCTAATCGCCCGAGGCGGAGGCGGGAATCGAACCCGCGTACAGGGCTTTGCAGGCCCTTGCCTAAGCCACTCGGCCACTCCGCCGGGTAACAGGTGGTCCGGCCCACCACCGAGGGCCTCCCCGAGCGGACGACGGGACTCGAACCCGCGACCCTCACCTTGGCAAGGTGATGCGCTACCAACTGCGCTACGTCCGCATACGCTCCGGAGGGTGTCGACCCCGGTGCCGCTGGCTAGAAGACTAGTCGAGGCTGGACGCCGGCTCCACATCGGGTCGGGTCAGCTGGGGTCGCTGGACAGCAGCAGCTCCAAGGCGTGGTCGAGATCCAGCCACAGCGCCTCACGGCCCGGCTCGACGACCTCGTAGGTGCTGTCCAGGAAGTCCGCGATCTCGTGGGCGCTGGCCCGGAACACCGCGTGTCCCGACGGGGAGCTGAGCTCGATCTCGAGAGCGTCCTGGTCGTCGCGGTCCGGACGGATGTGCACGTCTCCCTCGCCGGCGCCGGCCAGTAGACCGTCGGCGAGCAGGTCGCGGGCGAACACCCACTCCACGCGGCCGCTGCGGCCGGTGCGGAAGGCGGCGAGCACGGCGTAGGGGTCACAGGTGTCGTAGCGGAGCTCGACCTGCACCGGCACCGCCGGGGTTGCCGGCGCGACGAGGTCGAACACCGCTGTGGTGTGGATCGTCACATTCTCGTTGTACATCCGAGCTCCTCCAGCGTGCTCCTTCCGCCGGGGAAACGAACGGCGGCATGCATGTGACGCGGTTCGGTGCCCTCAACGCCCGGTTGCCAGCCTTACATCACCCGGACGGGCCATAAGGTGGCTCCCTTCGTGACCTGCTCGAGACCTGAGGCGCGCGTCACCCTGCGGCTCGGCAGTAGCCTGGCGAACCGGAGCCCGACCTGCCGCGAACTTTCTGACGTGAGGATCCCGTTGGTGGCCGACCCCCCCGACCTGCCTCCGACGGGCACCTCCAGGCAGCGTGGTGGACGCGGCGCGACCGAGGAGCCAGGCGCACCCAAGGAGCCAGGGGCACCCAAGGAGCCGTCGGACGGCGACCTGGTCCACCGGCTCGCAGCCAGAGATCCCAGAGCCATGGAAGTCCTCTACGACCGCTACGCGCGCCCGGCCTTCTCGCTGGCCCGCCGGATCTGCGCCGATGCGGGGATCGCCGAGGACGTGATTCAGGAGGTCTTCCTCGCCCTGTGGCGGGAGCCCTCCCGTTACGACTCCGCCCGGGGCACCTTCACCACCTGGCTTCTCACCCTGGTGCACCACAAGGCGGTCGACGCGGTTCGCCGCGAGCGCGCGATTCGGCGGCGGACCGTGCCGGGCAGCGAGGACGGTGAGGACTGGTCGGTCCCACACGGCCCGGGCGCCGATCAGGCGGCGCTCGGCTCGGTGGTCGCCGGCCAGGTCCGCGACGCCCTGGGTCGGCTGCCGGCCGAGCAGCGCCAGGCGCTGGCGCTCGCCTACTTCGGCGGATACACCCAGCGCGAGGTTGCCACGCTGGTCGGTGTGCCGCTGGGCACCGTGAAGTCCCGGATGTTCACCGGCGTGCAGCGGTTGCGGGCGCTGCTCGGTCCGTTGCTGTCCGAGATCGGCCCTGCCGGGTTCGCCGGAGGTGCGCGGTGACAGGGCGCCGTTCCGGACATTGTCCGCAGGTCGAGCTGGCCGTCGGCTGGGCTCTGCACGCCTTGGAGCGGAGTGAGGAGGCCGCCGTCGCGGCCCATCTGTCCAGGTGTCACGAGTGCAGCACGATCGTGCGGGACACCGAGGAGGCCGCCACTCTGGTCGCGCTGACAGTCACCGAGCAGCCGCTGCCGCCGGCGCTGCGAGAGCGGTTGATGGCCGAGGTCAGCGCCTGTGACGATCAACCTGAGGTGCCCCGGGACCAGGGTTCGCCGTCACCGGACGAGCCAGGGCGGGAGGTACCGTCGCGGGGGTTCCGGTTGCTGCCGACGCCGCAGGCGCCGCGGGCGTCGCGGGTCGCTGCCTCGGTTCGGTGGCGCCGCCGGGTGGGTGTCCTGGTTGCCGCAGCCGCGGTGCTGCTGGCGGCAGTCGGGGGTCTGACGGCCCGCACGTTGCAGCTGGAACACCAGCGGAACGCCGCCGCGAGCCAGAGCGAACAACTGTTGCGGGTCCTCGTCGCGGCCGACCAGCCCGGCATGCACCACGCTCTACTCGCCACACCGGCGGGTCAGCCCGTGGCCGTGGTGCTGGACGACGGGCAGCACCGTGTCCTGGTCCCGATCGGGCTCTCGCAGAACACTGTGGCGCACACCATCTACGTGCTGTGGGGGACCGAGGCCGGTCCGCCGGTCGCCCTGGCCGCCTTCGACGTGTCGGCTGGCCAGGGTGGACGGGTGCCGGTGAGCCCGGACTCGGAGGCAGGGCACTTCCAAGGTTACGCGATCTCCCTGGAACCCGGCCGCACGATGCCGGCCAAGCCGTCGCACGTGGTCGCCAGCGGCCAGGTGGTGAGCTGACCGAGGCGGCCGTCGCAGCCCTGGCCGCATGCCTGGCCACCTGCCTGGGCGCCGCACCCAGACGGTGAGCCGGTATCGTTTCATCGCGTCGGCCGGGCGATTAGCTCAGCGGGAGAGCGCTTCGTTCACACCGAAGAGGTCACTGGTTCGATCCCAGTATCGCCCACAGTGCGTTTTCCCTGGTCAGGCGGCCTGTCGATGATCTTTGCCGGCGGGTCGTCGGTGGTTTTTGGGAGCAGGTTGGGAGCAGCGCGTCCTGGCCACACATGCGAATCCGAAGTGG
>JAVKSM010000210.1:0-2855 GCA_039583705.1 Pseudonocardiaceae bacterium
GCCACCAGGCGACGACCGGGGCGTCGGGCAGGAGCAGCGGGATCGCCATGCTCGCACCCTGGTCGGCGAGCGGCCCGTACATCCGCAGCACGATGACCTCGCTGGCTCCGGCGTCGCCGCCGATCCGGATCTGGGCGTCCAGCCGGGGTGCCGCCCGCCGCGAGCCGCTGGCCAGCACGAGCACCCGGCAGGGATGTTCCCGGCTGGCATCGTTGGCGGCCTGGATGGACTCTTCGGTCTCCGGGCCGTCCTCGACCACGATGACCAGGGTGAGCACTCGGCCGAGCGCGACCGCGCCGCCGCGCTCACGCAGCTCGACCATCGCGTGGTTGACCGCGGAAGTGGTTGTTGACGGTAGGTCAACGATCATGATCTGGCTCCGGCGGCGGTCGTGCCCTGCCTCGGGCAGTGGTCACGTCCCGCCTGTGGCGAGAGAGTGGCCGTCACGGGCGCCTCCAACCGCGGCCGGTGCGGGCCAGCATCCCGTCCGCCGACGGCGGGCCCCAGGTGCCCGCGGCATAGGGCTCGGGTTCACCGTGGCCGGCCCAGAAGTCGAGCACCGGGTCGAGGATCTCCCACGACAGCTCGACCTCGTCGTTGCTCGGAAACAGCGACGGCTCGCCGAGCAGCACGTCGAGCAGCAGCCGCTCGTATGCCTCCGGGCTGGACTCGGTGAACGAGACGCCGTAGCCGAAGTCCATGTTGACGTCGCGCACCTCCATCGCGGTGCCGGGCACCTTGGAGCCGAAGCGCAATGTCACCCCCTCGTCCGGTTGTACCCGCACCACCAGCGCGTTCTGGCCCAGCTCCTCGGTCATCGTGGCATCGAACGGCAGGTGCGGGGCACGTGTGAACACCACGGCCACCTCGGTGACGCGCCGGCCCAGCCGCTTGCCGGTTCGCAGGAAGAACGGCACCCCGGCCCACCGTCGGGTGTCGACCTCCAGGGTGATCGCCGCGAAGGTCTCGGTGCGGGAGCGCGGGTCGAAGCCCTTCTCCTCGTGCAGACCGACGACCTTGGCCCCGCCCTGCCAGCCGCCGGTGTACTGGCCGCGCGCGGTGGTGGCCGAGAGCGGCGCGACGAGCCGGGTGGCGGAGAGCACCTTGACCTTCTCCGCGCGCAGGTCGTGGGGGTGGAACGACAGCGGCTCCTCCATCGCGGTGAGCGCGAGCAACTGGATCAGGTGGTTCTGGATGACGTCGCGGGCCGCGCCGATGCCGTCGTAGTAGCCGGCGCGCCCGCCCAGGCCGATGTCCTCTGCCATCGTGATCTGGACGTGGTCGACGTAGTGGCTGTTCCAGATCGGCTCGAAGAGCTGGTTGGCGAAGCGCAGCGCGAGGATGTTCTGCACGGTCTCCTTGCCGAGGTAGTGGTCGATGCGGAACACCGACTCCTCGGGGAAGACGTCGTTGACGATGGCGTTGAGTTCTCGGGCCGACTGCAGATCGTGCCCGAACGGCTTCTCGATGACGACCCGGCGCCACTGCTCCGGGGACTGCGCCGACAGCCCGGACCGCGCGAGCTGCTTGCACACCACCGGGAAGGCGCCGGGGGGGATCGACAGGTAGAAGGCGTGGTTCCCGTTGGTGCCCCGCACCCGGTCCAGGTCGGTGATCGTGTCGACCAGGGCGTCGAAAGCGTTGTCGTCGTCGAAGCTGCCCGGCACGAACCGCACGCCCTCGGCGAGCCGGTCCCACACCGCCTGGCGGAACGGGGTGCGGGCGTGCTCCCGCACCGCCTCGTAGACGATCTGGCCGAAGTCCTCGTCGGCCCAGTCGCGCCGGGCGAACCCGGTGAGCGCGAAACCCGGCGGCAGCAATCCGCGGTTGGCAAGGTCGTAGACCGCCGGCATGAGCTTCTTGCGCGCCAAGTCGCCGGTCACCCCGAAGATCACCAGCCCGCACGGCCCCGCGATCCGCGGCAGCCGCTTGTCCCGCGGGTCGCGCAGCGGGTTGGTCCAGGACGGATGGCCCAGGGCGGCCCGGTTCAATCGGACACCTCCCGGGCCGCCCGCGCCAGCGCCGCGAGCCCGGCGACGCGGTCTGTGAGGTGGCAGCGGAGCACCGGCCGGCCGCGCTCGAGGAGCACCTGCGCGTCCCCGAGCGCCTGCGCGCGCTGCAGCATCCCGAAGGTGTAGGGGCGGCCGGGGATCGGCAGATCCTCCGCGACATCGCCGGTGACCTGGAGGAACACCCCGTTCTGGTGGCCGCCCTTGTGGTACTGCCCGGTGGAGTGCAGGAACCGCGGTCCCCACCCGAACGTCGTCTGCAGGCCACCGCGGCCGGGCCGCGCCGCGGCGCCGCGGCGGGCCATCTCCGGGCGCAGCAGGGCAGCCGAGGCGTCGCCGTGGCGGTCGAGGTAGGCCTGCACGCTCAGGTAGCCCCGCTCCGGCGCGGCGGCGACCAGCGTCCGCAGCGCGCCGGCCACGTCGGCCACGTCCGTACCCAGCCAATCACCGTCGGCGCGCACCTCGACCGGGCCGTCGGTGAACCGGGGCGCGTCCCCGCTGTGCCCCGCGTCCGGCTGGCCGAGCAGCGCGCGGGCGGCGGCCTTGGCTGCCTCCACGTCGGGCTGGTCGAACGGATTGATGCCGAGTAGCCGGCCGGCGATCGCCACCGCGTACTCCCAGAGCAGGAACAGCCCACCCAGCCGCCCGGAGGTGCAGATCGCGGCACCGGCGGCGGCCGCGCCGGCCGCGACCGGGGTGGCGTCCGCGCCGGCGTCTGCGAACCCGGGTGCGTCCGGGCCCTCCACGACGACCGGCAGCAGACCCGTGCCCTGCTTGCCGGTGGACTCGGCGATGAGCTGCTCGGCCCAGTCACCGAATCCCGGCGCACCCGACCCGGTGTCGGCC
>JAVKSM010000211.1:0-2763 GCA_039583705.1 Pseudonocardiaceae bacterium
CATTTACCCTCTCCCCTTTCCTGTCGATTCGCTGTCAGGTGAAGTCGCCGGGTGCCGCGGAGGTTCCGGCGTGAGCTCGCAGGCGGCCATCAGCAGCGCGAGGTGCGACAGCGCCTGCGGCACGTTGCCGAGCAGTTCCCCGCTCGCCGGGTCGATCTCTTCCGACAGCAGTCCCAGGTCGCTGCCGTGGGCGGCGGTTTCCCTGAACACCTGCCGGGCCTCGTCGGCCCGCCCGGCCCGGGCGAGCGCGTCGGCCAGCCAGAAGGAGCATGCGAGGAACGCGCCTTCCTGCTGGCGCGAGCCGGTGTAGCGGTACAGCAGCGCGCCGTCGGCGAGCTCGCCGCGGATCGCGTCGATCGTCTGGCCGAACCGCGGGTCGTCCCCAGACAGGTAACCCATCCGCGCGGCGAGCAGCACGGCCGAGTCGAGGTCGTCCGACCCGGCGTAGAAGCTGTAGCTCTGCCTGGCCTGCGACCAGCAGTGCGCTTCGACCCAGTCGCGGACCGCCGCCGCCTCCGCCCGCCACCGGTCGGCGTTCCCGGCCGGGAGCTGGCCGTCGTCGGCCAGCTGGACGGCCCGGTCGAGCGCCACCCAGCACGACATCTTGGAGATCGTGTAATGACGCCGGGTGCCCAGCTCCCAGATGCCGGAGTCGGGCTTCGTCCACACGTCGCACACCCGGTCGGCTACCTGCTCAAGCATCCGGCCGGTCGCCGGGTCGAGGACCGCCGGGCCGTGCCCGGCGGCGAGCCACACCACCTGGAGCAGGTCGCCGAAGTTTCCCCACTGCCGCTGGCTGACCGCCTGGTTGCCGTCGCGGGCGGGCCGGGAATCACGGTAGCCGCGCACCGGCAGTTCACCGCCTTCCTCCGGCACATCGCCCCGCAGCCCGTAGAACGGCCTGATGTCGGGGGCCGTGCCGGAGACGGCGTCCAGCAGCCAGGCCAGGGTGCCGTGCGCGTCGTGCTGCAGCCCCAGCCGGAGCAGCGTGTCGAGCGCGAACGAGGTGTCGCGCACCCAGCCGTAGCGGTAGTCGAAGTTCCGCTCGCCGCCGACTCGCTCCGGCAGCGATGTCGTCGCGGCGGCGAGGAGCCCGCTGGTCGGCGCGTAGGTGAGCAGCTTCAGCACCAGGGCGCTGCGCACCACCAGATCCCGGTCGCGACCGTCGTACTGCACCGTCTGCGACCAACGCCGCCACGCCGCCTCGGTGGCGCGCAGCCGCTTCCGTACCTGGTCCGCGCGCGGCAGCGGCACCGGTCCGCGGTCGGCGGCCGCCAGCGCGAGCAGCGCGTCGGCTCCCTGGCGGGCCGTGAACTCCCCGCACACATCCGCTCGGCCAACTCGCGGCTCGCCCGCCCGCTCGGTTACCACCCCGATCCCCTGGTCCTCGATCCGGAGCAACGGTCGGCCGTCGTGCCGTAGCGCCCACGGCCGGCCCCGGCCGAAGCGGTCGCCGGGGGCGACCCGCCAGCGCATCGGCACCTCGCCGGCCTCCCCGTGTATCTCGCGGGCCAGTTCCGTCCACGCCAGGGGTCCGTCGACGTCCCGGTTCAGCGCGTCGACGACCCGCACCGTGCCGCCGCTGGTACGGAACGTGGTCTCCAGCACGTTCGTCCCCGGCAAGTACCTCCGTTCCGCCTCGTAGGATGCGGCCGGCTCAAGTGTGAACGCGCCCCCATTCTCCGGGTCCAGGATGGCGGCGAAGACCGGCGGCGCGTCCATCGAGGGGACCGCCCACCAGTCAACCGAGCCGTCGGCCGCCACCAGCGCCGCCGACCGGCCGTCGCCAACCAGCCCGTACTCGCCGATCGGCGCGAATCCGTCCCGCCTCATGAGCCGTGGCGCGAGTCGCGCAGCCGGGCGGCGATGTCGCGGATCCGGTCGGCCGGACCGAACACCGGCATGGCCAGCTTGTTCCCGAGCTCTCCGCTGACCCGCGGGTGCGGCCGGGTCGGCGCCAGCCCCCTCGCCAGGTACACCTCCGCGGCCAGTAGCCGGCGCCTGGCAGGCGCGAGGCCCTCGAGCACGGGGAACTCCTCGCGTTCCTCCCGGGCCGCGTGCCTGAGCACCCGCCAGCCGAGCAGTGCCAGCGTGAGCAGGTAGCCACTCGTGTGCGGCCCGGCCTCCGAAAGCCGGGTAAGCAGCCGCTTGGCGCGCTCCTCTTCGACGACCCGGGCCGCCGCGACCGAACGTCGTCCGGCCCGCCGCACGGTCGGGTGCACGTGCGCCTCCTCCGCCGCCTCGTGCTCGGCCAGTATCCGCACGAGGCGGCGGAACTCGCCAGCGCGGCCGGGACCGGGCAGCGCGGCGCGGACGAACGCGCGCCGGATTTCGGCGTGTTGCTCCCTGAGCACGGTGATTACGTCCATGCTGGTGCCTGCGAGGCCATGGTGACTCCCCTGGTTGGCGTTGGCAACTTCCCAGCTACCTCCCCTCGCATCCGGCAAACGGCCGACCCCAAGAAATATCGTGTCGCGATAGTCCTGGCACCCGGACACCTCAAGGCAGCTACCGAACTTCCGCAGGGAACCGGGCGAGGTACCGCGCGGGTCCTGAGTATGCCGCTCTCGTTCGGAAGGTGGATGTTTTTGATGATTCAGAACGACAGCGGCTGGCTCTCCTGCGGCATCGCTCTCGTCCCGGTTGTCAGCCGCCATCCGGGGACTGCGACTCCCCGTCGGCACTGTTGCTGTCCTTGTACGGTGGCTCCAGCGCGGACAGCAGGTAGCGGTGGTTGAGGCGGCTGCGCACCTGGGCGAGCGC
>JAVKSM010000212.1:0-2689 GCA_039583705.1 Pseudonocardiaceae bacterium
GGTAGCGACTGCGATGATGGGGAGGGTTCGGGTCCGGTCGGCGGCGATGCGTTGCAGGGTACGGGTGATCTCGGTGATTCCGGCCAGGCGTAACAGCCCAGGGCGAGGTTACTTAGGGTCGCCATGACCTGGGCGCCTGTCCCTGCGTAGGCATTGCTGGTGGTCTTCGCGGTAGACGACATCACGCACCCAGTGGCTCTTGTTCTCCACTGTCCAGTGCTCGCGGACCAAGCGGGCGAGCTGCTCGGGTGTGACGCGCGCGGCGGTCAGGCTGGTGACGCTCGTGCACGATCTCCTTGGACAGGCAGTTCCCCGCGTGGTCGAACACGTCGCGGCGGATCAGGAACACTTGCGCCGCACCAGGAAAATCGATGCCGTCGGCGGGCGCGACCAAGATCGCCCGGCGCACGATCCTGCCCCTTACCACGGTCTTCGGTGAGGTGGTGTTCGCTGCCGGGTGCGGCTGGTGGTAGCGCCGCGGCGACCTGGGCCAGCAGGGTCGGCTGGTTCCCCTTCACCGTGAGCGCGTAGTCACCGCCACGCTCGCACGCCAGGTACACGGCCGTGGCGTGCTGGGCGTGCGCGGCATCCCCACTCACCACGACACCGGCCAGATCCATACCTTCCAACAGCGCCGCGACCTGGGTGATCTCATTGGTGCCCTCGGGTATCCGTCGCTGAGCGATCACGATCGCCCGCCGGTGTGTCAACGCGGAAAACAGCTTGAGCTTGCCACCGTCGGGGCCCGGCCCGACGGTGTTGCGTATGACCTTGCCATCGATGGCCACCGCGACCAGCCTCTCCCGTGCATCACCGTCGACATCGCCCGCGATCGCCGTGGCCAGCGCGACGGCGGAACTCAGCAGGGTGGGGAGCAGGCACGGCGTGATCCTTCCCGGTGGCCGAGGCCACCTCAGCTCGGGTGTCCGTGCTACGGGGGAAGCTCACACCGCGCTGTCGCTCATGGAGAAGGCCGGCGTCTCGATCTCGATCGTCAGCCGGTGGGCTGGGCACCACGACGCCGGCTTCACCTACCGCCAGTACGTGCACGCCGATCACGTCGAGGACATGCGGCAGGGGACCGCCGCTCTCGGCCAGCTCTACAAGGTCAACTGAATAGCATGAGAAATTGTGAGACGCCCGGCCCCTCGGGACCGTCTGACAGAAGTGAGATAAGGCCCTGACCTGGGAATATGCTGCGCGCTCGGAGGGACTCGAACCCCCAACCTTCTGATCCGTAGCAAGACGCCATCGGTATCGACTAATAGTGCTTCGTCGCGTTTCCGCAGGTCTGGGGACCACTGATGTCCGCCCAGACCTGTCATTTCCCGCCTCTGGTCGCGCAGTCTGCGACCACATGGCGACCACAGTTGTCCACATTGGACGGTCCGCGTCCGGGTGGCCGCGCAACCCCTGAACGGCGGTCCCGGCGCGGCGAGCCTGACCGCCGGCCTGGGCCTCGATCGGAATCGGAGGTTCCGACCGTGAGTACGGATCCAACCAGGGCTGTCTCGGTCAGCCCGCCGGCTCAGCCCGAGCTGGCCGACCGGCACGCCGGGGTGATCCTCGGGCGGATGCGCTGCCCATCCCGCTGCGAGGCGCAGCTGTGCCCGGTGGTGAACCACCAACTCGAGGGCACCACGTCTACGAGCGACCGGGCCACCGAGCAGTGGCAGGCCGCGCAGGTCGCGGTGCAGCTGGACGCGCTGGAGGGGGTGTCGCTCTCCGAGGATCGCGGCGGCGCAGCGGTCGGATTTAGGTGCCTGCTCGCCACCCTGCCCGCGGGGGCGCTGCTCAACGAGCTGCCCCGCATGCTCGACGTGGCCTTCCCCGGCGGTCTGGAGCGGTGGGGAGGTCGGGGGTGAGCGCCGCGGCTGCCCGTCCGGGGTGGGTGAGCTGGATGGGGCTGGCGGTCATTGCCGCCGCGGCGGGGGTGTTGTCGTTCGCCTCGGTGCGTGACCTTGCCGCAGCTGCAAGTTATCCGGCGGGGTTGGCGTTCCTGCTGCCGGTGGTGATCGATACCACGGCCGTGGTCAGCTCGCGGATCTGGCTGGGTCGGCGCGGCTGTCCGGCGGTGGGCTATGCCCGCGCGCTGGCGCTCACCGCGGCCGTGGTGACGATCGGCGCCAACGTGGTGCAGCATGCCCTGTCGGCCTACCGGCTGGTCCCGGCGTGGTGGCTGATCGCCGCCCTGGCCGCCCTCCCACCGGCCGCGCTGGTGGCGGTGGCGCACCTGGTGGCGCTGCTCACCCGCCCCCCGCCCGCCGTGCCCGTCGAGTCGGAAGCGACGGGCGGTGAGCCGGACCGACACCCGGAGCACGCAGAACGGGTGGTACCGGCGGTCACCACGGAGGCGACCAGCACTGACCTCAGCCCCGGCCAGTCGGTGGCCGGGCTGGGGCACCTGGCGGGGGTGGTCACGTCGAATGGCACTGCCAGTACCACCAGTACCACCGGGGCGGACCAGGCCGTGACCGCCTACCCACCGCAGCGGGCCGGGCCACCCGACGGGCATATCGCGGGGGCGGTGCCTGTCCCCTTCTTGGGGGTGGACCGCAGCGATGAGGCACTGCTGGTTGACCTGTGGCAATGGGGTCTCGCCGAGGCTGGGGTGCCGTCGCGGCGGCGGGTGATGGCCCGCTACCGGGTCGGCACCGAGCGGGCGGAACGGCTGCGCTCCGCGGCTGCT
>JAVKSM010000213.1:0-2592 GCA_039583705.1 Pseudonocardiaceae bacterium
CCTAAGGACGTCAGAGACACCGACCCTAACAGGTCAGTAAGGTTTCGATTTGCCATGTGTGCTGCAGTGCTCAGCCCAGAGACCGCCGCCGCCGATATAAAGGAGTTTTCTGAGATCAATACCTGCAGGAACAGCATTCTTCACGGACGCATGCCCTCGGTGAGACCACCGACTTCGCAGGCTTTCCAACTTTTGGATAGATATTGTGTTTTGGCGGCCTCCTATCTTGCGGACGATCACGAACCAAACTAGTGACTGCGCGAGGGTGGCTACAATTACCAACGCAGATAAACGTCAGGTCTGGCGGGCTGAGCCGAGTTGAGCGGCAAGTGTGCGGGCACGGTTGGCGTGGATGCGGGCTTCGTCGTGTTCGCCGGTGGCGGTGAGGGCGGTGGCGAGGTCCACGCGGAGGGAGGTTTCGGCGCGGACGAAGGATGGGTCGAGGCGGGTGAGGGCTGTCGGTTCGGTGGCCGTGAGCGGCGAGGGCTTCGCCGTGGGCGGCGGCGAGCCAGGCCCGGAGGATGCGCGGTGCGGCGGTTTCGGCTTGGCGGCGCGCGGTGTGACCATGATTGCCTGATGGCTCCGGTGTCGAGTGCTTGCCATCCGGCGAGGGTGTGCATTTCGGAGAGCAGCGCGGCGAGCTGCGCCCGAATAGCGGGGTGTCAGGCTGTGTGACATGAGCCGGTCGACTTGCGCAATCTTGGCGGTCAGCTCGTCACGGACGATGATCGCGCCGAGCTGGCGGTCGAGTCGGCGAATCGCGGTGAGTTGCTCGTAGAGCAGCGTGATCACTGAGTGGTCGACGCGGCGTGCCGCGTCGAGCATGCGTCGGAGCTCGTCGGCCGGCTCGTCGTCACGGGTTTGTTTGAGGTTGTGCCATCCGGTGAGGCGGAACGCGGCGATGAGGGTGTTGCGGATGATCGCCATCGCCTGGGGTGCGGTGTCGGTGCGCAAGGTGGAGGCGTCTGAGCCCAGGCTCCACCCGACGGAGTAGGTCAGCTCATAGCCGCGGCGGGCAGCCAGCTTGTCCAGGCGCTTGATCAGGTCGTGGCTGGCCCCGGCCCCATCGGCGCACACAGGCGAGGCCGTCGAGGGTCTGAGGCGCCTGCTCGTCCGCGTCCCGCCACGAGCGATCTGGCTTCAGCACCCCGCCACGCCGTCGGCACTGACGCCACCACCCCGAACAGTTGTGGCTGTCGTCCGAGTGAAGCTACAGGGCGTGGGCGGATCGTCTCTCTCGCCGTCGTGGGAACCTGGACCGCGTGAGATCTGCCGCAGCGCTCGCTACCCTGCTCACCGGCAGCGGCACGCTGCACTTCCTCATGCCCAGGCCGTTCGATGGGATCGTCCCACACTGGTTGCCTGGTCCCCCGCGGCGCTGGACGCGGCTGTCCGGAGCGGCGGAGCTCGCGGTGGCAGGGCTGGTGGCGCTCCCCGGCACCCGAGGCCTCGGCGGGACGCTGGCGGCGGCGCTGTTCGTCGCGGTGTTCCCCGCCAACGTGCAGATGGCGTTGGACTGGGCGCACCGGCCATGGCCGCTGCGGCTGCTCGCCTACGGCCGGCTACCGCTGCAGGCGCCGCTGGTGGGGTGGGCACTGCGGGTGCGCTGGCATGCCCGGTGACCTCGTCCCGGCGTGCACACCGGCGACGCCAGCGAGTTGCGCGACGGGTCCCGCCGATGAGTCCTGGTCGCGGTGACCGTCGTAGCGGCATGGCCACGTTCATCGATCTCGCTCCCGCCGCGGACCGGCTCGTCCGGCTCGTCGCCGGGGTGACCGACGACCGGCTTGGCGCCGCTACCCGTGCGTCGAGACCACCGTCGGCGACCTGCTCAGCCACCTGCTCGGACTCTCCGCGGCGTTTCGGGGCGCTGCGGAGAAGGCGCCCGACCTGGGGCCGCCGCCCAGGAGCGGGCCGCCGCCGTTGCCGCCGGACTGGCGTACCGCGCCAGCCATACGAGGCTGCGCCGCTCGGGCCGCCGGTGTCGGTGCCGGCGGTCGTGGCTGGCCGTCACGACGCCGGCAGGAGTTGCACCCCCCGCGCGAGTTCGTCCACGGCGCTGATCCAACGGCTGGCGAGCAGCGGGTCGATGAACGTGGTGGAGGCCAGGACGAGGCTCTGCGCGGCCGGATCCGGCCACGCGTAGATCATCATGTCGTGCACGCCCCGGTGCTCGGAGGTGCGATCGACGTAGCGCTGCCGGAGCCGGACGGCGGCACTCGCCGCGTCGGCGAGCTCGCCGATCTCGGGCGGCTCGACGAGCTCGTCCTCCCGCACCCGGAGCGCCGCCACGACATCGGCACTGGTGGCCTCGGGCTGCAGCGGCGACGTGTTGATCTCTACGATCGTCACGACTCCCTGCTCGACGCTCGGGCACAGCAGGAATGCCTGCGCGGGACGCAGCCGGGTCATCAGCGCGGCGAACCGTGCGAGGTCCCGGCGCAGGGCCGCCGTCGAGCGTTCGCTGGCGGCGCCGTGGCGGCGCACCACCTCGTCGACCGCCATCGCCGCCCAGTGCTCGGCGTCGACGGGCAGGTTGAGCTCGAGCCACCGCAGGTCATGGCGCACGACCAGACCCGGCTCGGTCACGAC
>JAVKSM010000214.1:0-2559 GCA_039583705.1 Pseudonocardiaceae bacterium
GGCCAGACGAGTACGGGGGCTGTTACGGGGGTGATGGGGGAGCCGGGGGTGAGGCCGGTTACGCGGATGGTGTATGCGCCGGGAGGAAGGCCGGTGAAGGATGTTTCGGCGTGGCCGTTTCGGATCCGGGGTGCGCGGGATGGGACGATCTTCTCTGGCTCGCCGGCTGTGGTTTCGGCGAGGACGTGGACGAGGACCGCGGGGGGCCGCTCGGCGTCGATGTCGATGGCGAGCCGGAGGGGTTCGCCGGCGAGGATGAGGTCGGGCACGTCGACCCGGATGGGAACGGTTGCGCCTGCGCGGCGGCGTATGGGTTGGGTGGTGATGGTTTCTTCGAGTTCGTCGAGTGCGCCGGGGTTGGCCGCCAGGTTGGCGTGGTGGTCGACGATCCGGCGGATGGTGTTGGTGTCCATGGGTAGGCCGTGTCCGATGGCGCCGACTAGGGGCACGGTGGCGTCGCCGTAGTCGTTGTCCCCGCCGATCGTTCCCATCGCCTCGACTGTGGTGTCGGTGAGTCGCAGGGAAGTGGGGGTGGGTTGGCGGACCCCGACGATGGCGTGGGTGCTGGTGAGGCTGGTGGGTCGTGCTGCCTCGGCTGCGGCGAGGTCGGCGTGGAACGCCAGAGCGTCGGTGAGCATGGCGCTACTCAGGTCCGCCACTGTGGGTGCGGTGGGGTCGTCGAGGCGGTGCAGCGACCCGGCGTGGTCGACGCAGGCGTAGCTGGGCAGTAGTTGGTGCAGGGAGGGCAGGCTGCGGGCGAACTCGGTGAGGTCGACCGACAGCGGCCCCACACCTTTACGTACGCCGTTGACGAGCTGGGCGACGGCTGTGGCGGCTCCTCGGTAGGGGGTACCCAGGGTGATGAGTTTGCGGGTCACCTCGGCGCCGCCGCATTTCTCGATATACCAGCGTGCGATGAGCCCGCCCATGGAGTGGCACACGAACACCAGCTGCGCGTTTGCCCGGTCCGGGCTGCTCGCCCGCCACTGCTGCAGGGCGGGGTGGATGATCGTGGCGAGCCGGTGGGCGTTGTAGCGGTTGGACAGCCGCCAGTCGTAGGCCACCGGCAGCAGTGTGCCGATCTGTCCGCGTTGTTCGAGGGACCGCAGCCGGCGCAGCAGCCGGTCGTAGCCGGTGATCGGTGTCCAGATCCCGGGGATGGCGTGCAGCGTCGGTATCAGACCTGCCGGCTTGACCCCGTCGTCGGGGTGGGCGTCGCCGATCCCGGTGGGAAGCCGCAGCTGGGTGAGGCTTCGCCCGAGGGTGAGCACCGCCCGCAGCGCTGCGCCGGCTGTGGGTGCCCACACCGGGTGGTGGTCTTTGGTGAGGGTGCTGCCCAGGATCCCCGGCAACACGACGACCAGATCAGTGCTGCTCATCGCCGCTGGGCTGGGTGAGGACCGCGATGAGGGGCAGCACCGAGGGTTGCCCCGCGCCGAGCTCGGCGAGCCGCGTGATCCATTCCGAAGCGCTGCCGGGATCCCCTCGCAGCGCCCGGCGCACGAGGTCGCTGGCTTGGTGGCGCTCACCGGCGACGGCGGCCGCGACGGCCATGTAGAAGCCCGCCAGCGCCGCTTCGGCTTCGGTGGTAGCCGCCGTGTAGGCGATGGTGGCCAGTGGCCCCAGCAGGGTGGCTGCCTGGTTGGTGTCAGCGGCGGTGGTGTCGAGTAGCTCGGGGAAGCGGGTGGGGTCCTCCAGCGCGTCAAAGGCCGCGGCAACGGTGCGCCCGTCTAGTCCGTCGGGGTCGTGGGCTGTCAGGTCCAGCAGCGCGCACGCCCGGAGGAGCGGGGCCGACTCGTCGGCTGGTTGTTGGTTGAGGTGGTCTCGGACGCCGCCGTCGAGGAGCTCCGCACGGCGCGCACGCAGCAGCTGCCGCTGCTCGGCCGGGGCGGCCGTGGTGAACTGCTCGGCGAGAAGAACCTGGAAGATGGGTCGGTACGCGGTGTCGACACCCTCGGCTCGGGCAACCCCCAGCAGGTGCCGGTAGCCTTGCGCGGCACTCTCCTCGACACGCAGCACAGCCTCCTCAATGGCCGTATCGGCGCTGGGGTCGAGCAGTTCAGGGTGGGCCGCCAAATAATCCCGCTCATCCTGAGAGGTCTGAGTGGCGATCCAGGCCCTCGCCGTGGCGAGTAGGTCGGTGTCCACGGCCAGCCATTCGGGTCGCTCGCCGCCGCTGGTCTGAGTCCACGCCGCGTCCCAAGATTCTGGGTCGGCGGCGCGGTGGGTCCGCGCAACCTCATGTGCGGCACCGAGCAGATCACGGTCCTCGCTCCGGCAGGCCTCCACCAGCCATGCGACGGCCCGCAGATCACCCGGCTGCGCCGCGGAGGCCCGGGACACCAACAAGGTGCAACGGGTGACCACATCCTGGTCGGCCAAGACCTCCTGCCAAACGGCCTCACCCCGATCAGGCTCACCGATCGCGGCAACATCCCGGTCAAAATTAATCAACGCCGTCGCCAGGTCGGGGGTGAAGGCGGGGTTGTCGGCGGCCAGGCGCCGGTAGAGCGCGACGGCCTGCTCGGTGGGGGCCACCGCCTCGGCCCGTCGTCCCAC
>JAVKSM010000215.1:0-2485 GCA_039583705.1 Pseudonocardiaceae bacterium
AAGGCGGGGGCGGCGCGGGTGAGCACCGTGCGCGCGAGCCCGGCAGCCGCGGCCACCTCGGCAACCGGCAGTGCCCCGCGCTCCCGCAGCGCGGTGAGGGCCGCCGCGAGCGCGCCCGCGTCGGCGTCGGCACCGGAGGCGAACAGCGCCGGGGTGGCCAGGTCGCCCGGCCGATGGAACAGCACCGCGTCGGCGGGCTCGCCGTCGCGGCCGCCCCGACCGACCTCCTGGTGGTAGGCCTCCATCGTGGGCGGAGTGTCGGCGTGCAGCACGAATCGCACATCGGGCTTGTCGATGCCCATACCGAAGGCGCTGGTGGCCACGACGACGCGGCACCCGCCGGTCAGGAACGCGTCCTGGATGCGGTCCCGGTCCGCCGCACGCATGCGGCCGTGGTAGGTGCCGGCAGACTCGCCCTGCTCCCGCAGCCGGGCCGCGAGATCCTCGGCGTGCCGCCGGCTGGTGACGTAGACGATCCCGCTGCCCTCGTGCTCGGCGACCGCCTCGCCGACGGCCTTCCAGGACGCCGCCGCGTCGTGTTGCAGCCGGACCGCGAGGTGGATGTTGGGACGGCCCACGCCCCGCACGACGAGGGCGGCCTGCGGGATGCCGAGCAGCTCGCAGATCTCCTCGCGCGCCGGCGCCGATGCGGTCGCGGTCATCGCGAGCACCCGCGGGCGTCCCAAGGCACGGACCGCCGCGGCCAGCCCGAGATAGTCGGGGCGGAAGTCCGGGCCCCAGTCGTACACGCAGTGGGCCTCGTCGACGACCAGCAGCGCGGGCCCGGCGGTGGCGAGCACCTCGACGATGTCGGCGCGGGCGAGCTGCTCGGCGGCGGCCAACAGGAACTCACACCGTCCGGCCTGGAAGTCGGCGAGTATCTGGCGGCGTCGGCGGCCACCGATCCGGGAATTCAGCGCGGCTGCGGTGAGGCCGGTCCCGCGCAGCGCGGCGACCTGGTCGCGCTGCAGCGACAGCGTCGGGCTGACGACGACGGTCGGCCCGCCCAGCAGACCGCTCGCCGCCGCGTAGACCGCGGTCTTGCCGGCCGCGGGTGCCAGGACGACCAGCGCGTCGGCGTCGCGCACGGCGGCCAGCGCCGCGGCTTGGTCAGCCCGTAGTTCGGCATCACCCAGTACTCGCCGTGCGGCGTCCCGCAGCTCCTGCTCCACCGGCAACCGGTACCCGTCCTCGGGGCGGAGCACCCGCGCTGGCCGTTGTGGGCCGCCACCGCATGTGCGAACCTGGCGGCCACGCTCCAAGAGGCGGAAGGGAGGGGACTGGCATGACCCCGGAAGCCGTTTCCGGTACCGAGCTGTACTCCTTGTCGGTGCCCGCCGCGCCAGACGCGGACCAGACCGTCACGCTGGTCATCGAGGTCCCGCTCCCCGGGGTGCGGGTGGTGTGGCTGGACGGCGAGCTCGACCTGGCCACCGCGCCGCTGCTCACCGACGAGCTGACCGGGCTGACGCCCGGTGCCGAGCACCTCGTGCTGGATCTGAGCGCGGTCCGGTTCCTCGGCACCGGCGGGCTGTCAGCCCTGGTCCGCACGGCCCGGGCGGCGACGGCGCGGGGGGTGGCGCTGCACCTGGCGGGAGCCACGCACAGCGAGGTGTCGCGCCCGCTGGCGGTCACCGGCCTGCTCGGGGTCTTCGACATCCACCCGACGGTGCTCGACGCGCTCGCGAGGCTGGCCCGCTGACATCCGGCCGGCCCTCAGCGCACGAAGAGCGGCACGGCGGCGGGTTCGAACGCGAGCAGCCTGGCCAGTGCCGGCGGCCCCAGCTCCACGTCCTGCGGGGGGGCCGCCGAGCCGCCGCGCTCGCCGGCGGCGGTCGCGACCAGCCAGTCGGTGACCTCCTCCGGCGCCGGCACCAGCGCCAGCGGATCCGCGCCGGGGCCGCAGCGGTAGATGAGCGACGCCGGCTCCACCGAGGACGGGTCGGGCCGGAGCGCCAGGTACCAGCCGGTGTCCGGACGCCACGTGGCCGTGACCGGCTCGGGACCCGGGAGTCGCAACCCGATCTGCGCCGGGCCCATCGAGTGGTCCACGGCGAGCACCAGACCGCGGGCGGCGGCGGCCGCCAGGACGGCGTCGCGGTAGCCCCACACGACCCACCCGGTCCGCTCACCGAGGTGCGCCGCGAGTGCCGCGGGCTTCATGTCCTGCGGATTCCCCACATCTGACGTGGTCAAGCCGCCGGTTTCGCCGCCCGATGGTTTGCCTCAAGGGGGCACGGGGCGCGCCGCAGTGTTGCGGGGCCTGCGGTACCGCCGGCGCGCCCGCGAAACGGGCGCGCCACGGAGTACGAGCCAGTGGTGGCGGATGGGAACCAGTCGGGCGGGTGCGAAACCAGGGATAAGGAGCACGGAAGAGCCGTGGACCTGCATTGGCTGCAACGTGCGAAGGGCGAGGCCGGACGACGGCCCTTCGGGACGGCCCTTCGGCAGATGACACGGCGGGGGTCGGGACGGTCCGCGGACC
>JAVKSM010000216.1:0-2436 GCA_039583705.1 Pseudonocardiaceae bacterium
GGACCCGACCGACGGCGGCTGCGAGCTTGCTCATGCCTGCTCCTCGGAGACTGTGGTCGGGGCGGCTGTGGTGGGGGCGGCTGTGACCGGGGCGGCTGGGGTCGGGCTGACGGGGGCGTCGCGCACGGGGGTGTCGAGCAGGCGCAGGTCGAAGTCCCGCAGCGCCCACCGGTAGGTCTCGAGGAGCTCGACGTCGATTTCGGGTGCCGGGATGGGCAGGTCACCTTCGAGCCAGGCCTGCGGCGTGACCCGCGGCGCGATCCACGATGCGGGGCGCTGCGGCGCCGGCCGGTTCCCGCGCAGCGGACCCCGGCGCCCGGCGCGGTCCCACGCCGAGCGATAGATGGACAGCAACACCTCGTAGCGGGAGGTGTGCTGGCCCGCGACGTGACGGGCCGACTCCAGCGTGTGGAACCGGCGCACGAGCAGCCGCGCGAGATCCTGCTCGGCGCGGTTGCGGTCGCGCTTACGCTCGTCGAGCTCGCGCTGCGCGCGCGCGACCTGCCGCGCGTCGACCACCCACAGCGGGACGGCCGCCACGGGCTTGGGTGGGTCGTCCGGCGGCGCCGGGGGCTTCGGTGCCGCAGGCACGACCGTCGGCTCCCGCCGGAACTGGCGCAGCCGGACGACCGCGTGGGCGATGGCCTGGTCGACGGGGGCGACCTCACGGTGCAGGCGGTCGCCCACCGCCCGGTGACCTCGCTCCGCCGCGGCGCACAGCCCGGCGACGTACCTCGGGGTGCCCTCAGGTCTCGCCGAGGGCACGTGCCGGGCGTCGCGCCGGCCGTGCCAGGCGACCCGGCACCTCTCCAACCACCAGATCGGCGCCGGCAGGGGGAACCGGCCGGTCCACGCGGCGGCAGCGTCGGCAGCGTCGGTCATCCAGACCTCCGGCAGATCTTCGAGACCAGCACTGAATGGTCTCCGGTATGGACCTCGTCGTCCAGGGTCTCGGGACTGCGACGCGTGGCGTTACATATTCGGGTGCGCGGGAGTGTGAACCGTCAGCCGGGGTGAGCGGGAGTGTGAACCGTCAGCCGGGGTGAGCGGGAGTGAGAGGAGCGGGCCGGCCATGGCAGCGGAGCACGTCCTGGCGGTCGACCAGGGCACCACGGGGACGACGGTGGTCGTGGTGGGACCGGACGGGCGGGTCGCCGGCCGCGGGTACGCCGAGCTCGGCCAGCACTATCCGCGGCCGGGATGGGTGGAGCACGACCCGGAGGAGATCTGGACGGTCACCAGGAGGGTCGCCAGCGCGGCGCTGGCGGACGCCGGGCTCCGCGGCACCGACCTCGCCGGGGTGGGCATCACCAACCAGCGGGAGACGACCGTGCTCTGGGAGCGCGACACGGGCCGGCCGGTCGCCCCCGCGATCGTCTGGCAGGACCGGCGCACCGCCCGGTTCTGCCGCCGGTTGGAGCACGACGGGCTGGGGCCGATGATCCGGCGCAAGACCGGGCTGCTCGTCGACGCCTACTTCTCCGGCACCAAGATCCGCTGGCTGCTGGACAACGTGGAGGGCCTGCGCGGCCGCGCCGAGCGGGGCGAGATCGCTTTCGGGACGATCGACTCCTGGCTGCTGGCCAGGTGCACCGGGGGGCGGGTGCACGCCACTGACCCCACCAACGCCTCCCGCACCCTGCTCATGGACCTCGACGCGCTCACCTGGGACGACGAGCTGTGCGAGGTGCTCGGCGTCCCCCCGGCGGTGCTGCCGGAGATCCGGCCCAGCGCGACCGTCTTCGGTGAGACCGACACCGAGGTTTTCGGGGCCAGCCTCCCGATCGCCGGCGTCCTGGGTGACCAGCAGTCCGCCCTGTTCGCGCAGGCCTGTTTCGAGCCGGGCCAGGTGAAGAACACCTACGGCACCGGGTCGTTCGTGTTGATGAACACCGGCGTCGAGCGCCCGGCCGACACCGAGCGGCTCATCGCCACCGTCGCCTGTGGATTCGAGGACGCGCCGACGGAGTATGCGCTGGAAGGCTCGATCTTCGTCACCGGCGCGGCCGTGCAGTGGTTGCGCGACCAGCTCGGGATCATCCGCGTGGCTGCCGAGACCGAGCGGTTGGCGGCGAGCCTGGACTCCAACGACGACGTGTACCTGGTGCCGGCGCTGACCGGGCTCGGAGCACCGCACTGGGATCCCTACGCGCGGGGCGTCCTGGTCGGCTTCACCCTGGGGACCACGCCGGCCCACCTGGCACGGGCCACGCTGGAGGGCACCGGCTTTTCGACCCGGGACGTGATCGAGGAGATGCGCGCCGCATCCGGCGGCCCGGTGACCGAGCTGCGGGCCGACGGCGGCGCGGCGGAGAACAACTGGCTGATGCAGTTCCAGGCCGACATCCTCGGCGTGCCGGTCGACGTGCCGGAGGTCGTCGAGCGGACGTCGCTGGGCGCGGCCTACCCGGCTGGGCTGGTGACCGGGGTGTGGGA
>JAVKSM010000217.1:0-2401 GCA_039583705.1 Pseudonocardiaceae bacterium
GTGTCGGTGGCCGCGGTGTCCGGTGCCCCGGTGGTCTCCGTCGCCGCGCCGGTCGTTTCCGCCGCCGCGCCCGTGGCCCACCCGGCGGCACGGCCCGTGGCCCACCCGGCGGCACGGCCCGTGGCCCACCCGGCGCCAGGGGTGGTCGCGCCGGTGGTCCACGTCGCGCAGGCAGCGGTTGCCCCCGTGGTGCAGCCGGCCGTCGCCCTGGTCGCGGCGCCCGTCCTGCAGCCGGTTGTCGCCCTGGTCGCGGCGCCTCTCAAGCCGATCGTCGCCCTGGTCGCGACGCCCGTCGAGACGCTCACCCACCACGTCTCACCCCCCACCGACACCGCCTCACCGCCCGTGCTCGACGCGGTGAGCCCGGTTGCCGACGACTCCGACGCAGCGCCCACCACCGCCGCGGTCGCCCCGGCCACACCGACCGGGGCGACCACCGTGCGGGAGGCCATGGCGCTGCCGTCCGACCCGGCAGCCGCCGAGTCGGCCCCACCGTCTGCCGCCGTCGTTTCTGCTGTCCGGGATGACAGCTCACCTCCGTTGCCGCTGAGCGGGCCAGGGACTGCCCCGGTTGTCGCATCCGGTGGCGCAGCGGGTTCCAGCGGCTCGGTCGGCGGGACGTCCCCCGCTGCGCTGTCCGGCCAGGAGGTCAACCTCCGGCAGACGGCGACGACGCGACCACCCGGGGTCTGCGACCCCGTCGCGGGGCTCTCCGAGGCCCCGACCACCTCGCCGGACTGACCCGGCCCTGGGCGCGTCCGTGGTAGCTCGGATCACCGACGACCGCCCGTAATCCTCCCGGCTCGGCCGACCGCGCCCGGCCGTGCTGGGACCCGCGCCTCCCGGACATCGTGTTGCCCCCACGGTGTCCGGGAGGCGCAACCCTGCGTTTCACCGGACATTTCGGCCAGGCGTTTCACCCGGTCGTTTCGGCCGGGCGTTTTCACCCGGATGTTTCAGCGGACGTTTCGGCGGGCCGATGTATCAGGTCCGCGGCCGACCCCCTCTTCACCCCTGCCGCCGGCGCGACGAGGGGTGCGACGGCGGGGAGGCCGGTACTGGCCTGGTGCTGGTCCGGGGGGCGGGACGAGGGGATCCGGCTGGCCGGGGTGAACCTCGGGTGCGGCGCTCTACGTCGGAGAAGTGCTCCCGCAGAGCGCCGCGCCCGGAGGGGCGCCCGGGCTGGCCCCGGCGCTGCCAGGACGGCTGCGGCAGCGGAGCCCAAGAACCCGGACAACGGCTCACGGTCGAGGTGACCGTCCGCCGGTGGGTGACTGCGCCGGCCGCTGGGGCACCGGCTGCGTCACCGAATCGGGCCCACGACCGCGAGAGCGGCGCGGGAGGCGCTGTGGTGTGTTGACTACTGTGTCAACTATTGAGCCTGCCGACCGCGTTGCGTCTGGACCAGGCCACCTCGCCAACCGGGCCGGGTGGTGAGCCAGGTGGATCGTGGGCAGGCGAAATGGCTGGCTCCGCCCGCCGGTCCCGCGCGTCTCGACCGTTGACCGGCCATTTCCCGGCGCCCGGCGGTCCTGTCGACCGGAACCGGGACCGGATGGCGCTGTACGCGGACCCCCACCAGCCTGACCGCCCGTCGCGGCGGAGCAACCGCACACGGAGCCCCCCGTGTCACCGTCGGACCTCATCTCGTTAGACCTCCGGAACGCGGCAGGATGCGTACCGGGCCAGCGCGCCCGAAACGAGAGGGGTTGATGTGGGAAGGCACCGCAAGCGGCACCGGAACGTGCTGGCCGGCTCCGTGCGGGCAGCGGCCTGTGCGGGGATGGTCGGGCTGGGCACGCTGGCGACGGTGGGGGTCGCCGGCGCTGACCCGCTGCCGCTGCCCCTCCCACTGCCCGGGACGTCCAACCTCCCGACCTCACCCCAGGCGGCCCCGCCACCGGCGCCCGCCAACCAGCAACAGGTCGACCCGTTCGGTTCGCTGCCGGACTCGTCCAGCTCCGACGACTCCGAAACGCCGCCGTGCGAGGCGACGGCCAAGGCGTGTGTGGATCTGTACAACGACGTGGCGTGGTTGATGAAGGACGGCAAGGTGGTCTACGGCTCGGTGCCGATCACCTCCGGTGACCCGAACAACCTCACCCCCACAGGGATCTTCCACGTGGTGTGGAAGGACAAGAACCACGTGAGCAAGGAATACGCCGGCGCGGCGATGCCGTACTCGGTCTTCTTCGACAATCATGGTCGCGCGTTCCACGAGGGCAGCTTGGACTATGACTCCGGGGGCTGCATTCACCTCAGCCACGATGCCGCGGTGCGCTTCTTCGACTACCTGCAACGCGGCGACGAGGTGCAGATCGTCGACTAGTGTAGTGTCTTGCAATTGGCTTTACGGCACGTTAGGCTGTAGGGCATGAGTCGAGCAGCGGCGCCGTTGGCG
>JAVKSM010000218.1:0-2399 GCA_039583705.1 Pseudonocardiaceae bacterium
AAGCCAACAACGACAACCCGAAACCATTTATCTGGACCGCCACCGCCGAGCAAATCCTCGCCAAGGTCGCCCGCGGCCGAGTCGCTCTCCAACAAGTGAAAAATCAATAACGAGACACTACACTAGGTGCGCGGAGATCTCCCCGTGGGTCAACCCCTTGGCCGACAACGAGATCACCAGGTCGTCCACCCCGGAGCACCGCCGCTGGCGCTTGGCCACGATCCGCGGCGCAAAGCTGGACTCCCGATCCCGGCCCACCTCGATCGCCACCGGCCCGGCCTCGCCCAGCAGCGTCTTGGATCGCGTCCCGTTGCCCGAGTTCCCGCCGTTGCGCCCGGCCGGGTCGTGCTTGCCGTACCCGAGATGCTCGTCCATCTCCCCTTCCATGGCGGACTCGACGACCACCTTGGTCAACCGGGCCAGCAGGCCCCCCTCACCCGTCAGCCTCAGGCCCTCAGCCCGGGCACGCTCGGCCAGCTGGCGCACCAACTGCTCATCCACGCCATCCGGACCCTCCACCGCCCCGGTCCAGGCATCCATCGTCACAGTCACAGATATCTCCTCCGTCTCAGGGTTACACCGTTGAAATTACAGTCCCCGGCATGCGACGGGACCAAGAGCGAGGCGTGTAGTTAGTGTGCAAGTCCCTCCTCGGACACGTTTTCGTGGCACGCCTGCGACATCTGGCGTACCTGTGCTTGAGGGCGCTTCGACACGTTGAACCGGCGTCTTTCCGGCTGTCCTGCCGTCTGTGGTGGGGGTGGTCGTGGTGACCGGCGCCGTGATCGGACCGGTGGTCATCCCGGCCACTGCTGTGCGCCGCGGCGGGCGTGCCGGCGGGTCACCGTGTGGGGCGTCGGTGGTCCGTCGGGCGCTGCCACTACCGGCCCTCCGCCCACCGCGTACGAGCCGCGCGGTGTACGGGCTGGCCGCGGTGGACTGTCGGGGTCGGGTGGCTGACCGCGCCGTGGTGGGCGCGCTGGGCTGGGTGTCCGGCACCCGCCTGGACATCGGCGAATCCGGGGGGCTGCTGGTCGTCCGCGCCGACGCTCACGGCGGGTTCAGCCTGACCCGGCAGGGGCATCTGCGCCTGCCCGCTACCGTCCGGCGCGGCTGTGGTCTGATCAGCGGTGACCGGGTGCTGCTGGTCGCCGACCCGGCCCGGGATCTGCTTGTCGTGTACCCGCCCGCTGCGCTGGACGACCTGCTCGCCCCGCGCCACGCGGGGCTGCTGGGCGGTGATCTCCCATGACGGCGCGGACACCCGGAGCGTCGACCGCGACCTCGGCCGAGGCGGCGGCCGCGCGGCTGCTGCTGGCCCGGATGGGCCTGACGGTCGACGACCTCTTGGCCTCGCCTAACACCGGACCACCCGTACCTACCTTCGCGGAGTACATCCCGATCGTCTCCGCCGCCGTCACCGACGGCACCCGCCGCGTATATGGCTCGTACTGGCACCGCATCGAGGAGCATTGGAGTCAGCGGCGTCTCGACGAGCCGACTCCCTCGGAGATCAAGCAATTGGTGGAGTACGTGAAAGTCAACGTCGTTCCCCGGCGCAACGCACGTGGCGGGCGCAGTGCGGGCGAGCACCTCATCGCAGCCCTGCGCTGCCTCTATCGGCACGCCGAAGACGACGGACTCGTCGACCCAGCCGACAACCCGGCCAAGCCCCGCCGCCTGCCCTCCACTCGGCGTGCCGTGGCCGACTCCCGGCTGGCCGAGATCAACGAGACCGCCGCGGCCACCGGCAATGACCCCGCGCTGGATAGCTTGCTGCTTCGGCTGCACACCGAGACCGCCTGCCGCCGGGGCGGCGCGCTCGCCCTCCGGCCGCAAGATCTCGACCCGGACCAGTGCCTGATCTTCCTGCGCGAGAAAGGCGAAACTGTGCGCTGGCAACCGGTGTCCCCGACGCTCATGGCGTACCTCATCCAGCACGCCGACGAGCGAGGCGCGCCGCGTGATCGGCAGCTACTCCGGTACTCCGACGGCCGACCGATCACCACCCGCCGCTACGACCATCTTTGGACACGCCTCGGCAAACATCTCCCGTGGATCGCCACCCAGCAGATCTCCACGCACTGGCTGCGGCACACCACTTTGACCTGGGTGGAACGCAACTTCGGGTACGCCGTCGCCCGCGCCTACGCTGGACACGCCGACTCGGGCGGTGACGCCGGAACCACAACCACCTACGTACGGGCCAGCCTTCAGGAAGTCGCCGCCGCGCTGGCCGCCCTCACCAGGGAGTCCCACCCGCTCACATGACCTTGGTCGGACACGAGTTGGTGCTGGGACGGAGGTGTCCTTCATGAGCTGACGCGGCGCCACACCGCGTCCAGGGTGAGCAGGGTGCCGATCGCCTTCAGCTCGTCGGGCAGGTCCCGCAGGCTGAA
>JAVKSM010000219.1:0-2266 GCA_039583705.1 Pseudonocardiaceae bacterium
ACCCGTGGGTCGGTGGCGGTGCGTTTGCTCACCTCGGCGGCGAAGACGACGGCGGCGGCGGGGGCGCCGCCGAGTACCGACGCGAACGAGCCTTCCAGGGCCAGCACGGTCATGTTCGGGTTCAGGGCTTTGGAGAACACGACGAAGGCGCCGCCGTGGTAGCGGGAGATCACGCAGAACACGATCGGCCCCTGGAAGTTGACGATCGCCCGGCCGATCTCCGCGCCGTACTCCAGCTGGAGCTTGCGCATCGACTCCGGGGAGCCGTCGAACCCCGACAGGTTCGCCAGCACCACCACGGGCCGGCTGCCGGAGGCGGCGTTGATCGCCCGGGCGGTCTTCTTCGACGACAAGGGGAACAGCGTCCCGGCGGTGTAGGTATCGGGGCCGTCGGCGGGCGGGAACCCGCGGCGGGCCGCCGGCCGCGACTCGATCCCGATCAGGCAGGCCGGGCGGCCGCCCAGGTGCACGTCCTGCACCACCGCGATCTCGGCGCCGGCCATCCCGGCCCAGCGCTCCAGCACCGGATGGTCCTGGTCGGACACCGCCCGCATCACGGCCCGGATGTCGAACGGCTTCTTGCGGTCCGCGTTCTTGGCGGCGGAGAAGATCTCCCCGACGGTCGCGAAGTCGCTGCCGGCCAGCGGGTGCGGGTAGCCGGACACGTCCCGCCCGGCCGGGTCGGACGTGACCGCCCTGCGCGGGAACCGCTCCCCCGGCGCGACGTAGGCGTGGCCGTAGTGGGCCAGCAGCACCCCGCAGGCGGCGGCCAGGTCCGGCGCCCAGTACTGCGCCTGCCCGCTGGGGCCCATCACCCGGTCGTAGCCGCCGATCCCGAAGTTGTCCTCGGCCGAGACCCCCCCGGAGAAGTCAAGGGCCTGCTTGCCGGTCAGCACCATCGCCGAGTCCGGCGTCATCACCAAGATCCCCTTGGTGTGCATCAGCATCGTCGCCTCGGCGTTCCAGTACGGCTGGGCGCCCACGTTGATCCCGGCGACCACCACGTTGATCTCCCCGCCGGCCTGGGTGAACTCCACGATCCGCTTCAGCGCCGCCGCCACCTGGTCCAGGTTCTCCGACCCGGAGCTCATCGAGATCCGCGCCCCGGACGACAGCGCGAACCACTCCACCGGCACCCCCGTACGCGAAGCCAGGTCCAGCGCCGCGACCACCCGCGCGCACTCCGGCTCGGCCAGCGCACCCAGCGACCTGGTCGGATCCCCCAGCAGCGCCACCCGGGTCACGCCCTCGGGATAACGCTCCGTCGGCGTGCTCACCACCCCGACGACGATGCCCGCCGTGTTCCTGCCCTTCGGACGGTCCACCGGCACGAGAGCGCCGCAAGCATCCAGGTCGTACTCCTGGAACCGTCCGCCGTCCCCGGCCAGCAGCCCGGTCAGCTCGTACGGGTACACGTTCCCCCGCCGCGCCGCCCGCAGCACCTTCTGCCGGTAATCATCGAGCGGGCGCAGCGGCTCGGTCGGCGGCGGCCCCATGTGCAGCCGCACGTTGTGGCCGGCGTCGAGCGTGGTCCACAGGGCTACCTCGGTCAGCTCTCCCGACGGGGTGCGCTGGCGGGTCACGAACTGGACTTCCTCAAGGCCGGCCCCGGACGTGGTCGGCCGGATCCGGTGGACTAGCGAGTTGATCTCTTCGGCGGTCAGGTTGACCGTGGGCCAGACGTAGATCATGATCCGGTTCGTGTCGAACCGCTTGTGCTGCGGCCGCTGCGCCTGCACGGTGCGGATGGCGTCGAGGCAGCCGGCGAGAACGTTTTCCAGAGCCGGCAGCGCGACCAGGCGGCCGTCCGCTTCGCGCAGCGGCGTCAGGTCCCGCACCTGGCCCATCGCGATCAGCCGCTCGTCGTCCTGGTTGCTCTTGGCCGCGGCCTTGAACAGGTAGATTTCCTCGTCCGCCGACGGCAGCCGGGTGAGGTCGAACTCCCGCAGCCGGTCCATCTGCAGCCGCTCGGCGATCTGCGGGTGAATGCCGCGGATCAGCCGGTCTTCGACGAGGCCGGCCCCGCCTGCCGATACCCCGGCATCCGCGGGACGGAACGTGAACCGGTGCCGCATCGCGATGCCGCTCGCGCCCGCCACCGTGAACGTTACCCGGGCGATCGGTCCTGTCGACGAAGCAGACGACGCAGGAAGGCCGGCCGCGAGCAGTTCGCCGAGGCGCGGCGCGAGCGCGTCTGGCTCCGGATGCCCGGCCCAGGTGACGTAGAAGTCGGCGACCACGCTGGCGCCGTCAGAAACACCAGCGG
>JAVKSM010000220.1:0-2265 GCA_039583705.1 Pseudonocardiaceae bacterium
CCCTATGACACCAAGCCTGCAAAGATGCGGGTCGATTGCTTGTGGTGGGTCGGTCAGACGTTTGCCCGGGTGACGCCGGTGGCGGCGGCGATGAGTGCGGCGACGATGAGGGGACGGCGGGCGTGGCCTGTCGGCGGCCGCTGCGGGGAGTCGGGCCGGGACGGCCGTGGCCGGCCATCCCGGCCCGACTTGTCCGAGGGGGTGAGCGCGCGCCAGCGGCCGCGTCGGGTCCGCGCCCGCGCGCCCGGCCCTGGCATAGGCCCGTAGGTGGCGGAGAGGGTGGGACGGACCATGCCGGTCAGCGCCAGCAGTTCGTCTATCGACACCCCCTCGGGTCCAGCCCGTCGCAGCGCCGCTCCCGGCCCGTCCCGGTAGTTTCACACCACCAGTCGGGTGCTCGTCGGCCTGCTGCGGCGATCCTGGGCCGGCCGGCGGCCGGTCCGGCGCGTCTGGCCGCTGAGGCGGCCAGAGTGGGCCAGCGGGAGGTCGTGGCTACCAGGTCTCCCGCTCGCTGTAATTCACGAGATCGGCGCTTAGTGCGTGGCGTGCGCGTTCCAGCCGTTGGGCGACGTAGGGTCGTAGCCGCTGCCGTGCTTCGGTCAGGGATAGGAATGCGAACGCGCGCAGCTCGGCGTCTGTGATCTGCAACGTCGCCACGGTATCAGCGTCGAGTGTCCCGCCGTCGAAGATTATGGCGAGTTGATCGTCCCATGGTCCGTGGGGCGGTACCCACTCGATGAGCAGTAACCGGCTGGGCTTAAGGATCAAGCCGAGCTCTTCGCGCAGCTCTCGGGCGAGTGCCGCCCGGGGTGGTTCGTTGGCCTCGACCATACCGCCAGGCAGGTCCCAGTCCTCCTTGTAGGTCGGATCGACGAGCAATACCCGGTCATGTTCGTCGCGCAGCAACGCGGCCACAGCCACCCGTTTACGCGCCTGTTTGGCGTTGCCCTCGGCCAGGTAAGCGAAGCGGGCTGCTTGTTCTGCGTTCACACCGGCCATTGCTCGCCACCTGCCGCAGGATTGGCGCTTGTTATGGGCCGCACGGCAGCCATATGGTCTAGAAACGCCCCGACCCCGGAAACCTGTTGGTAGGGTCTTAGCGCGTCTCCGAGTTGGTCTAATCCCGCCAGGACCCGTGCTGAGGTCAGCGTCGACACCACCGAGCAGACCGCCTGCCCTACGACGGCCGCCTCGTCAGGACGGTGGTCATCGAGGAGCACCCGGGCCAACGTGAGCTGAGCGAAGGCGCGGGAACGCACCCGCTCGGCGGTTCTTAAAGTAATCACGCGCTGTGCGGCGCGCTCTGCCTGAGCCAGCTGACCCAACGCCAGCCAGCACAGCGCGGCTTCGCTGGCGAGCGCGGCCTCATCGAAGTTCGCCAGCCATTCGGCCGGCTGCTCCTCCCCGGTTGCCGAGAGGATGTCCTCGGCCACACTCAACTCGGCAGCGCAGTCCCGGGACTCGCCGGATAACGCCAGGCTGTGTGCACACATGGTGTGTAACCTTGCTATGAGGCGGCTCGTGCCGGGCTGTCCGTGAGCGCGCCGTAACCCGGCATCGGCAATACGGAGCGCCTCGGTGGGCTGATCGAGTTGGTTCGCGAGATGCGACATCGAGGCGCACACGTTGGCGGCCAGCGCAGGCCGGTCGGCCGCTGCGGCAAAGCGGAACGCACGGTCAAAGTGCATCCGGGCGGTGTCGTTTCGACCGCCGTCGTGCGCCATCCACCCCGCCAACTCTGTCACCGTGGCAGCAGCGGCGAAGAACTCGCCCCCACGCCCGCCGCTCGGGTCGACGAGCTTCGGCGCGACCTCAGCCGTCAGATAGCGCAGAACGGAGGTGTAGAGCGCACCGCCACCCACGGTGCGATCAGCGGTCTGGAACGCTCCGACCATCGCACGGACGCTTGGCACATCGCCGGCTGTGGTCGGATGAAAGACGCTACCGGTTGAGGCGGTCATGGGTGTCGGCGGGGCGGGGAGGGGTGATGCTGCGAACCATCCGACGATAGGCACGGAGGAGGCGCCAGTGGCGCCAGTCATGAACGTTCTGCGATCAATCGCCATGCGAGCACTCTCCCCGGTCAGGCTCACCAGTTGCAGGAAGACTGCCCCGGAGGCTGCCGGAAGGAAGGAAAGATCGTTGCCGACAATCGTATCGTCGGTGACGACAGGTCCGGTGTGGACGCGTCGCCGCTGCTCGTGCCGCTCGTGCTCCACAGCCTCCCATAACCGCACCAGTTCCCCGCCCGCGTCGAGGACCCGA
>JAVKSM010000221.1:0-2230 GCA_039583705.1 Pseudonocardiaceae bacterium
GTCATGGCTCAATCGTAGCGCTTCTGTAGCTCGTGGTCCGACGTCCTCAGCCGTTCAGGGCCGGGCTACACGATGGACTTCCCGGTGGAGCGGATGATGCGCGACGCGAAGGTCACCCAGATCTACGAGGGCACGAACCAGATCCAGCGCGTGGTGATGGCCCGCCAGCTGCTGAAGTAACCCGCCGCCCGGAGCCGCCCTGCGGGTCGGCTGGCGGCTATCCGGCGCGGACGGCGACGCCGCGCTCCCGGGCGGCGCTCGCTAGCCCCGTTTTCCGCACCGTGAGGTGTCTAGTCTGCTCGTTCGATCCAGGGCAGGGGGATGTCGAGTAGGGCGAGGATCTGTCGTTGGGTGGGGGTGAGCCGGTCCAGGACGGGTCCTCTTGGGGTGTAGGTGAAGCCGAGGCCGTCGAAGGTGGCCAGGATGTTGCGGCCGGTGGGCTTGGCTGCGCGGCCTTCGGGGAGCAGGCCGGGTAGTTGGGTTTGCCCGTCGGGCAGTCGGCGGCGCAGATCGGCCTCGATGAGGCCGAAGATCAGCAGTGCGATCCCGACGACGCTGATCAGGGCGCTGATCCGGTCGTCGTTGTGCAGGAACACCGGTCGGACCTTCAACGGGCTGGGGCGTTTGAGGTCGCGGTGGCGTTGTTCGACGATCCACTGGTCTTTGTAGATGTCGAGGACGTTCAGGGCGGTGAGCGGCGCGGTGATGTTGGTGGCGAGGGCGTAGAGGCCGTCGAGTCGGCTGGCGGCGGTGATGGTCTCGGCGTTGCGGGTCCAGTGCAGGGTGGGCTTGCCGGTCGGGCTGGTGCCGATGGTGATGGTCAGCAGCGGTTCGATGCGGCTGTGCACAATCCGGGCGACCTTGGTCTCGACGTCCTTCACGGTCCTGTAGTAGCGGCCGCCGAGGCCGTTGCGGACTCGGGTCAGGTCGGTGTCGGCTTTGGTGAGGGCTCGTTCGCGGGCATCGCCGACGGAGGCGGCTTCTTCGGAGGACCAGATGTATGCGACTTGCAGCTGGTGCGGGTCTTTGGTGGTGGGGTCGGTGACGCGGAACGGCTGCAGCGCGCCGCGCCAACGGGTGCGTTGCTCGGCGGGCAAGTGCTGTTCGCGTTCAGCGGTGTGGTCCAGATCGGTGAGGGCATCCAAGGCCCCGATGGTGGACTGGAAGTGGTGAGTCCAGCCGGTGTCCGTGCGCAGCGGGACCACGAACCGCAGGCCTTTGCGGTCGGCGGCGCACAGGCTGCTGAGGTGTCCGAACGCACTGTCGGCGACGACCACCAGGCCGGGCGGGAGGGCCGCTTGCAAGGTCTCCATGGCGGCGGACAGCGCGGTGAGTTCGGCCTCGGAGCCCTTGTGGGGCCGGAACAGCAGCGGCACCCCGGTCGGGGTGCTGGCCTGCAGGGCCCGGACCTGACGTGCCACCCGCCGATCCGAGCCCCAGCCCTTGGCGACCAGGGCGGAGTCGGGGTAGGCGCCGGTGAACCGCAGTGTGGTCAGGTCCAGGTGCAGCCGAGAGGCCTCGACGTCGAAACAGTCCAGGGTGCGCAGCAGCAGCCGGCCACGGACGTCGTCGGCGACGGTGTCGAAGACCTCCAGGGCCCGACCGAGCCGGTCGTCGTTGAGCAGCCCGGCCGGCACGGCGAGTAGTTCGGCGACCGCCGCGCCGGAGGCCCAGCCGGCCACGTCGTACAGCGGTGCCGGGCAGGACAGCCGGTTCGCGACCAGCGCGCTGATCACTTCACCGTGGGTGAGCAGCGACTTGCCGCGCATTGGCGCGGCGGCGTCGATGAGCTCGGTCAGGCCGAGCCGGCGCAGGTAGTGGCTGACCAGCAGCAACGCCCCGACCTCACGGCGGGTCCCGACTGGCGGCGGGTCCAGCCGGGCGAACGCTCCCGCCCAACGGTCCAACTGGCCGGAGGCCTTCAGCTCATCCAGGCGGCCCAGTGTTGCCACAACGCGTTGGCGGACCTGGCCGTCGACGCGATGGCCCTCCACCAGCTGCACGTACTCGTGCACCTGGTCGCCTCGCCGAACCCGCTTCACCCGTGGATACATGGTTGGCACAACGATACCGCATAAGGGCCCGTAGTTACAGTGATGTCATTCGTGTCGTTGGCACAACGACCTGCGCCTGCAAGCCCACCCCCGGCCCCGGAACCGCTGCGCCACAGCGACTATCGGGGCACAACGGTCCGGTCATCACCGGTCACGGTGCGGAAAACGGGGCTAGC
>JAVKSM010000222.1:0-2137 GCA_039583705.1 Pseudonocardiaceae bacterium
CCGGCCACACCACCGACGCCGTCGGCCCCGTCGGCCGCGTCGGCCGCGTCGGCGCCCGACTGCCCGGATCCCACCTCGGGGTTCGACTGCGACCTGCAGCGCAGGTTCGCCCTGGCGCAGGCATACGTCGCCACCCGGCCGGGAACCGTGGGCATCGTCGTGCGGGACCGCCGCACCGGCGCGGTGTGGAGCAACGGGCACGCCGGAGACCTGGTGTGGACGGCGTCGACGGTCAAGCTCGCGATGAGTGTGGACCTGCTGCTCCGGGACCGGGCGCACACGATCGAGTTGAGCACCGAGGACCGGGACCTGATCCAGGCCATGCTGCACAGCTCCGACGACCACGCCGCCGACGTGTTGTGGAGCCGCTACGGGCGCGACGACTTCGCCACCCGGTTCCCGGACTATGGACTGCGGTCGATCACGTTCGTCGACGGCTTCCCGCGGTACTGGGGCTACATGAAGTGCACGGCAGGGGACCTCAGCCGGTTGATCTCCTACGTGCTGGACGAGCTGCCGCCGCAGCTTCGGGACTACATCGTCGGCCAGATGCGCGCGGTCGCGCCCGACCAGCAGTGGGGCGTGTGGGGCGCCGGAAGCGCCGCGACGCCGGGCAACAAGGACGGCTGGTCGCTGGAACAGGGCGGCTGGGTGATGAACACCGTCGGCTTCGTCGGGCCCGGCCAGCGCTACACGCTCGCGGTCATGAACAGCCTGCGCGGGCAGGGCGGCTACGACGACGGGCGGCAGACCGACACCACCGTCGCCCGGTTGCTCTTCTCCGGTCGGTACTGAGGTCGGTACTGAGGTCGGTACTGAGGTCGGTACTCGGGTCGGTCCCGAGTCGGTACTGGCGAGCCGTCGCCGCGACCGGGCCGTTTCCGGGGACGGGTCAGCGGGGTATGCCACCGCTCGACACCGAATCGAGGAGGGCGTCGATGGACCCCGACCGCGCGCGACAGCAACTCGTCACCGAACTGGACGACCTCGACGAGAGCATGCGGTGGGCCAGCCGGGAGGACGAGGAGCAGGTCGCGGACGAGGCGGCGACCAGCCAGCACCCCGCTGACCACGGCACCGACATCGCCAACCGCATGGAGCAGCAGAGCTACGTCGAGACCGCCCGGAACCAGCGCGAGCGGATCGCCGCCGCTTTGGCGCGGCTGGACGAGGGCAGTTGGGGGCGGTGCCTGGAGTGCGACCGGCCGATCGACGACGAGCGGCTCGCCGCGCGTCCCGAGGTGACGCTGTGCCGCGAGCACCAAGCGGCCGCCGAGCGCCGCGAGCAGCTCCGCGGCGCCTGACCGAGCCGGTTCCAGCAGCCCGATTCCGGGTCGTTTCAGATCGTTTCAGATCGCGACGGGCAGCGCTCCGGCGACAGGGGACCTCCGGTGAGCACCGACATCCCCCGGACCAACCGTGATCCGCTGCTGAGGCTGGGCGGCGGACGTGTCGCCCTCGGTTCCTTCACTCGTGACCTGAAGAGTCGCCGCGCGCAAGCTGACCACCGCCTGAGCTCAAGCCGGGCCGGGCGCTTGG
The DNA here is from genome assembly GCA_039583705.1 of Pseudonocardiaceae bacterium. Taxonomy (GTDB): domain Bacteria; phylum Actinomycetota; class Actinomycetes; order Mycobacteriales; family Pseudonocardiaceae; genus JAVKSM01. Next base: position 1,540 of record JAVKSM010000222.1, read on the forward strand.
CGCTCGTGCACCGCCGCCTCCTCGGCCGAGGCCGCGCCGCCGTCGATCCCGACGTCGGTGGCGTCGAGCGACTCTGCCGTCTCCGCACCCAGGTTCGTGCTCGCCGCCTCCAACCGGCCGCTGCGGTCCTCGTCGGTCACCGGGGCGCCACCGTCGTCGGTGACGTCCGGGCGTTCGCGGCGCAGTCGCTCGTCGAGGGTCTCGCGGTCGCGCTGCGCCTGGGCCGTCACCCCCTCGTCGTCGAGCGCGAACGGCCGGTCGGGTGGAACGTAGCCGGCGTCGAGCGGATCCTTACCCGGCGGCCCGACCAGCGACTCGGCGGTCTCCAACTGGGCGCTCTCGCCCAGGTCCGGCGCCTCGGGCTGGGCCTCGTACTCGTTCTCGGCCATGCCTGAGCACCTACCCGGACCGCCTCGCCGGCAACCCTCGGTGGGCACCACGCCGGGGTTGGGCACCACGCCGGGCCGGTCGGGTGCCCGGCGCGCAGGGGCGGCCGTGTGCCCGCGGCGCCGCCGTGGCACCGTGTTCCCTCGTGGTCGTGTCCGACGTGCGCGCCGCGGCACCCGCTGCGCCCGGCGCGCCCGCCGCACCTGTGGCT
>JAVKSM010000223.1:0-2133 GCA_039583705.1 Pseudonocardiaceae bacterium
CGCCCCACAGCCGCAGGGTTCGCACCCCAGGGATCGCGGCGAGCCCGGAAACCAGTCGGCCGGTGAGGAGACCCTCGTGCGCTTCGACCGCGCCGGCCGGCAGCGAGTCGACAAATCGACACGCGGCGGCGAGGGCGACCGCGCCGATCACATTCGGGGTGCCGCCTTCGTGCCGCGCGGGCGACGCGGCCCATTCGGTGGCGTCGAGGCGCACCTGCCTGACCGCCCCGCCGCCGGCCAGGTACGGCGGGGCGGCGTCCAGCCAGTCGGGCCGGCCGACGAGCACCCCGGCGCCGAACGGCGCGTAGATCTTGTGCCCGGAGAACGCGAGATAGTCGATGCCGCAGGCGGCGAGGTCGACCCTCCGGTGCGGGACGAGCTGCGCGCCGTCGACGGCGATCCGCGCGCCGTGGGCATGCGCTAGGTCCGCGAGCTCGGGCAGGGGCAGGCACTCCCCCGTCACGTTCGACGCGCCCGTCACAGCGAGCAGCGCGGCTGGTGTCCGCGCCAGCTCGTCACCGACCGCCCGCAAAGTCTCCGGCAGGGTCGCCCGTGCCTCGACAACCCGTGCCTCGACAACCCGTGCCCCGACAACCCGCGCCCCGCCCGCTGCCCGAGCACGAGACGCGTGCCATGGCAGCAGGTTCGCGTGATGTTCGATGTCCAGGTGCACGACGGGTCCAGGCACGGCGCTCGCCAGCAGGTTGAGCGCGTCGGTGGTGTTCCGCGTGAAGATCACGACGTCGTCTCCGCGGGCGCCGGTGAACGATGCGATCGTCGCCCGGGCGGCCTCGTAAGCGCTCGTGCAGACCGCCGAGGCGTAGCCGGCGCCCCGGTGCACGCTTGAGTAAAGCGGCAGCAGGTCTGTGACCTGGTCGGCGACCGCCCGCAGAGCCGGCGCGCTCGCCGCGTAGTCCAGGTTGACGTACCGCACTGTGTTTCCATACCGCACTGTGTTTCCATACCGCACTGAGCCGCCGAGGGAGCCGCCCGTAACCAGCGGCACGTTGAGATCGGCCCCGATCACGTCGGCGAGCGGGCCCGGCGCGGAACCCTCGCACAAGGCATCCGCTGAAACAAACGACGATTCCGGCAACAGGGTCACAGCGCGCCTCCAGCGCTCCCGGGACCCGGCCCCCGGGTCCGCGCTTGCCCGTCCCTGCTGGGATCGGGCCGCGTCATCACCCGGGGCACCCCACCGCGGTTGGAGGGTTGCCGGCCAGCGAGCCGGGGCTTGGCGCTGGCACTCTTGACGCTGGCGAAAACGCTACCAAACCTCAGCGGTGCGCCTGGCAGCGGGCGCCGTCATCCGACTGCGGGCCATGGAGGGGGGCGGAGGACCTCCATCGTTCGGAAGTCGGTTAATGCTCGGCCGGCTCCCGCGGGGTCGGGCCCGGCGGGCATCACCAACGACGGCGCCCCAGTCGGCCCCTCCTCCGGATGGCAGCCGGCGGACTAGCAGAGGACACCCCGACGCGCGTTCGGGGTCGCGTCAGGGTTTGGCCCTGACGCGCCCGGCCGCAGGCCAGGGTGCGGGCAGGGCTGATCCCGATCGACCGTGGCCGCCGCGGGCCGCACCCTTGAATCATGACGACAACGACCACAGACACCGCCCCGGAGACCACCACCGCCACCGACCAGTACGACACCCGCCAGCTTCGCCGGTCCACCGACGACCGGATGCTGGCCGGCGTAGCCGGCGGTATCGCCCGCTACCTGAACGTCGATGTGACGCTCGTTCGCGTCGCCGTCGCCGCGCTGACCCTGCTCACTGGCGTCGGGGCTGCCCTTTACATCGCCGCCTGGCTGCTCATCCCCGCTGATGACGAAGACCAGTCGATCGCCGCTGAGTGGATCGCCAGCCGCCGCGACCGCGTCCGCTAACCCGCACTTGCCAGCTAACTCGACTTGAACGGAAACCGATCACCATGTCCGGGATCATCGCCCTTGTCATCGCCGTCATCGTCGGCGTCATCTTCCTCAGCCTCGTCGCCCACCTGCTGTTCTCTCCCTGGCTGCTCCTCGTGGCCGTCGGCGTCTTCGCCTGGATCAAGCTCCGGCCGCGGGGCTCCCGCCAGTAGCAGTAGCCCCCGGTGCCCGGCCGGTGCGCCCAGCCGCCAAGCGGCACCTGGG
>JAVKSM010000224.1:0-2114 GCA_039583705.1 Pseudonocardiaceae bacterium
AAGCAATGTTGCCGACGCTCGCGACGCGGTTTTGCTTGCTCGGACGGCCGAGTCGGGGGCACGAAACGTGGCGACGCTGACAACGCGCGCACTGTTGATGGAACGTGTGGCGTGGGCACATGCGCGAGCCGGTGAGCGCCGGCAGACCGAAAGAGCGCTCAGCACCGTGGAAAACCACTATGAGCGCCGTCGGCCTGATGATGATCCGGAGTGGGTTTATTGGCTTAATGAGGGCGAGGTTAAGGTGATGGCCGGGCGCTGTTGGGTCGAGCTTGGCATGCCGGAGCGTGCCGTTCCGCTTCTTTCAGGTGCCCTTCGGAACTATTCAGATGATATGACGCGCGAGGTTGCGCTATATACGAGCTGGCTAGCTGAAGCGCATATTATGCTTGGTAATGTAGACGCTGCTGTTGCACAGGCCATGCGGGCGCTTGAATTGACGGTGGGAATAGCATCGACGCGAAGTGACGAACGGATAGACGTGCTTCGTCGCAGGTTCCGTCAGTACACAGACGTCGCAGTGGTGCGCGACTTCGAGGAGCACGCACGGGCGCTCGGTGTGACGAGGTAGCCTGCTGTCCGGTAGTCCGCACCTGGGGTTCGGCGATGTGCTTTCAGGACGCGCATACGTACGGCGTCCAGGCGCCAATCCTCCGCGTAGGACCGCTCCTCCGCACCCCCCTTGCCCGGGCCTGCGCCCTAAGTTCTGATCGCGCCCGTGCAGACCACGCTCACCTCTCCCCCTCCTCGTCGGCATACCAGCTACCAGCACCGCAGGCGCAAGCGATGGTCGCATCTTCGCAGGTCACGACGTAGTGCACGAATGATGCTTGACTGCGGTCGCGGGTCCAGGGGTCGCCGACCTTGACGTCATAGCCGGGCCGCGGCCATGCCGCCCCGCCGCTCGCGGGTCGACCCCGCTCACCGCCGGCCCCCCGCCCACCGGATCGGCTGCGGGTGCAGCCCGGGTCGGTGACGACCCCGGTGACGAGGGGCTCGGACGGCTCTTATGGCACGGAGGACGGCAACGATCATGCCAGCAGACGCTGCCTGGTCACCGTCCACCAGCCGGATCAGCGCCTCCCGCCGCTCGGCGCCGCCGGCGGTGGCCGCGTGCGCGTGCAGGTCGGGGATCAGTCCCGGCCGCACCCGGGCCTTCACCGCGTAGTCGCACGAGCGACGCCAGACCGTGTTGACCCGGTGCAGCTCGGCGCGCAGCCCATATCCGACCGTAGACCCTCGTCCATCCGCCTTGACGGTCATGCCGGGCTGCCGGCTATCCTCCGGTTGTATGCCTGCGGGCGGGTGGTGCGTGGCGGCGTTGTTCGCGATGGAGACCTGTCCGCCCGGTGCCGTGCTCGATGCGCTGGCTGAGGTGCTTGCCAACCGGCTCGACGCTTGGGATGTCGAGTTGCTGGTCGTCGACTACGGGTTGCGGGTGCTGCGGGTGGTTGCCCCGCCCGGCAGCGCGGCCCGGTCCGGTGAGCAGGCCGTGGAGGGGAGCGTCGCAGGGCGGGCGTTCACCTCTGGGCGGCTGACCACTGGCGGTATGGGCTCGGCGGGGGTCGTGGTCCACGTGCCGGTGACGGTGCGCGGGGACCGGTTGGGTGTGCTGCGGTTGCGGTTGCCCGCGCCGCCCGACCCGGGCTTGCGCGAGGAGCTGAGCAGGTTGGGGGTGGTTGTCGGCCATGGGTTGGCCGCGGCGAACCGCGACACCGACGTCTTCGAGCAGGCCGCCAGGCGGGAGCGGCTGAGCCTGGCCGCAGAGCTGCAGTGGGAGCTGCTGCCCGGTCGCTACTGCACCGGCGCGGAGTTCGCGCTGGCCGGCCAGCTCGAACCGGCCTATCTGGTGAGGGGGGACAACTTCGATTGGTCGTGTGCTGCCGACCACCTGCAACTCACCGTCAGCAACGGCGTGGGTGAGGGCGTCGCAGCGTCGCTGTTGACTCATCTGGCGGTCGTGGCTCTGCGCAACGCCCGCCGCGCGGGTCTCGGGTTGTCCGACCAGGCCCGGCTCGCCGACCAGGCGGTCTACGCCCACCACCACGGCGCGTTGTCGGTCTCGACGCTGCTGCTGGAGTTCAACTTCGCGGCGGGGCGAGCCTGGGCCGTGC
>JAVKSM010000225.1:0-1877 GCA_039583705.1 Pseudonocardiaceae bacterium
GGTGACTGGAACTACACCATCAAGAAATCGATGGACGAAACCGACCAGAAAAGTGAGTAATTTAAATACGGTCCCTTAGCGCGCTGACCCAGGGCGAGCACGAGGTCCCGGGCTATCGGGTCGGGACGCATCCGTTGTGGCGCGATCCGGTCGGCCGCGTCCAAGTGCCGGATCACCTCGAGGTTGCGGTCCCCCCACCCTCTTGGGAGAGTGCCCGGGCGAGGTCCAGGTGCAGCGCGGAGGACCGCTCCCGGCTGCCCAGCGCATCCACGTCGATCGGGAGGCGCATGGCCTCCTCGTAGGCACGGGCACCTTCGGAGAGCTCCACTCCAACGCCCACCCGCCAGACCGCGAGGTTCGTGGGGCCGAAGTGCTGGCGCAGGCCGTTCTGCTCACCGAGTTGCCGCGCGAGGTGTTCGGCCTCGTCCACGTGGTCGTGCGCCTGGTCGGGCCGCTGCTCCCGGGCCGCGATATGCGCGGCGGTCAGGTGCATCAACCCTGCCATCTCACCAGCCAGGGTGTCGCCGCTGAGGGTCACGGCCGGGGTCAGCTCGTCCACGCCCGCGTCCAACACAGCGGTTGCCCGACGACGTGCGCCGGCCCGCATCAGCCCCTGCGCCCAGTACCACCGGGCGAACCCGGTCAGGCCAGGCTCCTCACCGTGCAGGCGGGCGAACTCATAGCCCCGACGTGCGGGCGGTTGAGGAACAACGGAACAGGATCCGGCGACAACGGAGCGCCTAGCCATATCGCTGCTGGTCATCAGCGGTCGAGTGGGAGCAGGTTGAGGGCTTTGGCGCGGTCGTCGGCGCTGGGCCGGGTGTAGGTCCGGACGGTATCGAGGGGGCATGGGCCGAGGAGGCCGGCGACCAGGACGAGGTCGGTGCCGCCGCGGATGAGGGTGGTGGCGAAGGTGTGGCGGCCGATGTGGGCGGTGACGTCCTCGTCGAGGCCGCCGGCGGCGGCGATGGTGGGGAAGACGTTGCTGGCGCCGCGAGTGCTCAGCCGGCCGCCGCGACGGCTGAGCAGCAGCGCCGGGGTGGTGGTCGCGCTGGGCCACTCGGGGCGTTCGGCGAGCCAGAGCTGCAGGTCAGCGCGCAGCTCGAGCCGTAGGGCCAGCTGCAGCAGCCACTGCAGGTCGGAATGGCGGCATTGCCCGCGACGCGGGCTGCTTTTCGGGGCTGTCAGGTGTGGGGGTGGCCGAGGGTGGCGTAGACGGTGTCGGCGTAATGATCGAAGGCTTCGATGCAGGCTTTGAGGTGTTGATCGGCGTCGCCGGCGGCTGGGGTGGCGAGCAGGTCGCGGGCGCGTAGTTCCCGGTACCAGCGGCGCAACCGGTCCAGGCTGTGTTCTTCCTCATCGAGTTCGGCGAGGGTGTACTTGGCTTGGCGGTGTTCCTTGTCGAGTTCGGCGAGGTACTTGCCGCAGTCGGCGAGGAACTCCCTCCACTCCTGTTCGCGGGCTTGGCGGTAGAGCTGTTCGAGGTGGGCGACGTCGGGGTCCTCGTGTCCGTGGGCGGTCAGGACCACCAGGTTGCCCTCGCCGGCATCGGCTCGGTCGCGCAGCGCCGGCAGGGCGGCTCGGATGGCAGGTAGGTCGGGCAGCGCCCAGCTGCCCTGCCCGAGGGCGACCGCGCCGAGGCGGCGCAGCTCGCGCCACAGCGCCATCCGGTGCCGGGCGGGTTCGGCGGGCATCCGGGCCAGCAGGACGAACCAGCGTCGAGCCTCCACCGCACATCTCCGATCGTTACAAGTGTAACCTAGCACTGTGTACAGCTCTTGGTGGGGGACGCTGGCAGTCGCGGCTGGGGTGTTGGTGGTCTCCTGGGCGCTGCTGGTGCTCGCCGCTCGCCGACTGCCATCCGGGCTGCTCCGCGA
>JAVKSM010000226.1:0-1877 GCA_039583705.1 Pseudonocardiaceae bacterium
TCCGATCGACCCCCGGTTCCTGCTGAGCGGGCTCGCGGCGCGCTATCCGGAGTGTTGGACGTTCGCGGTCGACGGCCTGGTGGGTGCCACGCCGGAGCTGCTGCTGCGCCGCCGCGGCTGCGCGGTCGCGTCCCGGGTGCTGGCGGGCACGACCTGGTCGAGCGAGGGCGATCCGGTGGCCCGGTTGCTGTCCTCGACGAAGGACCGCGGGGAGCACCGGCTGGCCGTCGAGTCCCTCACCGGGCCGTTGCAGCCGTTCTGCGCGGCGCTCGACGTTGCGGCCGCGCCCTCGGTGCTGCGACTGTCCAACGTCTCACACCTGGCGACCGAGGTGAACGCCCGGCTCGACCCACTGCGCCCCGCGTCGCTGCTCGGACTGGCAGCCGCGGTCCACCCGACCGCCGCCGTCGGCGGCACCCCACGCCCGGCGGCCGTCCGGCTGATCGCCGAGCTGGAGGACATGGACCGCGGCCGCTATGCCGGCCCGGTGGGCTGGGTCGACGCCAACGGCGACGGTGAGCTGGGCATCGCCCTGCGCTGCGCGGCGGTGTCCGGCCGGCACGCCCGGCTCTTCGCCGGCTGCGGGCTGGTGGCCGACTCCGACCCGGACAGCGAGGTCGCCGAGGCCGCGGCCAAGCTCGTCGCCGTCCGCGACGCCCTGGAAGGCTGACCGGGCGCGCCTCGCTCTGGTCTCCCTGAGGAGTGAGAGACCGGCCGCGTGTCGGTGAGCGTTCTTGATCGCGAGATGTACTCGGAGGCCGAAGCGGCCCGGCTGCTTCGGGTGCCTCAGAGCACGCTTAACTACTGGCTGGAGGGCGGCGAGCGGCGCGGCAAGATCTACCAGCCCGCTGCGGAACCGTTTCGACGTGCCCTACCCGCTCGCCGACCGACGGCCCTATGTCAGCAACCGCCGGCTTCTCTTCGAGGCCCAGGAGAGCGTCGGCCTCGACCCCGAGCTTTGGCTTGTTGCCGACGGACGCGGTCAGTTCCTTCTCCTGCCACCCTCGGAGGAGTTCGTGCAGCGGGTCTCTTGGGACGGCGACCTCGCTGCCCGCTGGCGTCCGCACGACGAGCGCAACTCGCCGGTGCGAATCGATCCCGAGCGCCGCCGGTCGGCTTGCCCAGTCGCCTCGCCAGCGGTGCTCGGCTCAATACACCGGGGAGCGTGCGACGGAGAACAGTTCGGCTAGCTCGGCGCTGATGTGCTGGCCGGCCTGGTGCAGCGCGCCGGCGGGGCGGGAGCCGACAACGAGCGCACCGGCGATGTAACGTCATGCTCAGAATGCGATCTTGTGTCGCCAGCGGACCCACTACGGGACTACCCTTGTCAGCTCCCGTCGGGCCTAGACATCCCACAGGTCGCGCAGGGCGGCGGCGACCGCGGCGCGCAGCCGCGCGTGCAGCCCGCGCAGGTCGCGGCGGTCGACGCGGACCTCGACCACCCGCAGGCCCGGCGCTGGGCACAACGCGGCGGCCAGCTCCTGGGGGTCGCCCGCCAGCGTGTGAGGCGTGCCGCTCGCCCGGCACAGCGCGGCGAGGTCGACGTGGTGCGGGGTGCCGAACACCCGTTCGAAGGCCGCGGCGTAGGCCGGTGCCCCCTGCTCCAACAGGGCGAATATCCCGCCGCCGTCGTCGTTCACCACGACGAGCGCCAGGTCGGGCACCGGCTCGTCCGGGCCGATGACCAGCGCAGTGGCGTCGTGCAGGAACGTGACGTCGCCGAGCAGCGCGTAGCCGGGTCCGCTGTGGACGAGCGCGGCCCCGAGCGCGGTCGAGACGGTGCCGTCGATCCCGGACACGCCGCGGTTGGCAAGCACGGTGAGGTCGGCGCGCGGCGCAGCGGCGAGCGAGACGTCGCGCACCGGGTTGGACGAGCC
>JAVKSM010000227.1:0-1867 GCA_039583705.1 Pseudonocardiaceae bacterium
CCCCCCGGCGGTCCGGATGGCGGCGCTCGACGGCGCCCCGGACGCGGTCGCCGAGGTGCTTGCCGCCCTGCGGCTGCCGCCCGCCGCGGAGGTACTCGGCCCCGTGGAGCTGGCGCAGGGCCGGCAGCGCGCGCTGGTCCGGGTTCCCCGTGGCGCCGGGCGCGCGCTGGCGGCCGCGCTCTGCGCAGCGCAGGCGGTGCGTTCCGCCCGGAAGGCCCCGGACCCGGTGCGGGTGCGGCTCGACCCTCCTGAGCCGGTGTGACCCGGTGAGCCGGGAGCCGGCGCGCTCGTAGACTCACTGGGAGGACCGGGGCATACCCTAGGCGAGGAGGAATGGACGCAGCGTGGCCGTGCAACCGATAAGGCTCTTCGGGGATCCGGTGCTGCGCACCCGCGCCGCAGAGGTCGTCGACTTCGACAAGGAGCTGCGCAGCCTCGTCAGCGACCTCGGTGAGACGCTGCGGGACCAGGGCGGCGCCGGGTTGGCCGCGCCGCAGATCGGCGTCGGCCTGCGGGTATTCAGCTACCACGTCGAGGGGGCCGTCGGGCACCTGGTGAACCCGGCGCTCGACGTCCTCGGCGAGGAGTACCAGGACGGCCCGGAGGGCTGCCTGTCGATACCGGGGCTGTCCTGGAACTGCCGGCGGCACCTGCGGGTGGTCGCCCGCGGGTTCGACCAGCACGGCGCGCCGGTCACCGTCGCGGGCAGCGAGCTGCTCGCCCGCTGCGTCCAGCACGAGGTCGACCACCTCGACGGGGTGTTGTTCATCGACCGGCTCGACCCGGAGACCCGCAAGCAGGCGATGGCCGATATCCGGCGCGCGCAGTGGTTCGGCGAGCAGGTGCCGGTCGTGAAGGTCAGCCCGCATCCCATGTTCGGCCGGGTCCGCTAGTGCGGCTGGTCTTCGCCGGCACTCCGCAGGCGGCGGTGCCCTCGCTGCGGGCCGTGCTCGCTGCGCCGCGCCACCAGGTCGTCGCGGTCCTCACCCGTCCCGACGCCCCCGCCGGGCGTGGTCGCCGAGTGGTCCGCTCGCCGGTGGCCGAGGTCGCGACCGCGGCGGGCGTGCCCGTGCTCTCGCCCCGCCGGCCGTCCGAGCCGGGGTTCCTCGACACGCTGCGCGGGCTGGCCCCGGACTGCTGCCCGGTCGTCGCCTACGGCGCACTGCTTCGCCGCGAGGCGTTGGACGTCCCGCGGTGCGGCTGGGTCAACCTGCACTTCTCGCTGCTGCCGGCCTGGCGCGGCGCGGCGCCGGTGCAGGCCGCGATCCGGCACGGCGACGAGCTCACCGGCGCGGCCACGTTCCGGCTGGAGGAATGCCTCGACACCGGCCCGGTCTACGGCGTGGTCACCGAGCAGATCCGCCCGGACGACACCGCCGGGACGCTGCTGGAGCGGCTGGCGGTCTCCGGCGCCCGGTTACTGGTGTCCACGCTGGACGGCATCGCCGCCGGCGTGCTGGTGCCGCGTCCGCAACCCGCCGAGGGGGTGTCGGTGGCCCCGAAGGTCACCGTCGCCGACGCCCGGGTGGACTGGCGGCTGCCCGCGCCCGCGGTTGACCGGCTGGTCCGCTCGGTCACGCCCGAGCCCGGGGCCTGGACCACCTTCCGTGAGGAGCGGCTGAAGCTCGGGCCCCTGACACCGTCCGACGTGGACGGGCTGGCGCCCGGCGAGCTGTGCCTGCGTCGCGACGCGGTGCTCGTCGGCACGGCCACCGCGGCGGTGAGCCTGGGTGAGGTGCAGGCGCAGGGCAGGCGTCGGACGCCGGCGCGGGACTGGGCCAGGGGCGTGCGTCCGGCATCGGGGGAGGCGCTGCGGTGAGCGAGCCCCGCCGTCCCGCCCGGCCGCGCCGGCCCGGCCCCCCGCGAG
>JAVKSM010000228.1:0-1857 GCA_039583705.1 Pseudonocardiaceae bacterium
GTCGAGGTGGCGGGCGAGCTCGGCGCGGGTGATGTGCCCGATCAGCGCGAGGTGCGCGCCGGCGGCGTGCACCGGCGCGGTGCGGGTGAGGACGGCCAGCGGCCGGCCGTCCCAGCCGGCGCGCAGCACCGGCGAGAGGGTCGCAGCGTCGCGACCGGTGGCCTTGAGCACGCTGACGAACTCCGGTTCGACGACGAGCAGCCGCTGACCCACCCCGCGGGCCGCCCAGATCAGGCCCTCACCGGTGGACAGCCCGGTGTGCACCAGGTCGGCGAAGGTGGGGTCGGCGGCGGAGAGCACCCGGTCGACGTGGTCCCAGGAGGAGCCTTTGCGGGCCTTCGCGGACTCCCCGACGAGCACGGCGAACTCGCCGGGATGATGGCGGGTCGCCTCCACGGTGACGTGGGCGCCGCGGCCGATCAGCGCTCCCGCACCGACGAGGGTCTGGGCGAGGATCGCGACCGGGTCGGCTTCGGTGTGCGGAGCGATCGCGGCCGCGATCGCCCCGGCGACACCGTCGAACGCTTCGGGTGCCGGCGGGTCCGGCCAGCCCGCCGGGGCGGGCAGCACGCCGTGCACTGGAAGGTTGGTCATCGTTAGTCGCGGGTCAGCTCGGCGACCGCTTTTTTCGCGCAGGCGTCGTCGACGAGGTCCTTGCCGTCCGCCGCCGCCGCGATCATCGCCGCTGTCGCCGCGTTGTTCAGCGCCCGCGGTAGCCCGCCGGCGACCCGGTGCAGCCGGGCGACCGCGTCGTCGGCGAAGATCGGTTCCGCCCGTCCGGCCAGCGCGAGGTGGTGGCGCAGGTAGGCGGTGGACTCGCCGATGTCCATCGCGGTGACCGAGAACCGGGTGGCGATCCGCTGGTCGAGCGCCGCGAAGGCGCCCATCCGCAGCTGACGGGACAGTGTCGGCTGACCGAGCAGGATGCCGGCGAACGCGGAGGCGGAGTCCATCTCCGCGTTGGTCAGCAGCCGCAGCTCCTCCAGCTGCGCCGGGGACAGCAGGTGCGCCTCGTCGAGCACGAGCACGACCCGGCGGTGGCGCTCCGCCTCCTCCGCCGCCAACAGGTCGCCGGCCTGGGCCATCAGCTCCGCGCGCTGGTAGCGGGGCAGGCCGCCGAGGGCCCGCACGATAGCGACGTAGAGCCCGCGGGTGCCGAACGCGGGGTTCGGGATGTAGATCACCTGGTGGCGGGTCGGGTCGAGGCCGGCGACCGCCGCCCGCACCGCGACCGTCTTACCCGCCCCCACGTCCCCGGTGAGCACCCCCAGGGCGGACTCCACCACGCAGAAGCTGATCCGGGCGATCGCCTCCTGATGCGCCCGACGGGCATACAGGTCGCCCGGTGCGATCCGCTTGCCGAACGGGGTACGCGTCAACGCGAAGTGCGCGACCCACGGGGCCAGGCTCATCGGGTGCTCCCCTCCTCGCAGCCGGCGTCGGTGTCGGTGTCGAAGGCGAGCCGGGAGAAGTCCACCTTCGCCCCGGTGCCGGCCGCCTGCTCGTGGGCGGCGAGGACCATCGCCAGGTAGTCGACCCCGGTCGGCGCCGGGACCGGGCGGGCCGCCTGCGGGACCGCCCGGTGGGTGTGGCGGGTGAGCACGAACGGTGTCGCGAACCCGGCCGGGACACCGTCGCAGAACACCTCGACACAGCTGAGGTCCTCCGGTGCGTAGCGCAGCTCCACCCGCCGGGCGACCAGCGCCGGGTCCACCGAGTAGAGGTTTCCGTCCAGCGACACCGTCGCGGTGCGGGTCACTTTGCGCACGGTCGACCAGCGAAACGCCTCGGCGAGACGCGCCGGATCGACCGCCCGCGGCGGCCCGCCCGCCTCGAACCGGGCGATCGGGCTCTGAC
>JAVKSM010000229.1:0-1813 GCA_039583705.1 Pseudonocardiaceae bacterium
GCACCCGCGTGTCGCGCAGCTGCCGCGACAGCCGCTCGCGCTCCGCCGCGATCCCAACCACGGGGAGCCCCGCGTCCTCGCCGAGTTCCCCGTGGGCAAGGTCGCCGTGGCCGGGGTCGCCTACCGCGCCGAGGTCGCCCTCGGCCGAGGTACCCGTCATCCCGAACGGTGGCATGGTCGCACCGGCCGCGAAGACATCGTCGCCCTCCGGGGCTGACCGCGCGTCCGGTGACTGCGTGTCGGGAGGCGGTGTTGCAGAGGACTGTGTTTCCGAGGATTGGGGCGTCTCGCTCATCGGGCCGCCATCCAGGAGGTGATGATCCTGGCGATGCGCGGCCCGGCCTGGCCGTCCCACAGCGGGGGCAGTTCGCCCGCGTAGGGGCCGTCGTCGCAGGCCTTCAGCACCGCCGCGGCCAGTTCGGCGCGGGTGACGAGACGGTTGGAGCCGCTCGTGATCGTGATCGGCCGCTCGGTGTTGGGCCGCAGTGTGAGGCAGGGCACGCGCAGCAGCGTAGTCTCCTCCTGCACGCCGCCGGAATCGGTCACGATCGCCGCCGCGCCGCGCACCAGCGACATGAACTCGACGTAGCCGAGGGGGTCCACCACGTTGACCCGCGGCGAGTCGAGCAACCCCGCGGCGGTGAGCGTCTTCCTGCCCCGCGGGTGCAGCGGGATAATCAGGTCAAGCTCGGCGGCGACCTCGTGCAGCGCCCGGACCAGCTCGGCCGCCACCTCAGGCGAGTCGACGTTCGCCGGCCGGTGCAGGGTGGCGACCACGTACCGGCGGTCACCGAGGCCGTAGGCGGCGCGAGCCGCCGCGGCGTCGAACTTGTCCAGGTTGGCGACCAGCGTGTCGATCATCGGGTTGCCGACCAGGTGCATCGCCGAATCCGGGCGGCCCTCCCGCGCCAGGTGCCCGAGCGCCTCGGGGGAGGTACAGAAGAGCAGGTCGCACAGCTGGTCGGTGAGCCGCCGGTTGATCTCCTCCGGCATGGTGTTGTCGAACGAGCGCAGCCCGGCCTCGACGTGCGCCAGCGGCACGCCGAGCTTCGACCCGGCGAGCGCGGCCCCGACCGTCGAGTTGACGTCCCCGTACAGCACCGCGAGCGACGGTGAGTTGTCGAGGAACTCACGTTCCATGCCGACCAGCACGTCCGCCGTCTGCGTGGCCTGCGTCCCCGAGCCGACTCCGAGGTTCACGTCCGGCTTGGGCAGCCCGAGCTGGACGAAGAACACGTCGGACATCCGCTCGTCGTAGTGCTGCCCGGTGTGCACGACCCGCTGCGCGTGACCGAGCGCGGCGAGCGCCCGGATCACCGGCGCGGCCTTGACGAAGTTCGGCCTGGCCCCGAGAACATGCGTGATCGAAGCGCTCATTCGACTTCGGAGTCTCCTTACGTGCTGTATCGCCCGGGGGGACGACGACCCCGCAACTACCCGGCTGTCCGAGGAGCTGCGATCGTCGTACTCGTACCTGCTGTACTTGTGCTGCCGTCGTTCGGGAGGTTACCGCCGTACCCGCCCTGGGCGGGCCCTGTCTCGCGGTGTCTCCCGCTAGCTTTACTGGGTTGAGACTACGGCGGGCCGCGTCCACCCGGTAATTGCCACTAATATCTGCCCGCGTGACTGTAACGCCGACTCCGCGAGCGGTTGTGCTCGCCGCATCCGTGATGCTGCGGCACGTGACCGACGACCCGGTGCGCGCGGTGACGCTCGCCTGGCGGGCGCTGCCCGCACCGCTGCGCGGGCTGGTTGTGCTCGCCGGCCCCTACGGCCGGGCCGCCGCGCTGTGGGGCGCGGGCGACCGCCATGG
>JAVKSM010000230.1:0-1736 GCA_039583705.1 Pseudonocardiaceae bacterium
CGCGACGGCGGCGATCCATCCGGGTGTGGCGACCGACACCAAGGGCGACGGCTGCACGTCCGACTTCGTCTTCTACAGCGGGACCGACGTGTTCATCGGGGAGGCCGCGCACTGCGCGGGCACCGGGCCGGCCACCGCGACCGACGGCTGCACCGCGGCGACGCTGCCGCTGGGCACGCCGGTGACGGTCGACGGCGCGAGCAAGCCCGGGATCCTCGCCTACAGCTCCTGGATCACGATGCGGCAGCGCCACGAGTCGGACCCGAACGCCTGCGCGTACAACGACCTCGCCCTCATCAGGCTCGACAAGGCCGACGTCGGCAAGGTCAACCCGAGCGTGCCGTTCTTCGGCGGCCCGACCGGTGTCAACACCACCGGCACCGCGCTGGGCGACCGGGTGGAGAGCTACCAGAACTCCCCGCTGCGGGCCGGCGTCAGTGAGCTGAGCCCCAAGGTCGGCGTGAGCCTCGGCGACGACGGCGCGGGCTGGGACCACACCGTCGTCACGGTCACCCCCGGCATCCCCGGTGACTCCGGCAGCGCGGTGCTCGACGCGAACGGCCGCGCGCTGGGCGTGCTGAGCACCGTGACGATCCTGCCGCTGGCCGGCAGCAACGGCGTCGGCGACCTGAGCCGCGAACTCGCCTACCTGGACAGCTACGGCGGTCTGGGCGCCGTGCACCTCGCCACCGGCACCGAGGCGTTCCACAACCCGCTCGGCTGATCCTGCCGGATCCCGACCAGCCCACTCCGACCGGTCGCGGGGTGGGCTGGTCGGGTTGGCTGCTGGCGTGGGTTGCGGGTCAGGTCAGACTCTGAAACGCCAGGGGTCGACTCAGGCGTAGACGCTGGGCTTGAGGGTGGCGATGTAGGGCAGGTCCCGGTAGCGCTCGTCGTAGTCCAAGCCGTAGCCGACCACGAACTCGTCGGGGATGTCGAAGCCGATGTAACGCACCGGCGTGTCGAGCCGCACCGCGTCCGGCTTGCGCAGCAGGGTGCACACCTGCAGCGAGGCCGGGTTGCGGGCCTCCAGGTTCTTGCGGAGCCACGACAGCGTCAGCCCGGAGTCGATGATGTCCTCGACGATGAGCACGTGGCGGGCCGAGATGTCGCGGTCCAGGTCCTTGAGAATGCGCACCACGCCGGAGGAGGACGTGGTCGAGCCGTACGAGGTGACCGCCATGAACTCCATCTGGACCGGGATGGGCAGCGCGCGGGCCAGGTCGGTCATGAACATCACGGCGCCCTTGAGCACCCCGACCAGCAGCAGGTCGCAGTCCCGGCAGCCGTCAGCGCCGGCATACTCGCCGGCATAATTGCCGGCATAGTCGCCGGCGACCTGCGCCGCCAGCTCCTCGACCTTGGCTCGCAGTTGCTCCTTGCTGACCAGCACGGCGGCGATGTCGTCGCCGTACCCGCCGGATGCGACGTCCCCGCACCTCGAGTCCCCGCCCACCGAGTCCCCGCCCACCGAGCACGGCCTCCTCGTCACGCCTCGTGCACCGCCACCGGCGCCACGGGACAGCTCGTGCCCCGCCACCGGCGCCACGAGCAGCCTGCCATGCCGCCGCTGCACCACGAAGCCGCCCGGCAGCGCGACGCCACCCTGGCCGCGCCAGTCGCCGACCAGCGCGTCGGTCGCCCGGAGCTGGGCGTCGCTGGCCTCCGGGACCGTGGCCCCGGCCAGCCAGCGGCGCAATACGCGGCGACGCACGGCGGGCGCCACGGCGCCGAGC
>JAVKSM010000231.1:0-1697 GCA_039583705.1 Pseudonocardiaceae bacterium
ATGCGCAACCACGCCTCGGTCACCTGCGCGTGCAGCACGAGCGCCAGGTCCAGCAGCTCCGCCACGTCCCGCCCAGCGCGGCGCCGACCTCGCGGACCGGCTCGGGGCGGTAGCGAAGCTCCAGCGTTGACGTCACCCGCTCCCGCAGTACCTCGACGGGCAACACCTGCCCGCCCGGCAGATCGTGGCTGACGGCCATCACCGCGCGGCTCACCGCGGCGGTGGCGGAGTCCATGCCCCCGTTGCCGGGCGTGGGCACCGGGAGCCGGGGTCAGTTCGGAGGGGGCGACTTCCAGGGCGTTCGCCAGGCGGACGATGAGGGAGAGCCGGTCCAGAGAGCGTTGCCCGGTCTCCAGCCGCGACAACTGGACCACGCTGATCCCGACGAGACCGGCGATCACGTCGAGGCTCTTGCCGCGCGAGCGGGTGCAGGCCGGGTCGGTGACGACCACGACGACGAGCACGGAAGACACGACGAACGGCGGCGATCAACGTTCACCAAACGTGCCGGACCGCTCACCGACGGCCATAACGCCCGGCAAACCCGTCCGGACGGGCTACACCAGCAGACCCGCCCGGAAGGCCATACCCCGCAGCTCCCGACTCACCGGATCGTCATGCCCAGCGTGAGCCAGCAGCTCGGCCAACGTCTCCCGCGCTGCCGGGTTGCGCTGCACGGCGTGCGGCAGGATCCTCTCGGCGCGCCGCAGCGCCCGCACCGCGTCACCCCGCCGGCCCCGAGCGCGAGCGAGCGCCCGGCCGTACTGCTCCCAGTAGCCGGCGCGACACACAGAAGAGGGCTCCGACTCCGGGCGCATGCCCTCTGCGACGAGGATGGCGCGTTCCGGGTCGCCAGCTTCCCTCGCCGCAGCCATGCGCCAGACGCCGACGAGCACTGGGCCGAACGACCCGAGACGGTGGATGCCCTCGCCGGTGCGCTCGGCCAGCTCGGCCGCGTGCACCAGCGCCGCGTCCGCCTCGGCAGAACGGCCGTCCGCAGCAGCCACGAACGAGCGCTGAAGCGCGACCCCCCCTGCCAACTGCGTTAGCTCAAGGCTCGTGGTGGGCACGCTCGCCCTGTCCAGCTCGGCCCGGGCGAGATCGAGCGCACCGGCGCCGAGCGCCACACTCACGTCGGTCGTCAGCGCGAGGTTGATCGTGGTGGGGGTGTCGCGACGCTCGGCGGCCCGGCGGCCCAGCGTCGCGACTTGCTCGCGCAACGCCACCGGCGCGCCGGCAAGGCGCAGCCACGCCTCGGTCACCTGCGCGTGCAGGAGGGCCGCCAGGTCCAGCAGCTCGGCCACGTCCCGCCCAGCGTTGATCGAGGTATGCACGTCGCGGATCAATCCGGGCAGAGCGGCGCCGACCTCGCGGACCTGGCCGGGTTGGTAGCGAAGCTCCAGCGCCGCGCTCACCCGCTCCCGCAGCGCCTCGACGGGCAACACCTGCCCGCCCGGCAGGTCGCGGTTGACCGCCATGATCGCGTCACCCACCGCCGAGATGGCCGAATCCATGCCGCCGTTGCCGGGCGCGGGCACCGGCAGCGCCACAAGGTCGGAGGGGGCGACCCCCAGGGCCTTCGCGAGGTCCACGATCACCGAGAGTCGGTCGAGGGTGCGCTCGCCGGTCTCCAGCCGCGACAGTTGCGAGGTACTGATCTTGGCGAGCCCGGCGACGACCTCCAGGCTCTTGCCGCG
>JAVKSM010000232.1:0-1669 GCA_039583705.1 Pseudonocardiaceae bacterium
AGCCGGGCCTGGGCAGCCGCCTCGTGCGCCAGCACGTCGGGCAGCGGCGCGGTGGCGGCGACGCGCAGCGCCCGCTTGATCTCGGCGTAGGCCAGGGTCGGCCCGGCGGCGAGCCTGGCCGCCAGCCCGAGCGCCGTCGGCAGCACCTCCTCGGCGGGTACGACCGCGCGTACCAGGCCCCATTGCGCGGCCTGCTCGGCGGTGAAGGACTCGCCGAGCAGCAGCAGCTCGGCGGCCCGGGCCGCACCCAGGCAGTGCACGAGACTGGCCGACAGCCCGGAGTCGGCGGCCAGCCCGATCGCGGCGAAGGCGGTCGCGAACCGCGCCCCCGCCGCGGCGATCCGCAGGTCGCAGGCCAACGCGAAGCCGAGACCGGCGCCGACGCACGCCCCGTTGACCGCGGCCACCACCGGTTTGGGCATCTCGGTGATGGCGCGCACGATCCGGTTGTAGTGCCGCTCGACGGTGTCGAGCGCGGCGGGGGGGTCGGCCCGCAGCGTCTCGGCGTGCTCGCCGAGGTCCTGCCCGGCGCAGAAAGCCGGACCGCTGCCGGTGAGCACCACCGCCCGGACCGACCGGTCGGCGGCAACCTCCCCGACCACCGCCACCAGGGCCGCCTTGAGCTCCTGGTTCAGCGCATTGCGCTGCTCGGGCCGGTCGAGCGTGAGCACGGCGACGCCGTCGGGGTGCAGGTCGACCCGGACGACTGGTGCTCGCGTGCTGTCGGACACGCGCCTATGTTAGCGTGACCCAGACCGAACGATCGTTCGTCCACTGTACCGCTGGAGTTACCGCTGGAGACCCGTGTGACGACCGTCCTGCGCAGCTACGTCCAAGGCGGCTGGCGCCTGCCCGCCGCCGACGGGCGGGCGCTGTATCACGCGGTGACCGGCGGGGAGATCGCCCGGATCTCCTCGGTCGGCCTCGACATGGCCGGGGTCGTGGAATACGGACGCAGGGTCGGCGGCCCGGCGCTGCGGGAGCTGACGTTCCACCAGCGGGCGGCCCTCTCAAGGCGCTGGCGGCTCATCTGCGCGAGCACCGCGACGAACTCTACGCGGTCTCGGCGGCGACCGGGGCCACCCGGTTCGACTCCAGGTTCGACGTGGACGGCGGTATCGGCGTGCTGTCAGCCTATGCCGCCAAGGGCAAGCGCGAGCTGCCCGCCGACACCGTTTACGTCGAGGGTGCCGTCGAGCCGATGGGCAGGTCGGGCAGCTTCGTGGGTCAGCACGTCTGCACGCCGCTGCGAGGCGTCGCGGTGCAGGTCAACGCGTTCAACTTCCCGGTGTGGGGTCCGCTGGAGAAGCTCGCGACCGCGTTCCTCGCCGGTGTCCCCAGCGTCGTCAAGCCCGCCAGTCCCACCGCGTTCCTCACCGCCCGGCTCGTCGAGCTCGTCGTCGCCTCGGGCCTGCTGCCGGAGGGCTCGTTGCAGCTCGTGTGCGGCGGGGTGGGTGACCTGTTCGACCACCTCACCGGGCAGGACTCGGTGTCGTTCACCGGCTCGGCGGCCACGGCACGGAAGCTGCGCACCCATCCGACGATCGCGGCACGGGCAGTGCGCTTCACCGCCGAGGCGGACTCGCTCAACTGCTCGATCCTCGGCCCCGACGCCACGCCCGGCAGCGCCGAGTTCGACCTCTACGTCTCCCAGCTCGTCGCCGAGATG
>JAVKSM010000233.1:0-1619 GCA_039583705.1 Pseudonocardiaceae bacterium
CTGGTGTGGTTGCGCCGTTGGCGGGCACTGTGACTCAGACGCTGGCTCCCGTTACGGGGGCGGTAGCGCCTGTCCTGTCGACCGCCACCGGGGCGCTCGCTCCCGTCACCAGCGCGGTGGTGCCGCTGGCGGCCACTGCGACGCAGGCGTTGGCTCCCGTGACCGGTGCGTTGGCGCCTGTTGTGTCGACTGCCACCGGGGCGCTGGCTCCGGTTACGAACGCGGTGGCGCCGGTCCTGTCCAGCGCGACCACGGCGCTCGCCCCGCTGACGAACTCGGTGGCGCCGCTGGTGGGCAGCGTCGCCCAAGTGCTCGCCCCCGTTACCGGCGCCGCCTCGCCGCTGGTGGGCACCGTCGCCCAGGTGCTCGCGCCGGTGACCGGCGCGGTCGCACCGCTGCTGGCCCCGGTGACGCAAGCGCTTGCTCCGGTGACCGCCCCGGTCCTGGCGAGCGTGGCGCCGCTGCTGGCTCCGGCGACCACCGCTGTCGCGCCGGTCCTGTCGAGCGTGACCGTGGCCGTCGCGCCGCTAACGAGCGCGGCCGCGCCGGCCGTCACTCCCATGGTGTCCCCGGTCGTCGCGCTGACCGGGTCGTCGGTGCAGTCCCCGGCGGCCGCGCAAACGACGGTCAGCGCCACGCACGCCGCCGTGCCACAGGCCGCCGCCCTCAGCGTTGACCAGTCCGCGCCGAGCGCCGACAAAGTCGCCCCCAGCGCCGACAAGGTCGCCCCAAGCGCCGACAAGGCCACCTACTCCGGGCCGTCCGTGAGGTCGACGGGGACGAGCGGCAACTCGCGTAATTCGATGCCGCTGGCACCACCCCAAGTCCCCGGCGGTCCTGGTGGGCCTGCCGGCGGCGCGCCCGCCGGGCCGAGCGGCCCCGGCGGCGGTGGCGGTGCCAGCGGACTCAGCGGTGGCGGGGGTGTAGCCCTCGGCGGGGCCTGCGCCGCCGCGCTCGCCGCTGCCCTCTTGTTCCTGCTGCGGCTGGAGCGCCGGGTCGGCGCGGGGCCAGTGTGGCGCTCTTTCCTGCCGGAGGTTCCCCCGGCCTAGTCAACTTCCTTCCTCAAGGCTCAAGCCCTCCGGTGTCCGGCCAGATCACGCCGGCACCGAATCCCCAGGAAGGAAGTAAGCACCATCATGCGCAAGTGGACCATGTCCGCGTGCGTGGTGCTCGCCTGGTGCGTCTTGCCGCTGACGGCAATGGCCGGCTTCCGGACATCCGGACCGTCCCATGCGAGCGGCAGCACCGCGGTAAGCATCAGCACCGTGACGAGCATCAGCACCGCGAAAAGTACCACCCCGGTGATCCTGGCCAGTGAGTCAGCGACCACCAAAGCAGCCCGGGCCGCCCGCCCGGCACAGCGCCCCGCCGTATGGACCGTGCGGCCCGGCGACTCCCTAACCGCTATCGCCACCGCGCTGGGCGTTCCCGGCGGCTGGCAGGCCCTGTACGCCGCCAACCGGAGCGTCATCGGACCGAACCCCAACTTCATCGGCGTGGGGACCATGCTGACCCTGCCCGGCGCGGCAGGCAGCACCCGGTACACCGTGGGGCCTGGCGACTCCCTGGCGGGAATCGCCAGCGAGTTGGGCGTTCCCGGCGGCTGGCAGGCCCTGTAC
>JAVKSM010000234.1:0-1618 GCA_039583705.1 Pseudonocardiaceae bacterium
GCCCCATCACCGTCACCGACCCCGAGGTCACCCGCTACTTCATGACCGTGCCCGAGGCCGTGCAGCTCACCATCCAGACCACGGCCATTGGCTGGTGATGACCGAGCCGCTAAACCGAACGATGCTGCTCGGTGATTGCTCGATCCCCAACGGCGGAGGCCCGTTGAGCAGGGAGTGCGAGTGTACGGACGGCGACCCGAGGAGCTGGTGCGAGCACGCCGTTGCCGTTGATTTGTGCTACCTGGACGAGGCCTGACCTGGTCAACGCTGACAGCTGCCGCTCGGCCAAGTCTGGCGCGCCAGTTGCTCGAAGGGCCCGAGGACCCCTGCGCGCCCCGGCAGCGACACATCGGCGTCTTGACAGTTCTTGACAAGCTGGGGGCAGAGCGGGATGATCTAGGTGATGACCAGCGCCATTGACACAGCGGTCGACGCCTTCCGAGCCACCCTCGTCGAGCGCGGCGCCTTGGCGGGCGCGGCGGCAACCGAGGCAGCTGAGGTGGGCCGCCGGGCCGCCCTGCTCGTGCAGAGCGCGACCGCCTGGCAGGACCACTTGGGTGCCCTGCTCGACGTGCGCCAGACGATGGAGTTGCTGGGCGTGGCCACCCGCCAGGCGGTCTATGACCTTGCCGCCCGGCACCGGCTCCTCGGCCTCGCCCGTCACGGCGGTGGCATGGCCTTCCCTGCCTTCCAGTTCGATCCCAGCACCGGAAGGCCCTACGACGTCGTCCCCGCACTGCTTGGCGCCTTTGCCGCTGCTGGCGTCGACGCCTACACCGTGGCCACGTGGTTGGCAACCGGCCAGGACGAGCTCGATGGCCGGACCCCAGCATCTGTGCTCGGTGACCCGACTGTTGCCGGCGTCCTGGCGGCAGCGGCCGAGCGCACCGCGGCCCGTCTGAGCCACTGACCGCACCGCCCGAGGACCTCACCGGGTTCCCGGCTCGGGTCATCCCCGCAGCCTCGGCTCTGTACCGGGTGCACCGTGTTCGGCGCTCCGCGTGGTGGTTCTCCTCCGACGGCTCGGGTCGCTTCGACCTTCCCGTACCGCACGGCACGTGCTATTTGGCCGAAGAACCGCTCGCCGCCCTGTTGGAGGTGACCCGTGGCCTGACCATCCTCTCCCAGGATTTCTTGGCCGACCGCCGCCTGCTCACCGCCACCCTCACCGTCGACATGCTCGTGGCCGATCTCACGTCGGCCGCCGCCTACGGCTTCGGCGTCACGGGTGAGCTGAGCGCCACCGCTGATTACACCGGGCCACAAGCCTGGGCCAACGGCTTCCAGGCAGCCGGCTTCCACGGCATCCGCTACCACGTCCGCCACGACCCGCGCGGTGATCTCGCCGGGATCGCCTGGTTCGGACGAGCCGGTAGGGCCAGACGGCCGCCTGTGGGCTACAGCCAGCAGCTCCCAGCTGATCTGTTGCTGGCAGCGTCACCCTTCGGCGTTCAGATTGCCGGCAACCTGCCCCCGAGGCATGACACCGTCTGACCGTCTGCAGTTGGGATCCCTGCGGTACGCACAGGGGTTCGCCGATAGCGTCGAGCGCTTCGTCAACATCTCCACCGACAAGGCCGCCGCCCCCACCAGCGTGCTCGGCTACTCCAAGCGCATC
>JAVKSM010000235.1:0-1604 GCA_039583705.1 Pseudonocardiaceae bacterium
TCCGCGAAGTGCCGCTCGCCACCATCAACGTCAAGGACTTCGCCGACTTCGCCGAGTACGAGGGCCCCGAGCTCATCCGCGAGTGACCGCCCGCCCGTGGAATTCCAGGACGAGATCCAGCTCCGGGCCCGACACCTCGTTCATGTCGAGAGCCGGGTTCCGCCGCGGTGCCACAGGCCGCCCGGCGGAGAAGTCCCGGGGGCCGGGCGGCGGCCGACCGCAACCTTCACCCCCTGCTTCGCGGAAGCGGGGGGTGACCGGGACGGTGGGGCGTCCGACCACGACCGCGGGGTCGTCGGCACCGTCGGCCGGCAGCAGCAGGTTCCGGGCGGCGAACCTGCCGGTCGCCGTGTCCCATAGACGCCACGCCCCGCACTCGTCCGGCGCGCGCTCGATCGCCGTCGCCAGGCGCAGCAACTCGGCGCGCCGGGTAACCGCCCCTCCCGACTCCATCAGCAGCTGCATGCTGCGCGCCCAGGGGGCGACCAGGTCGCGCAGTTGTCGACGGAGCCGCCGGGCCTGCCCTTCGGTGCCGGCGAACCAGGCCCGTAGCGTCGACCACGTGCCGGACCAGCGCCGGACCTGCTCGTCGACCAGCGTTTCCGGGGTGTCGTCGGCCGCGGCGCGGGCGCAGGCTCGCCACACCGGCTCGGTCAACGCCGCCGACAGCTCGGTTCCGGTCGTTCTCGATCCCGACCACGGCTTCGGTGAACCCCACCCTGACCAGCGGCGCCCGCACCGAGGCCGTAGCCGAGTTCGTCGCGGCCGGCGAGCCCCGCCACCAGGGTGCCGCCGTCTACGACACCAGTGTCGACGAGGTCGACGCCGCAGTGCTCATGCGCGACAAGCGCATCCGGAGTCGGCCACTGGAGCGACAAGCCTGCTCAACCACAGCGTGCGGGCCTGCTTCCCCACCAGCGGCGGCAGCCCAGATCTGTTTGATCAGCTCTGGCTGCGGCTACGCAACGGGGACGACATAGAAGCGCTCGTGGCCGACCAGCCGGCCCCTGCTGGCACGCGTCACCGGCACCGGCATGCGCGTGTTCGACACCAGGTGACCTGCGGGAGGACGAGTCGCGTGCGATGACGCAGCGCGTGCACGTAGTGGTCGAACCACCCTCGGGCACGATGCAGGGGCACCTGCGTCTGCCCGCCATCATCCGACACCGCTGCGGCCTGATCAGCGGTAACCAGGCACTGCTGGCCGCCAACCCGGCGCGTGGCCTGCTCGTCGTGTACCCGTCCGCCGCGCTGGACGACCTGTATCTCCGTGCCGTGGCTGATGGTTTGCTGGGCGAGGCAGAGAACCCACCCCTGCAGCAGATCTGGACCGAAGTCCGCCAGGTCGGGCTGGGGCTGACGATCAGCACCGGCGGCGACACCCGCCGCGACGGATTCGAGATCCTCCGCGACATCGTCACCGGCCCCCGCCGCACCTGAGCCGCCGAACACCTTGAGACCGCGCTGCGCCGCGCCTGGGAAGAACCGCTGTGCGAACTCGCCCGCCAGGGTCAACATGGCC
This sequence comes from Pseudonocardiaceae bacterium, assembly GCA_039583705.1. Classification (GTDB taxonomy): domain Bacteria; phylum Actinomycetota; class Actinomycetes; order Mycobacteriales; family Pseudonocardiaceae; genus JAVKSM01. Next base: position 1,523 of record JAVKSM010000235.1, read on the forward strand.
GTCGCCAGCCGCGGCAAGCTGCCCACCGCCAAGCAGTTTGCCCGCCTCGGCGCGCCGTTCGCCAGTGCCTGGTTCGGTGGCG
>JAVKSM010000236.1:0-1588 GCA_039583705.1 Pseudonocardiaceae bacterium
CTCGAAGGCGCTCAGTCGCCTCCAGTTGCTGGTCACTCGGAGGGACCGGCACCTGCAGGCGCGACAGCTTGCCGACGCTCAGTGTGTACAAGCCGCTCGTCGAGCTCGCCACCTCACTCAGTTGCGCTCGCAGCCGCGGCGAGTTCCAAGCCGCTTCGAGGAATGCAGGAAGGTAAGTATTCGGTGATCCCATCCCCATTCGCCTTCCGCCGGGGTGGCCAACCGACGGGCGTGGCGGCTGGGGGATCGGGTGGAGGGCTGTCAGCATGGCGGGGTGAGCACGACAACAGCGCCGGTGGTGTCGCGGAACTCAGCGTGCGGGTGTGGCAGTGGGCGGCGGGTCAAACGCTGCTGCGGGGTGCGCGGGGACGCGGCGGGCCGCGCGGCGGATCGGGCGTTTCTGGTCGCGGCGGCGCGGGCGCGGGCGGAACAGTTGGACTGCTGTGAGCACTGCCTGGACGAGGCGTGGGAGCGACTCGCCGTGCTGGCCAGCAGGGATCCGGCGTGTTGGGTGACGCTGCCCGAGGTCGACCCGCCGGCGCTGCACCGGCTGCGCACCGCGCTTCTCGACCATGACGAGGCGGCGGTGACCCGGGCGATCGGACCGGCCACCCGCGCGGTGGACAGCGTGTCGGTGCGGGCCGGGCTGGCCAGGCGGGTGTGCGCCTACGAGGCGGCCGGGCGCTGGCCGGGTCTGGTGGCCGCGCTGGCGCTGGCGGACCTGCTCGCCCCGTCCAGTCAGCTGCTCGCGATCGCGGTGGTGCAGGCGGCGACGCCGCCGGCCTGCCGGGGCAACGGGGCCGGGTTCACGGCTGCGTGAGCAGCTCCCGGTAGCGGCGGTGCAGCGGGTAGAGGTAGACGTCTTTGACGGCCAGCGCCCGCTGGTGGGTCCGGTCGCACTTGCCGCGTCCGGTGGTGGCCCCGACGTGGGTCCAGTTCGCGGCCCGGTAGCTCGCGCCGGTGAACCGGTCGCGTTCGACGAAGGTCTCCACCGCCAGGGGCCGGTAGCCGTAGGCGCGCGCCCAGTCGCCGGGCAGCGCGGCGGTGAGCCGGGCCAGGGTGTGGGAGGCGAGGTGGCGGACGCGCACGTGCGGGAGGATGAGGAAACGGGCGTTGCCGACGAGCAGGTGCAGCCGGGCCGCGCGGGTCGCCGCGTCCCAGCCGAGGTGGGTATCGCGGGCGGCGCACGCCCAGGCGGAGGCGGCGAAGCCGGCCGCGGCGAGGATCCCGTGGCGTTCGCTGGTGAGCAGGTAGCGCAGCTGCGCGCCGGGCAGCGGGGTGTGGCCGAGGTAGTGGTGGGTGGCGATCAGCCGGTTCCAGGCGCGCGAGGTCGCCGCATCGTCGACCCGGCGTAGCTGCAGCGGGCCGGCTTCGGCGAGCGTGCAGGTGAGCGGGGGCTGCGGGTCGGTGTCGGGCAGGTGACGCGGCCAGCGGCCGCGGCCGTTGGCGTTGCCGGTGCGGGCGGGGGGCAGGGTGAGCAGCCCGTCGTCGGCCATGCGCAGCAGCGCGACGCGGGCGGACATGTCCTTGCGCCGCCCGTCGGGGCGGACCCAGCCGAGGGTGTCGCAGGCCGCGTCCGCGATCGCCC
>JAVKSM010000237.1:0-1558 GCA_039583705.1 Pseudonocardiaceae bacterium
GGGTCGTGGCCGGCGAGCTCCACCGTGCGCAGCAGTTGCGCCAGCGCCCGGGTGCAGTCTTGGTCGGCGGCCAGCTCAGCCCGCCGCTCCGCCGGCAACACCCCCTGCGCCGCGAGCCGGTCCAGCACCGCGCTGATCCGGGCGGCGTGGACGAGGGTGGCGGCGTCGTCGATGAGCGGGTCAAGGAAGGTGGGCGTGGACTTGGCCTGCTCGGCGGCGGCTTCCTGATAGGTCAGGGCGGAGCTGTTCCGGTCGGGGATCTGCTCGTCGGTGTCCGGGTCGAGGATCCCGGCGAGCACCGCGTGCGCGGTGACGGGGTGCACGTCCAGCGTCTCGCCGGTCTCCGCTTCCGGTGAGACGGCGCGGGTGGTGACATAGGCCCAGTTGCCCTCCCGGCCCCGGCTCAGCCCCGCATACAGCGAGGCCGGGCTCGTGGTGGCGGGGTCGATGACGGTGTGCGCGGTGTCGACGGTGCGCCCGAGCGCGGCGTGCTGGGTGGAGGCGTAGCCCAGGGCGACGTGGTCGGCGACGTAGTCGGCCGGGAGCACGATCGGCGCCGCGACGATCTCGTCACCGTCGGCGTCGCGGCCGAGGACGCGGGCGACGACCAGCGCGCCGTCGGTGCGGGTGGCTTGGACGCGGTAGGTGTGGCGGTTGATCGGCGCGTAGCTGTTGCCCTCAAAGCCACGCAAGTGCCAGGCGATGCGGCGGGCCTGCACCAGGTCCCCGACGCCGGCGACCCCGCCGTGCGTGGTGAGGCCGACGCCCTGGGATTCGACGTGGTGCAGGCGGACCAGCTCGTCGCGCAGGTGCATGTTCAGCCGCGCGGCGGTGGTGTTGGTGTCACACAGCAGCAGCGCCTGTTTGCCGGACAGCGTGTCGGCGAGCCAGTTGCGGGCGGCCTGGTCCCCGGCGCGCTCCACCGTGCCCCCACCACCGCCGTCCACCGCCACCAACCGGCCATGTGTGGCGTAGTCGGCCAGCACGTCGACGTCGCGCTCCCGCAGCCGCAGGCTGGCGGGTCCCTCCCAGGCTTGGGTGAAGCGGCGCACCTCAGCGAGTTCGTAACGGGGTGCTCGCTGGGCGAGGTCGGCGAACGCCCCGCCCGGTCCCACCGCGGACAGTTGGGCGGGGTCGCCGACCAGCAGCAGCTTCGCCCCGGCGGCCGCGCAGCGCTGCGCCACCGCCAGCAGGTGCGCCGTGGTGGCCATCTCGGCTTCGTCGACGACGACGAGGTCACCGCCCCGCAACCGCCACGGTTCGTCGGTCGCGCTGGCAGGGCCGGTGCCCAGGCGGTGTTGGGTGGCGGTCCAGGCGGCGAGGTTCGCCGCTGTGAGGCCGTCGCCGGCGAGGAGTTCGGTGACGGCTTGGGTGGGGGCCAGGCCGAACACCCGCCGAGCCTCGGTGGGGTGGTGCCAGGCGTCGGCGATCACCCCGACGGTGAAGGACTTCCCGGTTCCGGCTGGAGCGCAGATGACCTCCAGGAACGCCCCCGACGTGAGGACGCCGCGCAGCGCGGCGGCCTGGTCCGCCCCCAACTCAGCGCCGGACTCGGCGT